>JAJYLE010000029.1 GCA_021788025.1 Nitrospirota bacterium
CTTCGACAGGAAACGCTGCAACAACTTGCCTGCCTTGCTCATGAATTATAATAGCGCAAGAGAAAAGAATTTGCAACTATTTGATAGTTGCTAACTTAACCCTCTCACCGCCTTCGCATCCAGCACAACGGTCTTGTCGTGAAAAAGCGAGACGGGATTTAGCGTGATCTCGGACAGAAGCCCGGTTGAGATGATCTCGGAAACCGTTACTATCGCCCTCGAAAGGGCGGCTTCGCTTACAGGCGGTTTGCCTCTGATCCCCTTGAGCGCGTCTGCGGCTTTAATGCTGTAGGCCAGTTTCATAGCGCCAGCTTCATCAACCGGGGCGGGGGCGAAGGCAACGTCTTTTGCAAGCTCGATGAAAAACCCGCCAAGCCCGAACATCACTACCGGGCCAAACTGCGGGTCTATCGCCCCGCCGATTGCGGCTTCAATCCCGCCCTGCACCATCTCTTCAATCAAAACCCCCTCAGCCCCTTTTACATCTGTAAGACGATGCGCCGCGGAGTTCAGTTGTTCCAGATTTCCGATACACGTAATTATCGCGTCAGCTTCCGTTTTAGAACGGAAGTCCCGTGTTATAGCCTTTACCACCAGAGGGAAACGGAGGCTTATCGACCTTATAACCAGCTTTTTCTTTCCCTTTATAAAAATGCCTTTTGGTACGTTAAGCCCCAATCCTTTAAGAAACGGTTTCAGTTCGCGCTCCAGTAAAATTTTTTTACCGGGGGCAAGTGACAAAAGAGTTTCCAGTTCCTTTCTAACTTCCGCCAAGCAGCACCCCCAAAACCTTCGCGGCCCGTTCCGGAGTGGAGAAGGCTGGTATGCCCGCGGCCTCGGCCCCGGCCGCAATTGTTCCAGCAACCGGGTCCGTCCCGATGTGCAGCACCACGGGTTTTACGGTTGCTAAACTGAACCCGGCCAGTATTCGCGCCAGCCCTTCCGTTATCCCGCGCACCGCCGAAAGGGCGATGATCAAAAACCCGTCGTAATGAGGGTGCAATTCATCCAGAACAACGCCGTAGTCTTCGTCCCGCACCTGCGCGGTAAGGTCAAACGGGTTTCCAAACCCGTAAAAGTCCGGCAGCTTTTCCCGTAGCCGCCGTTCGCTTTCCGCCGGCAGCGGCGGCAGTTCGATGCCGCGCCTGGCGAACTCATCGGAGGCAAGCACGCCCGCGCCGCCTCCGTTTGTAAGCACAAGGATTTTCCGCCCGGCGGCTTTAAGGGGATTGGCGTTTGAAACAGACAATCCCTTGGCCCCATCCGCAAGCTCCTCAAGGTCCATTGCCTCCGTTATGCCAAACTGCCTTAAAACAGATGAGAACACCCCGTAACTGCCCGCCAGCCGCCCAGTGTGTGAGAACGCGGCGCTTTGCCCTGCCTGGCCTTTACCAGCTTTCAGAACAAGAAGAGGCTTCCCTTCAGCCGCAAGTTTTCCGGCGCTTTCCAAAAACCGCCTGCCGTCCTTTATGGACTCCAGGTAGGAGATAACGGCCTTGGTGTTTTTATCGCCGGCAAAATATGAATAGAAATCGCACTCGTCCAGGCCTGCGGCGTTGCCGTAGTGGGCCGCCGCGGATACGCCCGTGCCGGAAGCGTGAAAATATTCAAATATAAGGCTGAGGACCGCGCCGCTTTGGGTTGTAAAACCGATATTGCCTTTTTTTGGCCTTGGCACCCTGTCTGCCGGGAGTATGAATGTGTCCAGGCCGTTTGCCGTGTTGTATATGCCCATGCAGTTTGGGCCGAGTATTTGAATTCCGGCTGAAGCGGCCGTTTTTTTGACCTCCTCCTGCAAATCGCCATGGCCCGCTTCGGAAAACCCGGCGCTTACGATTATTGCGAAACGGGTTTTGCCTTTCAGTTCCTGAAGTATCCCGGAAACCTCTGGGGCGGGTCTTATTATAATCGCCAGGTCCGCCCCCGGCAGCGCGGAAATTTCCCTGAGCGCGGGCACACCCATCAGGCTGTCATATCCGGGGTTGACCGGGTATATCTTCAGGTCCCTTTTGCCTAGGAGGTTTTTCAGGACAACGCCTCCCAGCTTGTCTTCGGAGTGGGAAGCCCCTACAAGACAGACGCTTCCTGGGGCAAAAAGGTTCTCAAGCACTTTCAATGAATATGAGGGCCGGGTCCTCAAGTAACTGGACCACCCTGGTAAGGAACTGGGCGGCCTCGGCCCCGTCCGTGACGCGGTGGTCGAAGGTGAGAGAGAGGTGCAGTATCTTTCTTATCTCTATTTTGTTTTTATATACCCACGGCTTTTCAGCTATGCGCCCCGTGCCCAGTATGGCCGTATCCGGCGCGTTTATTATCGGGGTTGCAAAGAACCCGCCGAAGTGGCCGTAATTGGTTATGGTGAAGCTGTTGCCTTTAAGGTCTTCCAGCGCAATTTTCCTGTCTCTTGCCTTGCCGGAGAGGTCCTCTATCTCCTTGGAAAGCTCCATAATCGTTTTCTTGTCCACGTCCTTTAGCACAGGGACCATCAACCCCTCGGGCGTGGCCACGGCGATGCCGAAATTGTAATACTTCTTAAGCACAATCTCTTCTTGCTGGTCATCCATGGCGGCGTTGAGGGCCGGGAACTCCCTTAAAGCGTGCTGGGCCGCCTTAATAAAAAATGGCAGAAATGTGAGGTGCAGGCCGGCTTTTTTGAGCGCGCCTTTTTCCCTTTCCCTCAGCTCCCACAGGTCTGTTACGTCCGCTTCTTCCATGCCGGTGACAAAGGCGGTTGCCCTCTGGGCTGCAACCATATTTTTTGAAATGGTCCTTCTCAAGCCCCTGAGCGGCACGCGCTCCACCGGGCCGAAGCCGTCCTCATCAGCCTTAAAGGTCTTTTCCCTTGAATGCCGGAGTACGTCCTCTCTGGTTATCGCCCCGCCTGGGCCGGAGCCTCTTATTTTTCTTAAATCCGCAAAGCCCATCTCCTTTGCAAGCGCCCTTGCTGCGGGCAGGGCAAGCACGGGCTCCTCTTCGCCAGCCTCCGGCAGGGTGCCCATAACTGTAACCGATTCGCGCTCTTTTTCCTCAGGCTTTGTTTGAGGTGCTTCAGGGATCTCAGGCTTTGCCGTTTCAGCCGCAGGCATTCCGGCTGGTTTTTCTGCCGCCTTTGCCTCCACGGTCTCCAGCACCAGCAGGATGTCCCCAACGTGGGCGATCTCCCCTTCTTCCTTGCCCAGTTTCAAAACCTTGCCCGCCTTGGGCGACGGGACCTCGGCCACAGCCTTGTCGGTCTCTACTTCAAGCACGCTCTGGTGCTCCGCTACAACATCGCCTTCCTTTACAAGCCACTTCCTTATCTCAGCTTCCGTTATGCCTTCGCCAAGGTCCGGCAGCCTGAATTCATATGGCATCAGTACTTTAGCACCTCCTCTATGGCGTCCGTGATCCTGCGCTGGTTGGGGATATAAAAATCTTCCAGCTTGGGAAACGGCAGCACAACGTCATACCCGGCCACCCTTATTACCGGGGCCTTCAGGGACAGTATCGCCTTCTCAGCAATGCCCGCGGCCACCTCGGAGGCAAAACCGCAGTTTCTTGGGGCCTCCTGAATAATAACGGCACGGCCCGTCTTTTTTACTGAGGCAAGCACCGCATCTTCATCGTAGGGGCTTAAAGTCATAAGGTCTATCACATCAACGTCATAGGCTTCGGCCGCCTTTATGGTCTTTTGAAGCATGCTGCCCCAGGAGATCAGCGTGGCGTTCCTGCCTTCTTTTACAAGCCTGGCCTTCCCAAGAGGAATGGTGAAGGGCTCCTCCGGCACTTCCTCCTTGATAAGCCGGTAAAGCCTTGTGGGCTCCAGAAACAGGACCGGGTCCGGGTCCCTGACGGCGGCCGCCAGAAGCCCTTTTGCGGTATAGGGTGATGACGGCACAACAACCTTGAGCCCCGGTATGTGGCAAAAGGCGGCCTCGGCGCTTTCGGAGTGCAGTTCGATGGCCTTGATGCCCCCGCCATACGGCGTCCTTACAACCATCGGGCAACCGTATCTGCCCCTGCTTCTTGCGCGTATCCGCGAGGCGTTGGATATAAGCTGGTCAAAGGCCGGGTAAAGAAATCCCATGAACTGTATCTCGGCAACAGGCACAAGCCCGAAGGCCGCCATGCCTATGGCCATGCCAACAATGCCGGATTCCGCAAGCGGAGTGTCCATGACCCGCTCCGGGCCGAACTTGCCGTAAAGGCCCGCTGTAACCCGGAACACCCCGCCGTCCACTCCAACGTCTTCGCCCAGTATTACTACGTTAGAATCCCTCTCCATCTCCCCTGCAAGGGCCATGTTCAGGGCCTCAACCATGTTTACCGTTTTATTTGCCACCGGAAAAACTCCCAAGCTGTTTCATCTGCCCGGCCGCAGGCGTTTTAAAGGTGTTCCGGAACATATCTTCTGGTGAAGGGGGGCCGGCCTCCTCGTATTTTTTGAACCCTTCGTCAACCTCAGCTGTTGCCTGGCGGGCGGCTTCCTCCGCGTAGCCAGATGGCATCATGTTTTCTTTTTCCATGAACTTGCCCAGGCGCGCCAGCGGGTCCAGTTTCTTCCAGCGCTCCACCTCATCGGCGCTTCTGTACCGGGAGGCGTTGTCTGCGGTAGTATGGTCTGACAACCTGTAAGTGAAGCACTCTATCAATGTTGGGCCTTTGCCGTTGCGGGCTTTGTCCAGCGCCCGTTTTACGGCGGTATATACGGCGAAGACATCGTTTCCATCCACCTGGATGCCATCGAATCCGTAAGCTATTGCCTTCTGCGCCAGCGTGGCGGCCGCGCTCTGCCTGGAGCGCGGAAGGGATATGGCCCACTGGTTGTTCTGGCAGATAAGCACCACGGGCAGATTGAATGCCCCGGCCATGTTTGCGCCCTCGTGGAAATCCCCTTTGGAAGTGGCCCCGTCGCCAAAATAGGCCACGGACGGCACGGGCTCCTTTTTTATCCGGGCAGCCATAGCCGCGCCAACTGCGTGCGGCACATGGGAGGAAACCGAAATGCAGATGGGAAATACGTTCATGCCCTCGGGCACCTTCATTCCCCGTTCATCGCCGCTCCAGTACTGAAACAGCATGTAAAGCGGATAACCAAGCGCTATCAGCGTGCCTGTCTCCCTGTAAGAAGGGAACACCCGCGCGCCGTTTCCGGCGGCATAGGCGCTTGCCACCTGCGACGCCTCTTGCCCAAGTATTGATGCGTACGTACCCATCCTGCCTTCCCTCTGAAGCGCCAGCACCCGCTGGTCAAAAGCACGGGCAAGGACAAGGCGACGATAGATCTCTTTTATTTCCGGCTCTCCAAGAGAAGGCATGAGGGCGCGGTCTGAATTGCCATGGCTGTCCAGTATGTCCAGCCGCTTTACTTCGAATGTGCCTGCGTTGTACTCGGGCATTTTATTTTTCCAGCGCGCCTCCCGTTTTTTCAGCTCCAACCCCGGAGTTAACCGAGTTTATACAAAGGCCGGACCCTTGTCAATCACAAGTGCAAATGCCTGATTGCGTGACTTGACAGCCGTCCGCGCCTTTGCTAAAAAGTGGATAAGGGCGTAAACCCATATCCTGTTAAGTCCTGAATCTTTAAGTTCGGTCCGAAGCAAAATCTATCCGGAAAGTTACGGCAAGGCCGCCATGCTGTTTTCAGGGCCTGGATATCGCCCAAATACGGAAAAAGGAGAGTAGAGATGAAGAAATTGAAAACCGTTCTGGCAACTGTATTTGTGCTTGGCCTTCTGGCGGGGGCCGCATTCGCCCAGGGCATGGGGGGTGGTGGTGACGAAAGCGGCGGCACCTCCGGCGGTGTTACAAACCCGTCCGGCGACATGAACACGCCTGGCGGCGCGATGAACACGCCGGGCATGGAAAATACCCCGGGAGCAACCAATCCTGGCAGCGGATATTAGAAGCCGTAAACGGCCGGAGGGCAGCGGGGTAATTCCCGTTTCCCTCCGGGCCAACAAAAGGAGGATGCTGAAATGAAAAAGAAAAAGATGCTTGTTCTGCCTGTTTTAGCAGTTATTCTCGCGTTTGCCACGGCGGCCATTGCCCAGACTGAAATGTATAATGCCCCCGCATCCGGGCAATTGCCTACGCTTGCCGGGCCGCAAACGTCCAATTTTGAGGCTGCCAGCCTGAGCGATGCGCAGAGCGTATGCGACCAGGTGGCCAGCGCCAATAATAAAACCAGCTGCACGGCCGTAAAAAACGAAGCCAACCCTGAAAACGTGGTGACCTATCACTGCGATTGCAGGTAGAGGCCCGTTTTCCGGCCGTTTTAAAAACTGAACCGGGGAAATGGAGGGCCCCTGAAAATGAAGAAGATCCTTGTTCTGGCAGCATTTGTGATGGCATTTGCATTTGCCCCCATGGCAATGGCCCAGGACAGCGGCATGATGAATGCGCCCGCAGCCGGACTGCCGACGCTAACAGGGCCGCAGTCCGACAATTTTGAGGCCGCCAGCAATAGTGATGCTCAGAACGTATGCGACCAGGTTGCCGGCGCCAACAATAAAACCAGCTGCACGGCCATTAAGAATGAAGCGCCCCCGGAAAACGTGGTGACTTATCACTGTGAATGCAGATAAATGCAAATAGGAGGACACTGAGATGAAGAAGACTCTTGGTCTGGCACTGTTAGTATCGATGTTTGCGTTTGCTCCGATGGTAATGGCCCAGGGAAACTACGGTGGAATGACGAATGCTCCGTCAGCGCAATTGCCCACACTTACAGGGACGCAGTCCAGCAATTTCGAGGCCTCAAGCATGAGTGATGCGCAGAATATATGCGACCAGGTGGCCAGCGCCAATAACAAGGTGCAATGGGCTGGCTACAGGAATGAAGCTGCTCCTACAAACGTACAGACCTATCACTGCAACTGCAAATAGGGCGGCTGATGAGTCCGGCGGTTTTGAAGGAATGCGGTTTTTACGCCCGCATTCCTTCCGGGGGAAGCAGTATGGAACTATATTTTTGGGCCTGGGGAAAACCGCTTGAATTTGTCCTGCTCCGCTTCCATATGGAAAGGAGGCGCATTTAAAAATGTGTTAGTGTTTGCCCCACTTGCGGCTTTTGCGTTCCCTCATGTGGCAAGCGCCCAGCCTGGCAATATTCTTAATGCGCCCGCAAAGCAGATGCCTGCGCTGACCGAAGGCCACAAAAGCCAAAGCATCGCCAACGTTGTATGCGGCCAGGCAGCCACCGCCCATGATCAGATAACTGTGTGGCCGCAAAAGACAGGGCCAAAAACGTGCAGATCTATCATTGCGAGTGCGACACATAGGCGTAAACATACAAAAATTGGAGCTGTAAAATTTTTTTATGGCTCCCCCCTTAACTATCCGGAGGCATGATGAAGAACACGATTTTTTTTATCGCGTCTTTTGTGCTGGCAATTGTGCTGGCGCTGGCAATGAATTCACAAGGGCAGACGGGGCCTGAAAAACTGGTGGCACAGAAGCAGGCCGGGCTGCCCCAGCTGACCGGCAAAGAGACTGAACCGTTTACGTCGCCAGATAGGGACGCCGCCCAGAGCGTGTGCGATCAGGTTGCACTGGCCTACAAACTGGGCGAATGCACAGCCAAGCAGGCAGCGCCACCATTAACCCAGGAAAAAAACGTCAGCCTTTGGTACTGCTCTTGCAAATAAGAACCTATCTGAAAATCATTCCTGGCTGAAAGAGGAAGCGTCCGGCACAATAACGACTTTTAATGATTCCGATGCCCCGGCGGCCAGCGCAAAGCCTTTTTGAATGTCCGGAAGCGCAATCGTATGCGTGACCATTTTTTTTGCGTCAAGGCCGCCTTTTTCAATAAGCGCAAGGGCCGCCTTGAGGTCGTCCGGAGCGGCGCCGTAAGAGAATGTTACAGTTATCTCGTTTCTCCAGAACGTTGTAGAAGGTATGCTTATCTCCTCGCGCGGCACAGCAAAAAAGAGGATGGTCCCCAGTCTTTCCACAGATGAAACCGCCTGCTGGACGGCCTGGCTGGCCCCGGCGCACACGATCACGCGGTCAGCCAGCTTCCCGTTATTAATTTTTTTAAGCGCGCCGGCCGAATACCGGCTGGCATGGAAAACATGGTCCGCCCCCAATTCCCTGGCCTTTTCCAGGCGATATTCGCTTATATCGGTTGCAAATACGGTGGCGCCTTTCAGTTTGGCCAATTGTATGTGCAGAAGCCCCGAAATTCCGGACCCTAGCACAAGCACAGTTTGCCCGCTTTTTATTCCGGCGCGCTTTTGCCCGGCAATCACACAGGCAAGCGGCTCTATCATGGCCGCCTCTTCATAGCTTACTTTTCCCGGAAGCTGAAGGGTCCCGTATTTTACGTTCATTGCCGGCACGCGTATGTATTCCGAAAACCCGCCCGGCTCGTAATTGCCCGTATGGAGCGCCTCGCATGCCGTATAGCCCCCCGTTTTGCAATGATGGCATTCATAGCAGGGGACGTGATGGGAAACAAAAACCCTGTCGCCTTTCTTAAGGCCTTTTACACGGCCACCCACGGCGGCGACCTCCCCGGCCATCTCATGCCCAAGGACGCGCGGGGCCTTCTGCTGCCTGTACCACTGCATTACGTCTGTGCCGCAGATGCCCGACGCCATCATCCTTACAAGCATCTCGTCTTCAGATATGGCGGGCACAGGGCGTTCTTCAATACGCAGGTCGGTATTGCTGTAATATACGGCTACTTTCAAAAAAAAACCCTACGCCTTTTCCATTTTTTCGTCGATTGTTTCCGCTGATAAAGATTTGCCGCCTGCGCGGTATATTTCAAAGGCTTCTTCGACCGAAACCCCTTTGTGCACAATCGCCCTTACCGCCTTCATCATGCCCACCGGGCTGTCACTCTGGAAAATATTTCTGCCCATGTCCACACCCTTTGCCCCGGCCTTGATTGCTCCCGATGTCATTTTCAGGGCATCCATCTCAGGCAGCTTCTTTCCGCCGGCAATCACTATCGGCACAGGGCAGCCCTCCACCACCTTGTGAAAGTCTTCACAATAATATGTCTTTACGAAATTTGCGCCTATCTCCGCCGCCATTCTGCATGCCAGCCCCAGATACCGCGCATCGCGGGCCATCTCCTTGCCTACCGCAGTTATGGCCAGCACGGGCATGCCGTACCTTTGGGCTTCGTTTACAAGCCTGCCCAGGTTGGAGATGGTCCTGTCCTCGTTCTTGGCGCCAACGAATATGGACATCCCCACGCCCGAGGCGTTCAGCCGGAGGGCCTCTTCCATGGATATTATAATGTCCTCATTGGACAGCTCACCAAGGATGCTTGGGCCGCCAGATACCCTCAGGCAGACGGAGGTCCTGACCGCCGGGTCTATTGATGTCCTTAATATTCCCCTTGTTGCAAACAGGCAGTCCGCCTGGGGGACAAGCGGTACGATATTTTTCATGTCCCTGAGCCCGGTGGTCGGGCCCTGGAAATAGCCGTGGTCCACAGCAAGCATCACGGTTTTTCCCGTTTTTGGATTGAATATCTTTGAGAGCCTGTTTTTAATTCCAAAATCCATGGGAATTATCTCCTTAATTTGCGAAAAAAGTGGATTTACTGAGTATATGGAAAAGGGTTAGCACTGTCAATTTGCAGCGGATTGGCATTTCCCGGAATTCCGCTATAATTTTATAAGCCCGCGGAATTTCATCTTTCCATTATTTCATTTGGAGGTTTTTCCCCATGCCCGTAATCTTAAACCGCGCATTAAGGGCGGCGGCGCTGGACCCCTATGTTTACGATGAGCTTTCGCCCAGGGGGCAGGCCATGGGGCAAGCTGTTGCCATAATAATCCTGTCCGGTGTGGCCGCCGGTATCGGCGATGCCCGGTCCGGCGGCATTGCCGCTTTCCTGATAGGGACTGTGGCGGCCCTGGCCGGGTGGTTTCTCTGGACGCTGGTGGCCTATTTCGCGGGTACCAGAATGTTTCCGGGGCGCAGGACAACTTCCGGTTATGTCCGGATGCTGACGTTTGCCGGGTTTGCCAGCGCGCCGGGCCTGATCAGGGTGCTGGAGTTGCTGCCTGGTCTGAGAGCCCCTGTTTTTTTAGCAGCCGCTGTGTGGATGATAGCGGCCACAATAATAGGAATAAAACAGTCCCTTAGATACAGCAGCACCCTCAAGGCCGCGGGAATTTGCATAACTGCATGGCTGGTTCAGGTGGGTGCAACCGGCGCGGTTATATACGCCCTTCGCGCATATGCCGGATTTGTATAGCACGCACCTGGTCCTCCCTGCCTGTTTAAAACTTCCAGCTGAATCATCAGCCTTGAATCGCAGGCAGGCTTTCCGATAATATAAGGTTTGCCTTGGCGGCGCATAATCTCTTAAAAGGAGCGGCTTGATGCTTAAGCGGAAGGACAAATACGTAGTGGCGGTAGTGGGCGCAACCGGCGCCGTTGGCAACGAGATGATCAAGGTGCTTGAGGAAAGGGATTTCCCGGTAAGCGGCTTGAGGCTGTTTGCGTCCGAACGCTCCGAAGGCATAAAGCTGGAATTCGGAGGCTCCGAGTTCCCCGTTGAAACGCTTAACGAAAACTCCTTTAAGGGAATAGATATAGCACTGTTTTCCGCCGGCGCGGAGCGCTCGAAGATATGGGCCCCCGTTGCGGCCAAAAGCGGCTGCGTTGTGGTGGACAACTCCAGCCAGTGGAGGATGGACCCGGAGGTGCCGCTGGTTGTGCCTGAGGTTAACCCAGGCGACCTGAAAAAGCATAAGGGGATAATCGCAAACCCCAATTGCTCCACCATACAGATGGTAGTAGTGTTAAAGCCTATTCATGACGCCGCGGGAATAAAGAGGGTGGTTGTCACCACGTTCCAGGCTGTATCGGGGACAGGCAAGAAGGCCATGGACGAGCTCCTCAAGCAGACAACTGACCTGCTTAACTTCAGGGAGATAGAAAAAAACGTGTATCCGCACCAGATAGCGTTCAATGTGCTGCCGCACATAGACAAGTTCATGGGAAACGGCTACACGAAGGAAGAGATGAAGATGGTCGAAGAGACCAAGAAGATAATGGGGGACAACTCCATAGCTGTTACCGCCACTTGCGTGAGGGTGCCTGTCTTCAGGGGGCACTCCGAAAGCGTGAACATAGAGACCCGCAAAAAGATTTCTCCGGATGAGACCCGCGCCATACTTTCCGCGGCGCCGGGGGTTGTGGTTTACGACGCGCCTGGAAAAAACATCTATCCCCTTCCTGTATATGCCGCCGGCAAGGACGAAAGCTTTGTGGGCAGGATAAGGGAGGACGAGTCCATCGAAAACGGGATCAACCTGTGGGTGGTCTCGGACAACCTCAAGAAGGGCGCGGCGCTCAATGCAGTGCAGATAGCCGAAAAACTGGCCGGGATGGCCTAGGCCCTGAAATCGATTTATTCCGTTGATCCTGTTTTTGTGACCTGTGTTACAGAGGTTACCTCCGCTTTCCAGCCATTATTTGCAGTGCCCTCAAATTGGGTCAATACGCAAAAAACCGGGAAAATACCTGGGGAAAGTTATAAAATTAAAGAAGGAGGACGAGCGTATGAGAACTAAAAAATTCATAATTGCGATAATTGCCGCAGCGGCGCTGTTGATTCCGGCGGCTGGCTATGCCGGGGTTAACCTGAATATAGGTATTGGTTTGGGTGTGCCGGTTGCGCCCCCTCCGCCTCCGCCGCCGGTGGTGATGCCCGGCCCGCCGGAAATGGCAGTGATCCCCGGACTCTCCGTTTACTTTGTGCCGGGCGTGCAGGCCGATATCTTCTTTTACGGAGGGTCATGGTACAGGCGTGACCGCGGCTACTGGTACAGGTCCGGTTATTACAACGGCCCATGGAGGTTTGTGCCGCGCGGTCATGTGCCCAGGGTTTTCTACCGTTTGCCAAGAGATTGGCGCAGGGACCGTGGCGAGAGGTATGAATACGGTGATTTCAGAAGGCACTGGAGAGAATGGGACAGAGAAAGGGAACGCGGAGACTGGCATGACCGTGGCGAACACCGCGGCTGGGACCATGACCACGGCCATGGCCGGTGGGGTCACGGCAGAGATGACGACTAATCCAGTTTAAGCGGAGTTTAAACATGCCCCGCGGCATCTGCCGCGGGGTTTTTTATTGCGCGCATGGATTAAAATATAAAATGGGCGCCGGCGAAAAATTAGAAAGACTTGCGGAAGTAACCAAAGACCTGCGCGCCCGCTGTCCGTGGGACAAAAAACAGACTCCCTCATCACTTAAGCCCTACATAATAGAAGAGGCCTACGAGGTGCTGGAGGCGATAGACAGCGGCCAGCCGGGCCTGTTGTCCGAGGAGCTTGGGGACCTTCTGTTTCAGGTGGTCATCCAGTCCGAGATAGCTTCTGAAAAAGGGCAGTTTGGCATTGAAGACGTGCTGGAACGCATAACGGAGAAGATGGTGTCCAGGCACCCGCACGTCTTCGGGCAGGAGCAGGCCGCCACGGCGGAAGACGTGCTTTCAAGGTGGCATGAGCTGAAGAAAAAAGAAGGAAAGCAAAAACACAGCATTCTGGAAGGCATCCCGGCAAGCCTGCCCGCCCTTCTGAGGGCGTTTAAAGTGCAGAAGCGGGCCGGGCGAGTGGGTTTCGACTGGCAGGGGCCAAAGGACGTCTTGCCCAAGATCAAGGAGGAAATAGCCGAGTTCGGGGCCGCCATGTCCAAAAATGACATGCCGGAGATGGAGGAGGAGCTTGGTGACATCCTCTTTTCGATTGTAAACCTTGCAAGGCACGCCGGGATAGACCCCGAACAGGCGCTGGGCAAGTCCGTTAACAAGTTCTCAGCCCGGTTCAGGGAGATAGAGAAGGAAGCCAAAAAAAGAGGCATCGGGCTTTCGGATATGGGCCTTGAGGAGATGGACGCCGTTTGGGAAAAGACAAAAAAGAAATAAAACCCCCGTCGCTATATATCCATATTCCATTCTGCCTTAAAAAATGCGCCTACTGCGATTTTCACTCGGTCCCGTTTGATGGCCAGCTTGCCAGCCGGTACATCCGCGCCCTTTCAGCCGAGGCGCAGAGGAGGGCGGGAGAAATGATAGCATTGGGAACGGCTGAAATTGAAACCGTGTACATCGGCGGCGGCACGCCAAACTCGCTTGGCATAAAGGAACTGGAAATCCTCATGGGCGCGGTGCGCAGGAATTTCAGCCTCCGGCCCGGCGGGGAGTTTACCGTGGAGGTGAACCCGGTATTCGGCAACCCCGATAAGCTCAAGCTGCTCTTTGATGCCGGGGTAAACCGATTGAGCATAGGGGCTCAGTCTTTTTCGGCGCGGGAACTGGCATTTCTGGGCAGGCCGCACGGCGTGGCCGAAATAGAGCGCACCTTTTGCGATGCCAGGCAGGCCGGCTTCCAGAATATATCCCTGGACCTCATCTACGCAATTCCCGGCCAGGGCATTGAAAGCTGGCAGCATAATGTGGGAAAGGCGCTTTCCCTACAGCCGGAGCACTTGTCCCTTTACGAGCTTACCCCCGAAGAAGGCACTCCGCTTTATTCTCTACTGGAGCGCGGCCATGCCGTGATGCCGGGGGAGGAAGATGCGCTTGCGATGCAGCAGAGGGCAGAGGAGATGCTGCTGAAGGCTGGATATGCCCGCTATGAGGTGTCCAGTTACAGCCTGCCGGCAATGGAGTCCGCCCATAATCTTAACTACTGGGCGCGAGGGGAATACATAGGGCTTGGGGCTGCCGCACACTCGTTTAAAAATGAGACAAGATGGAGCAATGTTACGGACCCGCAGGCATACGCGCGGGCCCTGGATGAGGGGCGGTTGCCTGTGGAGAGGTCTGAACCTGTAAGCCCTGACGAGGCCGCGCGGGAGTTCGTTCTGCTGGGGCTCAGGACCACGCGGGGGCTGCATATGGAAGATGCTGAGGGCTATAAGCTTGATTTGGGGAAACATGCCCAGCCGTTTGTTGGAGGTGGTCTGCTTGAAATCTCCGGGGGCAGGCTGAGGCCAACGGGCAAGGGTTTTGCCCTGCTTAATCGCGTTACGGCGGAGCTTATAGAAGCATTGGGGCTTTAGTTGATATAATTCCTGATGCGGACTGAAACGCGGCGCAAGGCGGTTTACGCACTGGTACTGGTCCTTTTAGCCGCCCTGGTTTATATAAACTCCATCGGGAACGGGTTTGTATATGACGACCCCAACCAGCTTGTTAAAAATCCCTGGATAAGAGATTTCAGAAACATCCCTGCCGTTCTTACCCATGAGGTGTGGGGCTTCCAGACAGCCGTAAAGTCCAGCTTTTACAGGCCTACGATGCACCTTCTTAATATGCTTATATATCCTTTCTCCGGACTGAACCCGCTGGGCTATCATATTGCCAACCTGCTGCTGCACTCGGCAAACAGCCTGCTTGTTTTCCTGCTGGCCATGGCCCTGTTCGAAGATATTGTTGCCGCGCTTGCAGCCGGGGTGCTGTTTGCCGTGCATCCTGTGCATACGGAGGCGGTGGACTGGATTGGCGGCTCCCCGGACCTGATGCTTGTCTTTTTTTCGCTTGTGGCCATGCTGCTGTTTGCGGCAAGGAAAAACCCTGTGCTGCAGGGCGTTTTTTTTCTTCTGGCCATGCTGAGCAAGGAACCCGCCATTACACTGATTTTTATCCTGCCTGTTTTTGCATACGCACTTGATGCCGGTGATGCCGGGCCGGTTTTAAAAGAACGAAACGCGCCGCTGTGGTATTTCCGGTTTATGCCGGTTGTTGCCGCCGCCCTGGTTTATCTTGCTATGCGGATATACGCGCTAGGCGGTTTGACCGCCGGCAACAACCATCCGGAGATGGGTCTTCTTTTTGAGGCGGCAAACGCGCCGTATCTTTTTGCCAGATACATGGCCAAGCTTATTTTGCCGCTGAACCTGAACCTTGCCTACGATTTCCACCCGGTGCGCTCTTTCCTTTCCCCGCGCGCCATTGCGGGGTTTTCAGCCGCTCTTGCGTTTGCCGGCCTGCTTGCGATTTCATTCAGGAAAAACAGGAAGGTGTTTTTTGCGTTATGCCTGTTAGCGATGCCGGTTCTGCCGGCGCTTTATTTTGCGCCGCTTGGGGACCTGGTGTTCGGGGAAAGATACCTGTATCTGCCCTCGGTGGGCTTTGCATTGGCGGCAGGATGGGCGTTTGCTTATTTCCACAAGAAGGCAAAACACGTTTCCATTGCCGCTGGGATTATGGTTGCGGCGCTTTTTGCGTTTGGCACCATGCACAGGGCGCCTGTGTGGAGGAGCAATTTCTCTCTGTGGAGCGATGCCGTGAAAAAGTCCCCCATGGGGTACGTGCCGCTGGTGAACCTGGGGGTGGAGTACGGGAATATGGGAGATACGGGCCAGGCCATAGCGCTGTTTGAAAAGGCTGAATCCATCAACCCGGCCCGCTATGAGGCTTACCTGCTGGAAGGGCAGACTTACCAGACGATTAAAAAATATGCCCTTGCCGTGAAAGCTTACCAAATGGCATTGAAGGCCGACCCTAGGCATTCGGAAACCTATCTGCGGCTTGCCGCGATGTACCGCGCGGCCGGGGAGCCGGAGAAGGCCATACAGACATACCTGGCGCTGGTTTCGGTATATCCGGATTCCATGGCGGCATACACGGGCCTGGGGCAGCTCTATTTTTCCGCCCGTGATTATAAAAACGCCGCGGGCGCCCTCGCGAACATTGCCAGGCTGGCCCCCGGCAGCCCCGATGCGCATTACAATCTGGCACAGGCGCTCCGGCTGGAAGGGGACATGAAATCCGCGGTGCAACAGTACCAGACGGCCATAAGGCTGGATCCCGGTTTTACAAAGGCGTATGCCGGGCTTGGTGAAGCTATGCGCGGCGGCGGGAAATAAAGGCAAGTGAGTTATAATTTTTTATGCTGACCGGCAAAAGATCACGGGAAGCCATATACGCCCTGCTTGTGGGGCTTCTGGCCGCCTCTGTTTATCTGAACTCGCTTGGCAACGGGTTTGTTTATGACGACTTTGCCCAGATTGTGCAGAACCAGTGGCTTGGGGATTTCAGGAACATTCCCGCTTTTTTCAAGACCGAGGTGTGGGGTTTCCATCCCGGCCTGATGTCCAATTATTACAGACCTGTGATGCACCTGCTTAACATGGTGGTGTACCATCTGTTTGGCCCCGGCCCGATGGGCTTTCATATTGCCAACCTGCTGCTGCACTCGGCAAACAGCCTGCTTGTTTTCCTGCTGGCCCTTTTCATCTTCAGGGAGGCTGGCCTTGACCCACGGTTGTCCGGGGACCCGGTAACTGCCGCGCTTGCCGCCGGGATTATCTTTGCCGTTCACCCGGCCCATACGGAGGCGGTTGACTGGATTGGCGGCTCACCGGACCTGCTGATGGCTTTTTTCTCGCTCTGCGCACTTGTTTTCCTTGTAAAAAGAAAATCGCCCTGGCTTCAGGGTTTATTTTTCCTGCTTGCAATGCTGAGCAAGGAACCGGCGGTGATGCTCCTGATGGCGGTGCCCTTATTCGATATCATTTCAGGCAGGGGGCAGCATTCCGCAAAGGCCGCCCCGCTTTGGAAAAGATATGCGCCGCTGGCTGTTGCCATTATCATCTATTTTGGCCTGCGGATTAACGCCCTTGGTGGCCTTGTGGCCTTTAAAGAGCCAAACCCGCCGGTAGGGGGCCTGCTTCCGGCTGCGCTTTCCGCGCCGTTTCTTTTTGCAAGGTACATGGCAAAGATGCTGCTGCCAGCAGGGCTGAACGTGGCCTACAATTTCCAGCCGGTGCTCTCTATTTCCGACCCAAGGGCTATTGAAGGGTGTGCCGCTATTCTGGTATTTGCCGCGATGCTGGGCTTTTCGGCTTATAAGGACAAACGGATATTCTTCGGGCTTTGCCTTCTTGTTTTGCCCCTTCTGCCAGTATTTTATTTCCCGGCGCTGGGCAGGGTTGCCTTCGGTGAGCGGTACCTGTATTTCCCGCTTGCCGGGTTTTCGCTGGCAGTTGGCGGGCTGTTTGCCGCTGCCGCCTCAAACGGCAAGGCAAAAAACACCGTGCTGACAGCCGGTGTTCTGGTTGCCGCGCTCCTTTCAGTTGCCACTGTTTACAGGAATCCGGTATGGAAGAGTGATCTTACGCTTTGGAGCGATGCGGCAATGAAATCCCCTGATGGTTACGTGCCGCTTGTAAATCTGGGGGTGGCGGAGTACAAGGCGGGCAATATACAGAAGGCGATAACGCTTTACCAGAAAGCGGCTATGCTGGACCCTTCGGACTATGAGGCCTTCTTTTACCTTGGCAAGGCGTATCTTGCTGCAAAAGAAAACGTGTTTGCCGAGGGATCGTTCCTTCAGGCAACCAGGGCCAACCCCCGGTTTGCAGAAAGCTATTATTATCTGGGGGTCACATTCTGGGAAGAAGGGGAGCCGGGGCTAGCCAAGGAGGCCTATAAGGCGGCAATAGCAAGGGACCCGCTTTATCATGAGGCGTACAACAACCTGGGCGGCGTATATTTTGCCGAAGGGAGTTACTTAAAAGCGGCCGGGGCGTACAGGATGGCGCTTCAGCCCGGCCCGGAAGAGGCCGCCGTACGGTTCAACCTGGCCCTTGCGCTTGAGAAGGCCCGGGAGAAAAACAAGGCCGGGACATTCCCTGATGCGGATAAAAACTAAGGGCGGCGCCACCGGCGCATTCAATCCGGTTTACGCCTTGGCGGTCTTTATTTTTGCATTTATTATCTATTCCAATTCCATCAACAACTGTTTTGTCCGGGACGATTCCGCTCAGATTTTAAATAACCCCTGGATAAAGAGTTTTTCCTATACCGGGCGGGTTTTTATGTCCAACGTGTGGGCCTTTACCGGAAGGCCATCCAATTATTACCGCCCTCTCATGTATTTTGGCTATATGATCGTATACAGCCTCTTCGGGCTGGATGCGCGTGGATACCATCTGCTGAGCGTGCTTTTGCATTCCATAAATTCCGTTCTGGTTTATGCCGCCGCCTGCCTGGTGATTAGAAGATATAACAACGGCGGGCCAGTTTCACCCGGGCCTATGGGAACTGGTCCACTGGGGGCTGGCCCTCTTGCGGCAGGGCTTGTGTTTGCCGCGCAGCCGGTGCATGTGGAGGCCGTTGCCTGGGCGGGAGGCTACCCGGACCTGCTGGCCGCCATGTTTTCGCTTGCGGCCTTCCTGGTGTTTGCCGCCTATCCCGGCAGAGGATATCTGAAATATTTTGCGCTGGAACTGGTCCTTCTGCTTGGGGCATTTTTCAGCAAGGAGCCAGCGGTTACCATCCCGTTTGTTTTTGTGGCTTACGACCTGCTTTTAAGCGGCAGGAAAAGGGGATTTGTTGCAAGGTGCGCGCCTCTTTTTTGCGCCCTTGCCATTTATATGGGTATGCGCACTTACGCCATATTCTACGGGCCCGCAGGGTGGCTTACGGCCAATTTCCGGGCAGAGGTGGCCGGGCACCTTGGAATGGCCGGGATAAATTATCATCCGGAGATCGGGCCGGCAACAGCTTTTCTGACCGGCGTCAGTTTTTTTGCCAGGTATCTTTTTAAGATGCTTGTGCCCATCCGCCTGAATCCGGCCTACGGTTACCAGCCTGTCAGTTCCGTGAATGCGGCGTTCGTGATTCCTGTATTGGCCGCCGCACTTTTTGCTTTTTTGCTTTACGTTTCATTCCGGCGGGACAGGAGGTATTTTTTTGCCGGGCTTTTCTTCTTATTGCCGCTTGCCCCGTCTTTATACATATCGCACGGGCTTGGACAGTTCCTGTTTGCGGAGAGGTATCTTTATCTGCCGTCCATCGGCTTTGCGCTTGCCGCGGGGCTTGCTCTGGACGGGGTTTACAGAGGCGGAAGAGGCACCCTGAAAAAGGTTGTGCCGGGATTGTTTGCGGCATTGCTGGTCTTTTACGCCGCCTCCAGCTTCGAGAGAAACCACGTATGGAAGGACGATTTTTCGGTATGGTCCGATGCGGCGCTTAAAACCCCGGACAACGGTTTTGTGCAATACAACTACGGTGTGGAACTGGAGCACAAGGGATTGCTGGACGGGGCCATAGCCGCGTTCCGCAAGGCCGTTGCGCTTCAGCCGGATTACATGAAGGCTTATTCCGAGCTGGGCGGCACTTTAATGAAAAAAGGCGCAAACGAGGCCGCGGTGCAGGTCTTCCGGACGGCGCTCTCCATAAACGATGGAGCGCCAGATACGCCCGGCATCCATTACCGGCTTGCCAGGGCGTATCTGGCGCTTGGGGATCCGGATGCCGCGATAGGGGAATACAGGACAGTACTTGCCGTAATGCCAAACGCCGGTATTGCCAGGGAACTTGCAGGCCTTCTTTGCCGTACAGGAAACCCCGCCGCGGCTGAAGATATGTTTAAGAAGGCCCAGATGATGGACCCAGCGCATGCCGGCCCAACCGGCTGCGGGGATTTCAAGTAGAGCTTCCAAGACGCATGCCGCCGGGTTTTGGTATTGCTAATGGCCAGGCATAAGACGGTTAAAAAACGGAAGAGCGGCCCTTCGCGCTTGGCGGGCATTCAGAAACATATTTTATAATATCCGGCATATGGGGGCTTTTAAAAAACTTCTGATTGCGGCGCTTCTTCTGGCCGTTGCCTTTGGGCTGTGGACCAGTTTTCATTACACCTTCAAGGCTTACTCATTGGACGGAGATGCGGCCTTTTTCCCAATGCTCTGGCATGGATGGCGGGAGCACGGTCTTGATTTCTTCAGGTCGTGGAATTTCGATCAGGACAACTGGCTCTTCTCCCCGGCCCCTCTGGTTTTCCTGGCCTATTATGTTTTTGGTCTTAACGGATATACGGTGCTTGGGCTTGGGTGGGCCTTTTTTGTTGTAAACGCATTGCTGCTGGCCATTATGACAAGGTTTTTGCTTGGAAGATGGTCGCTGGCCGCGCTTGTTGCCCTGTGCCTTGGGTTGTTCGCGGGTGAACACGCCATGAAAAAAGGTTTGCTGGCCTATACCGTCTGCCACAATACATCAATGGCTTGGACCTTCATTGCCGTGATCACCGCAGCCTACGGAATAGAGAAGCTCAGCGGATTATGCGCCTTCATATTGGCCTGCATAACCTTTATTGCCGCAGTTTCGGACCCCTGGTTCAACGCGGCATGCTCAATGCCCCTTGTCTTGGTCCTGTCCGTCATGTCCGTTAAAGGCAAGGGCCATCGCCGCCAGTCGCGCAACCTTCTTTTAGGGATAGCTGCCGGTTGGGCGCTTGCCTACACCAGGCTCCTGGGACTGGCGTCTTTTCTTTCAAAGGGCAGCATTCAATTTATATCCTCCCCTGTCCGGATGTTTGCCAATGTCCATTCGTATATTGCCGCAGTTGACGCATTCTTGCCCAGTGGGCAAATTTTGGCGTGCAACCATATAGCGGGAACGCTCTTCATTATTATCAGCCTTGTTCTTGCTTTCGAATCGTTTCGCTGGCTGGCGCTGCGGATTAAGTACTTGCAGGCCCGGCAGGCAATGATCGCCGGTTTTTTCCTCTGTTCGATTCTTATCATGTCTGCCGCGTTTTTATTTTTATTGGTGGATGCCGGCCCTTACAGGTTCAGGTACCTGGTAAACGTCTATTATGGCCTGCTTGTAATCGCCGTGTTTGTCTTTGCGTTTCGCTGGGCGGACCTGCCGGTTATTTTCCGCGCGGCCGCGTCTATCTGGGTTCTTATTTTCATGGCGGCCGGGGTGGCAAGCGACCCGGTGGCCTGGGAAAAAGCGGCAAAGGTGAATGACCAGGGGGCATCCGCGCTGGCACGGTTCCTCGATCAAAATGGGCTTCATTACGGATATGGTGATTACTTTGCTGCTTCAGCTGATACGGTAAGCTGGGTCAGCGGATACCGGAACATTG
>JAJYLE010000030.1 GCA_021788025.1 Nitrospirota bacterium
GGGGAGGATGAGCTTGGCGAGTTCATCAAATTTGAGGCGGAACAATACGTCCCTTTCGATATCGAAGACGTTGTCCTGGACTTCCAGATACTGGGCCCCAAAGATGAACCGGGCCAGATGGATGTTATGCTGGTTGCCGTGAAAAAGGACATCATCAACGAGTATGTGACCGTGGTTAAGGAAGCAGGACTCAACCCGATAATAGTGGACGTGGACGCGTTTGCCTTAAGCAACATGTACGAGATCAATTACCAGATTGAGCCCGGCAAGAACATTGCCCTTGTAAACGTGGGGGCCAGGGCAGTCAATCTTAATATGGTAAAAAACGGGGTTTCCGTTTTTACAAGGGACAGTTCCATGGGGCTTAATGTGGTTACCGAAGCCCTTCAGAAAGAGTTCAATGTTTCATATGAGAACGCCGAAAGGATTGAAAAGGGGCTGGATGTGGAAGGCGTCTCGCCGGAGGCCGCTCAGCATATAATGACCGCTTCCAGCGAGGAGATATTGAATGAGATAACGCGTTCCATAGAGTACTTCCAGACTACCACCTTCCATGAGGAAGTCTCGCAAATTGTGCTTTCCGGCGGCGGGGCGCTTCTGAAAGATTTTTACAAGACCCTTGGCGATAAAGCGGGCATCGAGGTTTTGATTGCCGAGCCGTTCAAGACCATAAACATCCCAAAAAGGTTCGACCGCGGCTATATAGACGAGATTGCGCCTCTTGCCGCCGTGGCGGTTGGGCTTGCCTTGAGGAGGCCCTTCGACAGATGATAAAAATTAACCTGCTGCCAACCAGGAAGAAGAGGAAGAAACCCAAGCCGGTACCAGGTTTTCTTGTTGCGTGTGCGGTTTTGCTGGTGCTATCGGCGGTAGTCAGTTTTTATCTGGGCCATTTCCTGAAAGGCAAGATCAAGGACTATGATGCGCAGAAGGCGGCAAACGCGCAGGCAATCAACCAGCTTCAGGCCAAGATTACCGAGGTAAAAAATTACGAGAGCCTTAATAAAAAATACGATGAAAGAAAAAAGGTAATAGAGGAATTAAAGAAGAACCAGTCCCATCCTGTGCGGATGCTTGCGGAGATAAGCGCCAGGCTTACAGACGGGGTGTGGCTGCAAAGCCTGAATATCAGCGACACCGATGTTACAATGAGCGGTATGGGATATACAAACGAAGACGTGGTCAATTTTGTCCAGAGCCTGAAGGCCTCCCCCCTGTTTTCCGACGTGTACCTGAGCGGCACCAACCGGACCACAGTGGATGGAGCGGAGGCGTTCAGTTTCAATCTGACAATGAAGGTAAAACCCTGGAATGGCTGAACTGCCCAAGCTATCATTAGATAAAGTATCCAAGCCCGCCAGGATAGCGATAGCCATTGTTCCGGCGCTGGTTTTTGCGCTGGTATTCAGCTTTTTGGTGCTCCGCCCCAAAATCAAGCAGATAAAATCAAAAAAGGCGGATATTGCGGCCCAGATGACACAAATATCAACTGCGCAGAGCACGACGGCCCAGCTGCCCAGCCTGATACAGAAAAACCAGGATTTAAGGAACAGGCTTAAGCAATTAAGTGAGCAGCTGCCTGAAGAAAAAGAAGTCTCTCAGCTGCTGTCGCAGGTATCTGACAAGGCGCTGCAGGATGACCTGCTGATAAACTCCTGGAGACCAAGCGGCAGGAGTCTGGACAAGAGCAAGATAGTTTACCGGGTGCCCGTCAGCGTGACGATGAACGGCAGTTACCATCACCTTGGTAAATTCTTCAGCGACCTTACCAAGCTGAAAAGGATAGTAAATATAACGGACATCAAAATGAACTCTCCCGCCCCCAAGGGGAATGAGGCTGTCCTCAGCATAAGTTTCACTGCCGTTACGTTCACGGCCGCAGAAGAGGGGGGGTTGACTAAAGAGAAATGAAAAAGAATTGGTTGATCGCGCTCCCGCCACTTATGGCCCTGGCTATTGCAGCCACGGCGGGCGGCGCAACATCGCCTGCGCCCGGCAAACCTGGGAAACCCGTTGCCGTTGCTGGGAAGGCGGTCTTAAACGCAGCGGCCCCCGCCCCGGCTATTGCAAACTCGTCCCCGGTGAAGCCGGAAGATGAGACATTCGAGTACAATGCCGATGGCCGCAGGGACCCGTTCCTTTCGCTTGTCTATGTGCAAAAGCAGGCCCAGGCAAATAAGAAAAGAAAGATAGCCATACCGCTTGAGGAGTACGATCTGTCTGATTTCCAGCTTGAGGCGGTCGTGATCAGCGGACATAGATATGCCATGGTTAAACTGCCAAATGGCAAATACTACGACTTGCGCATAGGCACCGTGGCCGGGGTAAACGGCGGGCGGGTGGTCCGCATATCGCGCAATTCAGTAACTATTGTTGAATCCATACCGGATTTCAAAGGCGTAAAGCATAATAACGCAGTTACTCTAAGGCTCCGTAAGGAGGAGGAATAACCGATGACCAAGAGGGCCGTTGTTGTATTCCTGGCGCTTTTTTTCCTGGCGGCACCCGCGGCCTTTGCCGTCGGTACGGCCAAACTGAAGGGCGTCGATATAAAGGACAATTCTGTGCAGTTCAATATCGACGGTCCTTTTACCTACACTATTTATAAGGCTGATCCCTACAGGGTTATAGTGGAATTGCCCGGGGTGGACCCCGGTGCGTTTACGGGCACGCACGCATCCAAAAGCAGCGGGCTTACCCAGATCAATATCTCTGCGGAAAAAGGCGCTACTAAAGCCGAGATAATACTTGCAAACCCTTCGGACGTAAAGCCGTTATACAAAAAAGGCAGGTTTGTTCTGAATGTTCTGCCCATAGCAACGGCAGCAGCCAGCCCAGCAGTATCCAATACCACCGGGCAGGCACAGACGGCAGCGGAGGCCGGGGCCAGAACAGGTGTGGGAAACGCGGCAGCGCCCGCTCTCAAACCGGAAAAACTGGCGCCTGCCACATACATAAGCTCCATCTCGCTTAAGCGGGAAAACGGCAATGTAAAATTAGTTTTGACAGGCAACGGCGCGATAAATCCCGGCGTCTTCTCTCTGCCGGGCAGAATAGTTGTAGACGTCCCGAAGGTGCGTCTGAAGGCGGCGCTGCCGGCGGTAATGATCCAGCCGGTCAGGGACATAAGGACAGGAAGCTATTCGGACAAGGTGAGAGTTGTCCTGGACACCACACGCAATACTAAATACGATGTGCTGACCAAAGGGGACACCCTTACGCTCACTATGGCGGCGCCTGCAAGAGCCGAAGTTCCCGCAGCCGAAGAGGTTGCCAAGCCGGCCGCAGCGCCCTCCGCATCCGCTCCTGTAACGGCGCAGGCCCCCGCAGCGCCAAAAGGCCAGCAGCGTATATCTCTTGATTTCCAGAACGCGGATATAGTGCCTATATTCATGCTGCTGGGGGAAGTAAGCGGGTATAACATGGTAGTGCACCCCAGCGTACATGGCACGATCACGCTGAAACTCAAGGATGTTCCCTGGGAGCAGGCGCTGAATATTCTTCTGGATACCTTTGGCCTTGGCAAAAGAGTTGACGGCAATGTCATGACCATAGCCCCTCTTTCACAGTTTGCAACATGGGACAAGGAAAAACAGAGCCTAGAAGAGGCAGAGGCCAGCACCGAGCCGGTTGTTCAGTCTGTAATAAGGCTCAGCTACGCCCAGGCAGCGGACATTACTTCGGCCATAATCAATGCCAAACTGCTAAGCAACAGGGGAAATATAACCCAGGACATAAGGACAAACTCGCTGATAATCAAGGACACCCCCACGCAGATCGCCAAGATCGAGAAGCTGGTAAAAATAATGGATGTTGCCCAGAAGCAGGTTATGATCGAGGCCCAGATAGTGGAAGTAAGCAGTTCATATGCAAAAAGCCTCGGGATCCAGTGGGGCGGTACGGCCAATTTTGGCGGGTTCTCTAACGGCACCGGAGGGCAGGGAGCGCAGTTCTCTGTTAATACCCCGGTCCTTGCAGCAGGGCCCACGGCGGGTACGGCAGTTGCTCCTTTTTCAGGCGCCAGTTTCTTCCTGGGCACCGCAAATGCGCTCTCGCTGCAAATATCGCTTAACGCGCTTGAGACCGTTGGCAAATCAAGAAGCCTGGCCAACCCGCGGGTGCTGACTCTTGACAACCAGGCCGCAAGCATACAGCAGGGCACAAGCATACCGGTGCAGACCACAAGCGCTTCAGGCACATCCACACAGTTCGTAAATGCAAACCTGAATCTGCAGGTAACCCCGCGGATTACGCCGGACGGCTATGTGCTTTTGAAGGTTACGGCAGCCAACGACAGCCTGGGCGACCTCACCCCGCAAGGGTATGCCATTAACAGGAAGAACGTGACTACGCAGGCGCTTGTAAAAGATGGTGAAACGCTGGTGCTGGGCGGGATATACACAGATTCAAGAAGCACCACGGATACCGGGGTCCCGTTCCTTAGCAAAATACCTCTTTTAAACCTGTTTTTCAAGGACAGGACCGAGACCGGCCCCAACCCGCAGGAGCTTCTAATACTGATTACGCCTAAGATAGTAAAGGCGGACCAGAGCTAGTTTTCAGTTCAAAAAATAAAAAAGGCCGGGCTTTTGGCCCGGCCTTTTTTTTCAGGTTTTTGTTTCCATAACAATGAATCCGGCACAGGCAATTCGGTTATAATATCCAATGCTGCGGTTTTTCACATCTGGAGAATCACACGGTAAAGGGCTTATCGCCCTTATCGAAGGCATACCAGCCGGATTGCCGATGGCCGCCGATTTTATAAACCTGGAGCTTCGCAGAAGGCAGGGCGGATACGGCCGGGGCGGCAGAATGAAGATAGAAACAGACAGGGCGGAGATAATTTCGGGCGTGCGGTGGGGGAAAACCCTGGGCTCTCCCATAAGTCTGCTGATCCGCAATAAGGACTGGGAGAACTGGCAGGCGGCGATGTCCGAAGACCAGGAGTTCGACGGTTCCGTGCCGCCGGTTACCAGGCCGCGTCCTGGACATGCAGACCTGCCCGGCGCACTTAAATACGCACATAAGGATATTCGCAATATACTGGAGCGCTCAAGCGCCAGGGAGACGGCGGCCCGCGTGGCGCTTGGGGCGGTGGCAAAAAGTCTGCTTCAGGAACTGGGCATAAGGACCGGCAGCTATGTTACTTCCGTTGCGGCAGTAGAGGCCCGGATAACACCTGTGCACAAAAATGAAGACCACCTGGCCAGGCTTTTTCAAAAGGCGGAAAAATCCCTTCTTCGATGCCCAGATGCAAAAGCCACGGAGCTTATGAAGCAGGCAGTAGACCGGGCTTCCGCCAGGGGCGATACCGTTGGCGGCACGTTCACGGTGTTTATTGCCGGAGCGCCTGCGGGGCTTGGAAGCCATGTTCAGTGGGACAGGAAACTTGACGGCCTGTACGCCCGCGCGCTGATGTCCATACAGGCGATAAAGGCCGTCTCCGTGGGCGGCGGCGCGGAGCTTGCGGGCATGAAAGGCTCACAGGTGATGGACGAGATATTTTACAGCGGGAAAGACAAATCTTACTTCCGCAACACAAACAACATGGGCGGGATTGAAGGCGGAATGACCAACGGCATGCCTGTTATCCTTAACGCATCGATGAAGCCCATTCCAACTCTTAAAAGACCTTTGCGCTCCGTCGATATCTCTACAAGAAAAGCCTTTGCCGCAGCCTACGAACGTTCGGACGTTTGCGCCGTGCCGGCAGCATCAGTAGTGGCGGAGGCCATGTCTGCGCTGGTGACGGCGGAAGCCCTGCTCGAAAAAACAGGCGGCGACAGCATGGCCGAGGTAATCCGCAATTACAATGCCTACAGGAAACAGGTCCAGGATTTCTAACCTTAACATCTGCCTCACAGGGTTCATGGGCACCGGCAAGACTGCTGTTGCCTCGGAACTGGCTTCGATTACGGGAAGACGGGTCATCGACGTAGACTTGGAGATCGTAAAAACCGCTGGCATGAGTATTAACGATATCTTTGCTACAATGGGCGAGCCACGGTTCCGGGAGATCGAGACGCAGGAGATAAGGAAAGCCTCCTCGCAAAACAGGGTGATAATCTCAACTGGGGGCGGCGCGGTACTTAAAGGCGAAAACATGGAACTTCTGCGGGCCAGGGGCGTTGTGGTTTGCCTGAGCGCCGGGGCCGGCGTGATATTCGAGCGGATAAGGCACAGCACGGAAAGGCCGCTACTAAAAGTGGACGACCCCTTGGGCAGGATTAAGGAACTGCTTGCCTCAAGGGAGCCTTATTATAAAAATTGCGACCTGATGATAAACACCGAGCAGAAGACCCCGGCGGAAGTGGCCAGGGAGATACTTGAGGAGATAGCCTGACTTGGCCTACGCGGAAAATATAAACGTAGAGCTTGGCAAGCGCAGTTACCGCATCGTGATTGGAAGCGGCATTCTCCCCGGGCTGGGCGGCGCGATTTCAGAAAACCTTTCCAAAACGGGGAAGGCCGCACTGGTCAGCAATCCCACTGTACATGCCATCTACGGCAAAGCCGTGGAAAAATCCCTACGGCGCGCCGGGTACCAGGTAATTACCGTGCTTATCCCGGACGGAGAGCGTTACAAGACCTTGAAGAGCGCGGAGCTGATATGGGGGAAAATGCTAAAGGCCAGGCTTGAGAGGGCCTCCTTCATAGTCGCCCTGGGCGGGGGCGTTGTGGGCGATATAGCCGGGTTTGCGGCGTCCGCCTACATGAGGGGCATCAGGTTCGTTCAGGTGCCAACCACGCTTCTGGCGCAGGTGGACAGCTCCGTGGGTGGGAAAACCGGCGTAAACCATCCCCTCGGCAAAAACATGATAGGGGCTTTCTGGCAGCCTTCGCTTGTCTGGATAGATACCGAAACTCTTAAAACCTTGCCGCCCAGGGAATTGCCTGCGGGCATGGCGGAAGTGATCAAGTACGGAGTAATAAAAGACCGCAGGTTCTTCAGTTACCTGCGGGACAATGCCGAAGCTGTCAAGCGCCAGCGGCCCGCGGAGCTTACGCACATTGTGGCTGCCAGCTGCCGGACAAAGGCGCAGGTTGTAAGCCGGGACGAGCGTGAATCCGGGCTCAGGGCCATTCTCAATTACGGCCATACCGTAGGCCACGCGATAGAGACCCTTACCAATTACAAAAAATATCTTCACGGCGAGGCGGTGGCAATCGGGATGTGCGCGGAGGCGGAGATCGCAAGCAGAAAGGGCCTCATAACACGCCCGGAAGTGGAGCAGATACAATCCGTTGTCGAGGCCTATGGCCTGCCTTCCAGCCTGCCCAAGGGGCTGTTAAAGCGCCGTGACATTGCCAATGCAATGACGCTGGACAAAAAGGTGCTGGCAGGAGAGGTCAGGATGGTGCTTCCGGAGCGCATTGGCAAGGTGCGGATAGATACGGTCAGCCGTGGCGATTTGCTTTAAGCCGTTTCCGCTTTAATAGTCCAGCTTACCGAAAAGGGGCGGATGATATTTCAGCTGCCCGCTCATGAGCGTCCTTAAGAAATAGAACTCCAGGTAAGGCTTGTCGTCGGTATTGCTGGGCCACTTGATCATGCCCTGCGGCACCTGCACCCATCCGGAGGTGTAGAATGAGGCCGGGACCTTTTCCCATTCGGTAATATCTTTTAAAGCGGCAGGGTTGGCGGCAAGCCTGCTCATAATCAGGTTTGGCGAAAAATCTATTGGCTCAAACGAGCCCAGCACGTGCAAACCATCACCGTCAAAACTGTTATGAATGTATGTATACGGGAAAACCCTGCTGAAAGTCCCGATAAGCAGGGCAACGGTCTTCTTGCTGTCCACGCCGGTCATTGGCCCGGGGCGCGGTATCCAGAACGCCATGATGCCGCCTTCTTTGAGGTGCTTTGCGGCCAGTTCGAAGAACTCCCTGGAATGCAGGCTGTTTACCCCGGCTGCATCGATGGGCGGCGGCGGGTCTATCGTTATAACATTGAACTTCTGCCTGGTGAGCTTAAGGAAATTCCGCCCGTCGTTGATTACTATCCTGCCATTGGGGTTGGCCTTCACCTCCGCTGCGTCCGGGTAAAAATAATTCATGGCCTCCACCACCTCTTTGGCAAGCTCAACCACGGTGACCTTTTTGCCCCAGGTAAGCGCCGAGCGGTAGGTGGTGCCCATTCCAAAACATATTACCAGGGTGTTTTCCGGGTCCGCCTGCAACATCATCGGAAAATGGGCCATCATCTTTGTATCGGTGGTCTTGATGGTCATGCCTATGCCGTTTACAAAGAGCTTGTCCCTGAAAGTGGAGAACCGGTTTTTAAGGACGGTGGTTATCCCCTGCAGGCCAGGCTTCTGAAACGGAATTGTATACTCCGGATGATTTTTGAAGAGGCTTGCGGTGTAATTACTGTCCTGCGCGCCCGTAAAGGAAACCGCCGTAAACACGATTGCAATGCCGCCCAGCGAGGACGCAAGCGGCGTTCTGTACGATACCTCCCATTTCGTGAAAAACAAAAATCCAAATGCGGCAGCCGCTGCCAGGCAGTAAAGGGCCGCAAGCATGTAGATGGCGTTGAGGTATCCGAGATTAGGCGCCATCACAAAACCGGCGGCAAACGACCCTGCCAAAGCGCCTATGGTGTTCCATGCGTAGGCCCTGGCAACCAGCGCGCCCTTGGCGTCTTCGGATTCGGGATCTATTATCCGGGTGGCCAGGGGAAAGCACGCGCCGGAAAACAGCGCCAGCGGAAAGAGGACGGCAACCACTTCAAAATAATGGCCGAATATGGTCCATATGGAAACCAGCATGCTGCTGTAACCTGCCATCGAGTTCCTGATTGCCTCGAAAAGCCATATCGAGATTACCTTCCATATCCCCATCGCCAGAAGCATGAAGGCAAGCCATACCGGCAGGTTTTTAAGGCGGCTTGCAAAAAGCGACATTATCCAGCTTCCAACGGCTATGCCAACAAGATATAAAAGCACGATGGAGGCAAAGGCGTAAGTGGAGCTGCCTATCACCGTCTCCATCGTCCTGGTCCAAAGCACCTCGGAAGCCAGCGCCAGGAACCCGCTTGCCGTAATCGCCGCAACGGCAAATTTGCCCTCGCCGGTAAGGCCCCTGCCGCCCTTTGCCGGGGTGTCATTTTTTTCGAGAGCAACCCGGCGGGAAAGCGCATATCCGGTAGCCGCCACGATAAAGTTCAGCGCCGCCGCGGCGCGCGTGGTATCCAGCACCCCGATGGCCTCGATCAGTATAAAGCTGCCGGCTATTATTCCAAGCGCGGCCCCAAGCGTATTGACGGCGTAAAGCACCCCCACCCGCCAGTTGCGGGTATGCACGGGGCTTCTGTGGAAAAAGTCCGTAAGCAGGGGCAGCGTGGTGCCCATGAACGTTGTGGGCACAAGCAGCACCGCTATGGAAAGCACTGCCCTTACAAGCAGGCTGTACCAGTTAAGCGATACGGAATGCACAAGCAGCGGAAAAACAAAATCCGTAAATCTGGTAAACAGGGGAAACAGCAGGGCGAATATCCCGATACCCATCTCCATAAAGGCATAGAGCCGCATCGGGTTTTCTATGGAGTGCATCAGCCTGCCGGCAATCCAGCTTCCAAGCGCCAGGCCCAGCATGAAGCTGCCCAGGACTATTGAAACCGATAATGTGGTGTTGCCAAATACAAGCCCAAGCCACCTGGTCCAGATCACCTGGTAAATGAGCGCGGATGCGCCGGACACGGCAAATATCAGATAGACTGCCAGAGTGTTTTTTACAGCAGGCTTGATTTCCGGACTGGTTGTGGCCATCAGGCGCGGCCTTTTCCGGTTTTTTCCATAAAAAACATAGGATTCTATTTTAGGCGGGCGGTTGCATTTACGTCAACCCTTCGCGTCACCTTTCACTAAAGGTGATGGCTTGTTGCGCCGCCCCGCCCGGCCCTTTCTTTTTATGTGTTCCGGCCATTTTGGGGGTTTGCTTTTATTCCGGCCACTTGCGGCTAAATTTTTGTTCCATTTGTTCCATCTGTTTCACCCGCCCTGCCGTTTGCGGTATTTGCGGTATTCCGGCATCTCCGGTTATTTCCGCCCTGGCCTCAACAGCCTCCGTTTCGCCCACCTGGCCTGTTTTCCGGCGCCTCTGGGCCTGCTCGATCTGCATGCCCTTGTCGGCCAGTATGGCGGCGCAAATTATCCTGTCTTTAAGGGAGGAATTGCATATGTTGTAGTCCTCAATCCCGTTTAAAATATAGTCGGCCAGAAGGTAGTGCTTGGCGGCGAAACGCGCCTTTATTGCCTCAACAAGCGGCAAGGTTTTTTCATGAGGCTCCTTGGCTATCCTGTGGACGCTTGCTATACCGATATCCAGGGCCTCCGCTATCTCCCTGTATGTGCGCCCGGCCTCCAGCAGCGCCACGGCCAGTTCCTTCTTTTCCTCCCTGATCTTTTCCCTTTTCGTTCTGGCCTTGCCGCCTATGATGGGCAGCATTGGGACCAACTCCTTTTCGATGTCCATTCAAATCTCCTTTCCGTCACGGCTGTTGTAGAACCTGTCTCAAAAGCGCTTCTGGCTGCAAGAGGCAGAAATCGCGGCATACTGTGTCCATTAGGGAAAACCGTCCTCAACGCAGCGCTGCTGCGCCTCCGGGCGGTTTCCCCTCATCTCCTTGTCTGCCATGATTTCCTCTCTCTTTCGCTTCAGAACCAATTTTGAGACAGGTTCCCGCCTGACGAAGGTATCATAGACCCCCAAAGCATGACATTGTCCATATGACATAGTTCATGATTTCCATGTCATGATTTTGGGATTGCAGGGGCATCATGACGGTGTTTGATTCATCTGATATGCCTTATATTAATATCCCTTGGCCGGGACGCGGATAGCCCCTTCAAGTCCAACCGAACAAAGATTCTTTTAAGGTAGCAAATTACGCCCTAAAGTCAGCGTAGACTCACCCCATCCAGCAGGAAGGTTACGACTCGAAAATTTGTCGTCTTCAAAAAAGCCAACTTGACAGTAATTAACAATATTGTTAATATTTAAAATGAGTTGGTCAGTCGTTTTTGACGAAAGGCTAGAGAAATGGCTCAACGACATTCCGGCGGACATTAAGGCCAGAATAATAAATATTACGGACCTGCTTATTGAGCATGGCCCCCAGAATGTGAGAGAGCCTTATGTTAAGCATATACGTGGAAAGCTTTTTGAAATCAGGGCCAAAGGCAAGGACGGAATAGCAAGGGTATTCTATTTTACGATGACCGGCCAGAGGATTGTTTTATTGCATGGCTTTATCAAGAAAATGCAAAAGACACCAAAAAAGGAAATAGATACTGCGGCTGCCAGGATGAATGAAATATTGGGCGTGTAAATAGCCTCACAAAAAAGGAGAGGAAAATGGCGAAATTGAAAGATTTCAAAAAAATAAAAACCGAATGGCTCAAGGATGAGGGGGTCAGGAAAGAATACGAGACCCAGAGAGAAGAATTCCAGATTGCAAACGAGGTCATCAGGGCCAGGACAAAGGCCAAGATGACGCAGGCCCAGCTTGCGCAAAAAATCGGCACAAAGACACCTGCCATTTCAAGACTCGAATCCCCGGGTTATGGAAGGGCTTCTTTTACTACTCTCAAAAAAATCGCTCATGCCTTGGGGTATGAAGTGCAGGTGAAATTCGTCCCGAAGAAAAGCGCGCAGGCCTAACCCTGAAGCCCAGACAATTTTTCCAATCGCGGATATTATTGTGAATGGATCCCTATTTATACACAGCAGGGGACTGGAACAAAGGGGTGGAAATCGCGCGGGGTTCTTTCGGGGAAAAACACTTCTGGCCATCCAAGGCGGGGCAGGACTCCCCCTTCAAACAAACGTTTTTAGAGGCACGCCACGCATACGATAATTCTTCCCGTACACCACATCCTCTAATTTGTTATAAGCGTGTCGGTTTCTTTTGGAATTTTAGGGGCGGCAAAAAAGAAATGCGTCGATAATGTGGGATGTGTCCCGAATATTTCTCTGCTAAAACCGCCTCCCCTCGTACTAGCCCCGGTGGAACCCCCCTGGGTGGTACACTTCTTCACGCCCATAATTGGTACACTTTTCAATGCGCATTGACAGCTTTTGCAAATCTGTTATAATCGTGAAGATTTCGACCAGCATTTTATTGCGCAGGTCGGATTAGTGAAACGCAATCCGACGATTTCCGATGAGGGGCCACTTGCGAATGAGTTGGGGGACGAAAATAATTTTACGGAAGTGCCGGGTTACGCTGCGCTAACCCGATCTACATCTACTAATTCAAGCAAATGATGCAGCCAAGCGAAATAATAGCAAAATTACGGAAAGAATATATAGCGAGGCAAAACAAGGGAGGTCGTGATTTTTTTCTAAATCTTGGCGGGCCGAAATCCGCAATTAATGGAGATGATTTTAAGGGGCTAGTTTTATTTAATTTACCAGAAAATTTCATATTTGGCGCATATCCAGAAGATATTAAAGAATTTCGTGACAAGGTAATGGAGAAAAGAGGGGGGTATTGGATAAGACGTGCAGATGTGCCTGGTCGTTCTAATGACGATGTGAGTATTACCGTAAGTTTTGATGAGAGTTGTACGCGCGTAGTTTGTAAAACAAAACAGGGGCCAATATATATCTGTGCTGTGAGAACATAACATCTTCTTCCATGTTTAAGCCCCGTCCAACTCCGCTCTCCGCTCCCTTCCTTTGACTCCTTGCCCCCCCTGGTTTATAGTTATCACATATGCTTCAGGGAATGACCGGGTTCGGTTCCGCGCAAAAAGGGGATTTCAAGGTGGAGATAAGGTCTCTCAACTCCAAGCACCTTGAAATCAACATGAGGCTGCCGCACGGGCTGGTGGATAAAGAGGCGGAGCTGAGGGGCAAAATCAAGGAGCATTTTTCCCGCGGCAAGTTCGACGTGTTTGCCTATCTTACCGGCGAAAGGATGCTGGCAAGGCTTAACGCCTTCAGGGCCAAGGAGGTTTATATCGCGCTGGACTCGCTAAGGAAGGAGCTGCTTTTGCCCGACCCCGTTGGCATGGCGGAGCTTATCGGGCTTAAAGAGCTGTTTGTTCATGAGGAGCACGCGCACGAGGCGCCGGACCTGCTTGAGGCATTCGAGGATGCGCTGGTGCAGGTAAAACGCATGAGGCTTGAGGAAGGCCGGGTCATAAAAACCGATGTTTCCGGGCGGCTTGACGAAATAGGGCGGCTAAGGGACGGCATAGAGGCCCTTCTTCCCGCTGCTCTTGAAAATATAAAGGCCGCTTTTGTTGCACGGATGAAGGCAATGCTGGCTGAAACCGGGTATGACGAGTCCCGGGTGCTCCATGAGGCCTCCGTTGTGGCCGAGAAGGCCGATATAGCCGAGGAGGTAACCAGGATTTCGGGCTATACCGTCCAGATAGGCAAATTGCTTGGCAGCGGTGATAAAATAGGCAGGGAGCTGGATTTCATACTCCAGGAATTAAACAGAGAGGCCAATACCATATGCTCGAAGACAGTGGAGATGGAGATACTGAACAGGGCCATCCTGCTAAAGTCGGAAGTGGAAAGGATAAGGCAGCAGATACAAAACCTTCAATGATTACGCGTAAAGAGGATTTAAGCCCCGTTCTTATAAACGTGGGTTTTGGCAACGTTGTTGCGGCTGCCAAGATAGTGGCCGTGGTTACGCCGGGCTCCGCCCCTATGAAGAGGCTTCGTGAGGAGGCAAGGGAAAGGGGCAAGCTCATAGACGCAACCGAAGGCAGGCGCACGCGCTCCATCATCATCACCGACAGCGACCACATCATACTTTCCGCCCTGCAGGCTGAAACGCTTGCGCAGAGGTTTTCAGGCAAAGGCGTTACCGAGTGAGCGCCGTAAAGTGGGCATTATAAAAGGGGACCTTTTTGTTATCTCCGCGCCGTCCGGGGCGGGCAAGAGCACCCTTTGCAAAGGGCTGATGGAGGCGCTGCCGGGTATTAGATTTTCCGTCTCCTACACAACAAGGGAGCCCAGGCCGGGCGAGGTAAACGGTGTCCACTATAACTTTGTCACGCAGCCTGAATTCGAGCGGATGGTCTCAAAAGGAGAGTTCCTGGAATGGGCCAGGGTGCATGATAATTACTACGGCACATCAAAAAAAGCCATAGATGAGATGCTTGCCGGCGGGGCCGATTGCCTGCTGGATATAGATACGCAGGGCGCCGCGCAGATAAGGAAGCAGTTCCCCGGCGCAGTCCTGATATTCATAATGCCGCCTTCGATGGGGGTTTTGAAGCAGAGGCTGGAAGGGCGGGGAAGCGATACGCCGGAGGTCATAAAAAGGCGGCTTGAAAACGCCGCGGGCGAGATTAAAAGGTACAAAGAGTTCGATTATGTTATAATTAATGGTTCTCTTGAAGAGGCCCTGGGGAGGTTGAAGGCAGTTGTGCTGGCCAGGAAAAGCCTGGCCGCTAAAATCGATCCGGACTGGATAGAGAAGGATTTCCTCAACCGGGGATAATGGTTAAGGGAACGGATTTTAATTTTTTGTTGCCAGGAGGCGAAGAAATTTAATGGATATCATCTCCCTGCCAGCCCAGATGGACAAGAAGGAAGTTGACAGCAGGTTCCGCCTGGTCACGATAGTGGCGCAGAGGGCGAAGGAGTTGTCGCTGGGCGCAAAGCCAAAGGTGCCAAGCAAGTACCAGAAGGTTGCCTCACAGGCGCTGCTGGAAGCAGTAAGCGGCCAGCTTGAATTCCTGGTTGGCGACGAGGCCCGCACTGCCCTTGAAGAAGCCAAGAAGCTGGACTTGAGAAGGATGCTTGAGGAGCGCAAGAGAGAAGCAAGGGTGGAAGAGCTTTCGGAGCTTGAGCGCGATCTAAAGGTTTATCTGCACGAGAAAGAAGAAAAGGGCGCTGCCAGAGAGGAAATAGAAGAGCTTTTCAGCGCGAAAGTTGAAAAGGAAGAGTCCGCTCCGGAAGAGTAAGATAATCGCCGGGATTACCGGCAGCGTGGCCGCCTATAAATCTGTTGAACTGATAAGGCGGCTAAGGGACTATGAGGCGGATGTCACGGCGGTGATGACATCCGCCTCTTTGCGTTTTATAACCCCGCTTTCGGTTGAACTGGCCTGCGGCAAAAAACCCCTTACGGGGCTTTGGGACGAACCCCTTGCCCATATAAAAACAGTAGAGGGGGCAAGCCTTTTTATAATTGCGCCGGCCACTGCCAGCACTATAGCAAAACTGGCAAACGGCATTGCGGATGACATACTGCCTGCCTGCTATCTGGCCTATACAGGTAAAACGATCATCGCGCCTGCCATGAATTCCAATATGTACGCCCATCCGGCATTCCGGCGCAATCTTGAGAGGCTTGAAAACGATATGGGTGTTATTACAGTTGGGCCCCAAAGCGGCACGCTTGCCTGCGGAACCGAAGGGCCTGGGCGCATGGCCCCTGTTGATGAGATTATTGAAGCGGCAGAGGCTGCGCTTACCCCCAAAACCCTCCAGGGCAAGAAGGTACTGATAACCGCCGGGCCAACTCGGGAATACCTGGACCCGGTGAGGTTCATCTCCAACCGCTCAAGCGGCAAGATGGGCTATGCGCTGGCAAAGGCGGCGGTGGCCAGGGGGGCGCAGACGTTGCTTGTGTCAGGCCCGTGCGCGCTTGCCCGGCCACAGGGGCTTGCCGGATTTGTGAATGTGGAAACCACGGCGGAGATGAAAGAGGCCGTTCTGGCGCGGGCCGGCGATTGCGACATGCTTGTCATGGCCGCCGCCCCGGCGGATTTTACCCCGGCCAAAAGAAGCAAGGACAAGCTGCAAAGGCAGGACGGCTTGAATCTCAAGCTGGACCCCACGGAGGACATACTGGCGGCGGTATCCGCAATGAAGGGGAAAAAGAAAAAACCCTGCCTGATAGGGTTTGCCGCCGGCGCCGGCCCCGGTCTTTCCAGGGCGCACCGGAAACTGAAGGAGAAGGGGCTGGACATGATCGTATTCAATGATGTTTTGAGAGAGGGCGCCGGGTTTGATTGCGATACAAACGCGGTTGTAATTATCGGCGGGGCGCATGAAGCGGAAAGCCCGGTAATGCATAAGGACGGCATAGCAGCATTCATACTGGAAAAAGCCATTGAAAAGATATGGAAAGCTTGACTTTTAAAAGGGCATGATTGAAAATTCATAATGGCTGATGACATTGAAAAGCTGAAGGAACGGATCAGGAAAGAGCCGGGGTCCCGCCTTTTCCTTGCACTTGCGGAGCAATACAGGAATATGGGCAACCTGGATGAGGCGATGGAAGTGCTTAAATCCGGGCTCCAAAGCCAGCCTGCGTATATGAGCGCGCGCGTTGCGCTTGGGAAGATATACCTCGAAAAGAATATGACGGCCGAGGCCGCCACTGAATTCGAAACCGTAGTCAAATCCATACCAGACAATCTTTTTGCCCAGAAAAAACTGGCCGACATATATCTGGCGCAAGGCGAGCAGGAGAAGGCCAGGAAGGCGCTGGAGACAGTTGTTGCCTTAAACCCAATGGATGAGGCAGCGGTTGCGGCATTAAAAGAGATGCAGGGCCCGGCGCAACAGCCTGGCAATATGGAGGGCCTGCTGGAGCCTACGTCCTTTAGTGCGGAGATAAACACGGAAGATGGGCCGCAGGCTGTTTTGGCAGGGCCTGCTGCTGAGGTAGATGATGAGCCCGTTAATCAACCGGAAAACGGCGCTTTTGATGTTGAAGAAACATCTTCATCTGAAGCCGTTCCGGAGCCGGACCCGTTTGATGCGGATGAGGCTGGAATCCAGGTGGAAGACCAGTCCGTATCCTCCCTGGAAAGCCTTGGGGAGATTGCGGAGGTAATACCAGGCGCGCAGGAAGAACCCGATGAGGCCGGGACAATAGAGATAGACGACTCCGGGGCTGAGGATGCGGGCACAGGCGATTTTTCATTTGCCCAGGCCGAAACAGCCATCCCGGCGGCCATGGATGTGATACCGGAGGGAACACCGGAGGGAACACCGGAGACGGCACGGGAAGAGATGCCGCAGGAGATATCGGAGAAGATACCGCAGGCGGCAGCTCCGGAACCGGTGGAAGAAAAAATTGACGTGCCGGTTGCGGGGCAGATAAAACCTGCTGCCAGCATCAGGATACCCGCGGGCAATACAAGCCTTAAGGACGCGGATGCGTTTATTGCGGCGGGCAAGTTTGCCCAGGCGGTAATGATCTTTAAAAGACGTCTGGAGGCCGACCCTGCCGATAAGATGGCAAGGCAGAAATTTGAAGAGCTCAAGATGCTGCTGAAAATCCTTAAAAAAAGAGCCAGCGTGAATGCCGATATACTGAATGGCTTCCTTTTGGCCATGGAAAAGAGGAAAGGTGAGTTTCTCGGAAGCGCTTAAAGAGATGACGTCCAGGGTGGAAGGCGCCGTATCGGCCATGATAATCGGGGCCGACGGCATGCCGGTTGAGGAATATACGCCCGGCGAGCGGCTGCTGGATCTGGAAGACCTTGGCGCCGAGGCCTCACGCATGATACGGGACGTAAACGCCGCGGCCGAGGGGCTAAGGATAGGCAATGCCAGGGAGTTTGCGCTGATTTCCGACAATTGCGGGATAATATTAAGAAAGATAACCGAGGAATATTATCTGGCCCTTGTGCTGCGGCCCGAGGGCAATTACGGCAAAGGCAGGTTCGTACTCAAATCCGTTGTCCCCAAAATCGAAGGGGAATTCTGATCCGTTTTCCCGGGGGCGCCGCCTCCGCAGTTCCAAACATTCCAGGAGGGAGTCATGGCAAAAACCGAGATAAAAATTGGCGGAATGAGCTGCCAGCACTGCGTTATGGCCGTCAAAAAAGCCCTTGCCGGAGTTGGCGGAATCCAGAATGCCGAAGTGGAGATTGGCAAGGCGGTAGTGGAATATGACGGGGCCAAAGTAAAACCGGAGGCCATTGAAAACGCCATCGTAAAGGCCGGCTACAAGGTGCTGAAGGATTAAGTGGGCATCGAAATTACGGCCCGAACTTTGTTTTCCAAAAGGCTTGCTTTGCTAAGGGCCGCCATTTCCAGGGGGCAGATTGGCTGCCTGTTCATCAGCAATCCGGCAAACGTCCGTTATCTTACGGGGTTTGACGGGTCCCTGGGTTTTGTTGCCGCTACAAGGGAACACGTTTTTTTTCTTACCGATTCCCGTTATGGCCCGGATGCCCTCAAGCCGGGCGCCGGCAGTTTATACGAAACTGTTGTGATGACGGATAAACTGGAAACCGCGCTGAAAAGGCTTTTTAAAAAGGCCGGAATAAAAAAAGCGGGTTTCGAGCCGTCTTGTTCCTATGGGCTGTTTGAAAAGCTTAAAAGCACCGGGGCCATAATCACCCCGGTGAGGGACATTGTTGAGAGGCTCCGTGAGCAGAAAGATGCGCTGGAGCTTGACTTGATAAAAAAAGCGGTAATCCGGGCTGAGGAGGCCTTCTTCAGGATAAAAAAGCATATAAGGCCTGGCGTTTCGGAATTGGCAATAGCCGCGAAATTGGAGATTGCAATCCGGGATACGGGGGCGCTCAAGCCGGCATTTCCGGCCATAGTTGCCGCCGGCCCCAATTCGGCAATCCCCCACGCAAGACCGTCCAGCAGGAAGATTGCAAAAGGGGACCTGCTGATATTGGACTGGGGGGCGGAGTGCGGCGGCTACTACTCGGATATGACCCGGACCTTTATCTGCGGCACAGCAGGCGCCGAGGCAAAAAAGATCTATAACATCGTCCTGAAAGCCCAAAAAACGGCCTTCGGGTTTATAGTCCGCCAGCCGCGGGCCAGTTCGAAAAATATTGACAAATCAGCCAGGTATGTTATAAAACATGCAGGCTACGGGGATTTCTTTGGGCACAGTCTGGGCCATGGAGTGGGGCTGGATGTGCATGAAATGCCGGCCCTTTCGGGCCGCGCGCCAGCGAAGATGCTCCCCGAAGGGGCGGTTTTTACATTGGAACCGGGGATATATCTGCCGGAGCGCGGGGGCGTGCGCATAGAGGATATGGTCTTTTTGAGGGAAGGCCGCCAGCCTGAGATTCTTACTCATTTGCCTAAAGATATTAAGGCCAATACATTGGGAGGTTTTTAGACTGTGTTTTCCACAAGCGATTTTAAAAAAGGGCTGAAGATAGAATTCAAGGGGGAGCCCTGCGAGATTGTCGATTTTCAGCACGTCAAGATGGGCCGGGGCGGGGCTGTGATCCGCACAAAGATGAAAAGCATACTCACCGGCAACGTGCTTGAAGAGACATTCAGGTCCGGCGAGAAGTTTGAAAGGCCGGAGCTGGAGTCCAAGAGCATGCAGTACCTTTATTTTCAGGACAATCTCTACTATTTTATGGACACGGAGAACTACGAGCAGCACCCCTTCACGGAAAAACAGCTGGGCGACGCAAGGCTTTTCATCAAGGAGAACATGAACGTCACCGCCATATACTATAAAGGGCAGCCCATAGGCGTGGAACTGCCAATATTCGTGGAACTGGAAGTGGCCGAGGCCGAGCCTGGTTTCAAGGGCGACACCGCAAGCGGCGGCAGCAAGCCGGCCAAGCTTGAAACCGGCGCCCCCATAAAGGTGCCGTTTCATATCAACCAGGGTGACATAATCAAGGTGGACACCAGGACCGGCGAATACGTTGAAAGGGTAAATAAATAGATAATGGAACTCGATGAAATAAAGGCCCTTCTGGACCTTCTGAAGGACACGGACATTACCGAATTCCAGATAGAAAAAGAAGGGTCCAAGGTAAAGATAAGGCGGGGCAGGTTCTTTACGCAGATAGATCTGCCCAGGGCGGCCGAACCGGGGCCTGCCGCGCCGCAGATAAAAATGGGCGAGGAAGAGGACACAAGAAGGCTGATTACCGTAACGGCACCCCTTGTGGGCACGTTTTACAGGGCATCCAGCCCGGACGCCCCATCGTTTGCGGAGATGGGCGCAAGGGTCAAAAAAGGGCAGGTCCTCTGTATAATAGATGCCAGGAAACCCATGAACGAGATAGAGTCCGAAGTGGAAGGCGTTATCGCGCGCATACTGGTTGAAAACGGACAGCCTGTTGAATACGGTGAGCCCCTCTTCCTCATAGAGCCTGCCGGCCCGGATGCATAAAGAGAAGCCATCTGATGTTTAAAAAAATACTTGTTTCCAACCGCGGCGAGATAGCCGTCAGGGTCATCAGGGCCTGCCGGGAAATGGGCATCCGCACTGTGGCCGTCTATTCCGATATCGACAAGGAAAGCCTGCACGTAAGGCTTGCCGACGAGGCGGTTTGCATCGGCCCCGCATCGCCGGACCAGAGCTATCTGAATATCCCCGCCATACTTACGGCTGCCGAGCTTACGGATTCAGAAGCGATACACCCTGGTTATGGTTTCCTGTCTGAAAATCCGCAGTTTGCCGAAGCCTGCGCTGCCTCAGGAATAAACTTCATTGGCCCCACAGCAGAAAATATACGGCTTGGCGGCGACAAGGCCAAGGCCAGGACCGTCATGAAGAAAAAAGGCGTGCCTGTCATCCCCGGCAGCGACGGCGTTGTGGAGAGCATAGCCGCGGCGCATAAGGCCGCAAAGAAGATAGGCTATCCTGTCATATTGAAGGCCGCGATGGGCGGCGGCGGCAGGGGGATGAAGATAGTGGAGTCCGAGGAGGGCATCGAGGAGGCGTTTCTTATAGCCCAGCGGGAGGCCCTGGGCGCGTTCGGCTCCAGCGAGCTATATCTGGAAAAATTCGTCCGCCCCATCAGGCACATAGAAGTGCAGATAATGGCGGACAACAAGGGCAGGGTGATGCATCTGGGCGAGCGCGAGTGCTCCATCCAGCGCAGGCACCAGAAACTGATCG
>JAJYLE010000188.1 GCA_021788025.1 Nitrospirota bacterium
TCCGATCTTATTGAATATGGCTTTTATTCTCACCGGCCTTTTCATCTCGCCTGCAGACATAAGATTTACACTGGCCGCCGCGCACAGGGGGCTGATAATCGGCAGTTCATGGGCGGCGTATTTTCTGGTTTGGCAAGGCCGGGCACGCGACGGCAGGCTGAAGGAACTGGAAGATACCAGGGAGGCGCTTGAGAAAGCGGAGCGGCATTACCACACGCTGTTCGACACCATGGTGCTGGGCGTTATTTACCGGGATGCCAACGGAAAAATCTTGTCCATAAACCCTGCCGCTAAAAGAATCCTGGGTTCGGCCCCGGCCAAACTTACAACCGGGAGCATGGATTTGATTGAGATGGAGGCGGTTGACGAGGACGGAGCGCCTCTGAAACCCGATGACCACCCGTATGCAGTGGCCAGGCGCACCGGCCGCCCCGTATACAACTTTGTCATGGGATTTATTAATCCTGAGGAGCATGTGCGGCGCTGGGTAAACGTTTCCGCCGTGCCGCTTTTCCGTCACGGTGAAAACACCCCGTACCAGATTTATACGATATTCCAGGACATAACGGAACTGAAAACGGCACACGACCAGATAACCGGGCTGAATAAAGCCCTGGCCCGCAAGATACATGAACTGGAAGCCATTATAAAAACAGCCCCAATAGGCATTGCCATATCTTATGACCCCGATTGCACACGCATGGAGGCAAACCCCTACTTCTCCAGGCTGCTGTCGCTGCCTTATGGCAATAATATGTCCAAAACAGCCCCGGAGGGGCAGAGGCCAACAGAATTCAAAATATGCAAGGATGGCCGGGAACTGGCGCCGGAGGAACTCCCGATGCAGACTACGGCTAAACTGGGCGTGCCGGTTGAAAATATGTACCTGGAGGTCCGGCGCAAGGACGGCGCTGTACTGGAGATGATGGGCAATACAGCTCCTCTTTTCGATGAAACCGGCAAACCGCGCGGCGCGATTGGAGCGTTCCTGGATGTCACGGAACTAAAAAAAGCCGAGCAGCAGCTAAAGGATTCGCTGAAAGAAAAAGAAGTGCTCATCAAGGAGCTTTACCATCGCACAAAAAACAATATAAACGTTATCTCAAACCTTCTGCTGATGCAGATGAACTCCATAAAGGACCCGGAACTGCGCCGGGTTTTCCAGGAGGCCCAGGGCAGGATACACTCCATGTCGCTGGTGCACGAGATGCTTTACAATACAAGGGAGCTTTCCGTGCTGGATTTGAAATCCTACATCGGGAAGCTTGCCGGCTATATCATGGCCAGCAACAAGGAAGCCGGCAACATAAAACTGGGCCTCCAGCTTGAATCCGTGCCGGTTTCGCTATATGCCGCCGTGCCATGCGGCCTGATAATCAATGAACTTCTTTCAAACGGTATAAAGCACGCCTTCCCGGACGGCCCAGCAGGTGAGATAACACTTGCCCTGCGCAAAAACGGGCATGAAGTGGAACTGGCTTACTCGGACAACGGCAGGGGCATGCCTGATGGTTTCCGCATAGAGAAATCCAGCTCCCTGGGGCTGAAGCTGGTAAACAACCTGGCCAAAAAACAGCTTAGGGGCAGCCTTGAAATAAAAAGTGATAACGGGGCCAGCATAACTGTGCGGTTTGACCAGGACCGCCTGGAAGAAAAAAACGGGGCGTAGCGCTCCACGCCGCGCTCCGGGCAATTGATTCTCGTACAGATATAGGTTATCATTTCATTTCGATGTCTTCAGAACCCGTATATAAAACCCAGATACCCGGAGCGCCGGAGCCCAGGCGCGGCAAAGTGCGCGACGTTTACGACCTTGGGGACAAACTGGTTATCGTGGCTACGGACAGGGTAAGCGCATTCGACGTTATACTGCCGGACGCCATCCCGGGCAAGGGCAAGATACTTAACCAGATATCGCTATTCTGGTTCCGGCAGGTGGAAGACATAATCAAAAACCACATAATATCGGCGGACGTAAAGGACTTCCCCGCCCCGTTCAACCAGCATGCGGCCCTGCTTGAAGGCAGAAGCATCCTGTCCAAAAAAGCGTCCGTGTTCCCGGTGGAGTGCATCGTGCGCGGATATCTCTCCGGCAGCGGATGGAAGGCTTACAAGGAAAGCGGAAGCGTCTGCTCCATAAAACTTCCCCCGGGGCTGAAGGAATCGGCCCGGCTGGACCCGCCCATCTTCACGCCAAGCACAAAAGCAACCGAAGGGCACGACGAGAACATCTCCATGGAGCAATGCGCACACATAGCGGGGGCAAATTACGCGCCGCGGCTCAAGGAGATATCGCTTGCGGTTTACGGGAAGGCGCGTTCCATTGCCGCAAAGAAAGGGATAATCATAGCGGACACCAAGATGGAGATGGGCCTTATGGGCGGTGAGATGATTCTGGTGGACGAGCTTTTGACGCCGGACTCCTCCCGTTTCTGGTCCGCCGCCGCCTACAAGGAAGGCGCCGGGCAGGACAGCTATGACAAGCAGATAATCAGGGACTACCTTTTGAGCACTACCTGGAACATGAAGGCCCCTGCCCCAAGGCTGCCAGCGGATATTCTGGAAAAGGCCGCAGGCAGATACAAAGAAATACTGGACATACTTACCGCCTGACAGGCTACGCCCTCATGGCTGCAATCATAAAAGTTGAGGGGCTTACCAAAAAATTTTCAGACCGCCTTGTTGCCGTGGACAATATATCCTTTGATGTGGAGCAGGAGAGCATCTTCGGCTTCCTTGGCCCAAACGGCGCCGGCAAAACAACCACTATAAACATCCTCTGCACGCTTATGGCCCCAACATCAGGCAGGGCCGTGGTGGACGGGCATGACTGCCAGAAAGCCCCCCGCATGGTAAGAAAATCCATAGGCATAGTCTTCCAGGACACCACGCTGGACAAGGACCTTACCGCCTACGAAAACCTTGCCTTCCACGGCTACATATACGGCATACGCGGGGCCGAGGCAAGAAGCAGGGCGGATGAGGCGCTGAGGTTTGTTGGCCTGCATGACAGGAAAAACGATCTGGTGAAGCGCTTCTCCGGCGGGATGAAGCGCAGGCTGGAAGTGGCGCGCGGGCTCATGCACAGGCCCAAAGTGCTGTTTCTGGACGAGCCGACCCTCGGGCTGGACCCCCAGTCCAGGGCCAACCTGTGGGAGGCAATCACCAGGCTGCCTAAAGAGCATGGCGTAACCGTTTTCATGACCACGCATTACCTTGAGGAGGCCGAGGTCTGCGACAGGCTTGCGGTTATAGACCACGGCAGGATCATCGCCGGCGGCACCCCAGCGGAACTGAAGGCCGCCGTCGGCGGGGACGTAATTTGTTTAAAGACGGCAGATAACGCAAAGGCGGCTGCGGAATTAAGGCAGGCCGGGATTGATGCCAGGGCAACAGAAGATGGGCTGCAAATCACCGCGGCAAAGCCGGATTCCGTTATGCCCGCCATAATCAAAACCCTGGCGGACAAGGTGCTGTCAATAAGGGTTGAAACGCCCACGCTGAATGACGTGTTCCTGAAGCTTACCGGACGTGAGATAAGGCCTGAGGAGGCCAAGAACGCAGACAGCATCAAGGAAGAGGTGCGGGCCTGGAGAAGAAAGCACTAGCATGAACGATCTGGGCGCCATATATGTGATAGTTCTCCGGGAGCTGAAGAAGTTCGTCAGGGAAAAGAGCAGGCTTGTGTCGTCCTTAGCAAGGCCGCTTATATGGCTGTTCATGGTGGGAGGCGGATTAAGCAGGCTTGTCACCGCCCGCTCCGGCATCGCATACACACAGTTCATATTCCCCGGCATCCTGGGGATGACCATACTTTTTTCAGCGATGTTTTCCTCCATCTCGATAATCTGGGACAAGGAGTTCGGCTTTTTAAAGGAGATACTTGTGGCCCCGGTGCGGCGCTCCTCGATAATAATAGGCAAGGCCCTCTCCGGCACGGCGGTATCCAGCATACAGGCGGCGATAATACTTCTGGTGGCCCCGGCCATAGGCCTTCATATAGGACCGGCCAGGTTCGCATTGACGCTGGCCATCTGCATGACGGTTTCCTTTTCCATATCGTCATTCGGGCTGCTTCTGGCCTCTTTCTATGAAAGCTACGAGAGCTTCAGCGTGATAATGAACTTCATCATCATGCCCATGTTCTTCCTGTCCGGC
>JAJYLE010000189.1 GCA_021788025.1 Nitrospirota bacterium
GTTTTCCCGACTCCACATTTTCCCAGAGAATAAACCGGTTTGCAACTGTTTTTTTGGTTTCAGGTTTTTCTTGAGGACCTTTTTGCTATAATTCGTCCCATGGAAGGAAAAACCGCTCAGGTGGCCAGGGCGCGCGTGATATTCAGGGGCAGGGTGCAGGGCGTGTTCTTCCGCTCCTTCACCCAGCAGACCGCGGCCGCCCTGGATGTAAGCGGTTTTGTAAAAAACCTGCCGGACGGCTCCGTGGAAGCCGTGTTCGAGGGGGCAGAACCCCTTGTAAAAGAAACCTTGAATATTTGCCGGCAGGGGCCGCCCCATGCCAGCGTGGAAGATATGAACATAAAATGGGAGCCTTACAGCGGGGAATTCCGGGGGTTTTCGGTAAGATATTGACCCCGGCTGTGCGATTGCCCCAAAATAACCCGTTATGTACTTCTCCATCCTGAAGTCCACGGAGGAACTGGCCTGCCCCGGCGCGTTCACCGGCAAGGGCATATCAAAAGAGGCCGCGCTTGCCGCGGCAAGGCTGGAAGGCCATGCGCTGATAAGGCTTTTTGCTCTGGCAAATGCCGTGCGCCAGAAACAGCGCGGCAACCTTGTGGATATATGCGCCATCGTAAACGCAAAATCGGGTGGATGCCCGGAGGACTGCGCTTACTGCGCCCAGTCCGGCAAGGCCAGAAGCGGCATAACATCCTATCCGCTGATGCCGGTAAAAGAAATAGTATTCAATGCAAAGAAGGCCCATGAGGCGGGCGCAAGGCGTTTCTGCGTGGTTACAAGCGGGAAAAAGCCGTCAAAAAAAGAGCTGGCCTCTATTGCCAAAGCCGTCACCGCAATAAGAAAAGCCGGGATGCTGCCATGCGCAACGCTTGGGATATTGTCCGCGGAGGAACTCAGGCTTTTAAAAGACGCCGGGCTGGAGCGCTACCATAACAACCTGGAAACCTCGGAAAGGTTTTTCCCTCATGTATGCACCACTCACTCATATAAAGAGAAGGTAAAGACGGCGGAGGCGGCAAAACGGGCGGGGCTGTCACTCTGCTGCGGCGGCCTCTTCGGCATTGGCGAAACCTGGGAAGACAGGGTGGACATGGCCATGGAAATAAAACGGCTGGAGGCCGATTCCGTTCCAATAAACTTCCTTATACCTGTGAAGGGCACAAGGCTTGAAAAATCCGCCATGCTGCCCCCGCTGGAGGCGCTTAAGATAATAAGCGTTTACAGGCTGCTTCTGCCCCAGCGCCAAATCCGGGTATGCGGCGGCAGGCTGCAATGTTTAGGCGAGTTCAATTCATTTGTATTTGCGGCCGGGGCGGACGGCATACTCACCGGCAATTACCTGACCAAATCCGGCAGGCAACCGGAAGCGGACCTCAGGCTGATAAAAGATTTCGGTCTCCTGTCCGCATGAGGGGCCGCGGGGCCGGCCAAAGCAATAAAATGTATTCCGTCCGGATGAGGGCGGAAAAAGACGGGCTGCATTTATCTGGGGCCGAGGGCATATTTGGCGTAAAAGATGTCCAGGGCGCGGCCTCAGCCATGGTTGAACGGGCCATGCGCCTTAAAACCCGTCCGGGCGGCATTTATCTGAGCATTGAGCCAATTCCGCTGAAGCCCAAGATGATAAGCGCGCTTCCGGTAAGCACTGTAAAGGCGGCATCGGTTGCGGAGGCAAGGAGCGCCGCCGAAGTTTTTTTGAAAGATGCCGGCGTTTCCAGCCGCGCCATCAGGGCCGCCCTTGCCGCAATCCGTCCGCCAGCCATGCGCGGGGCAGCCCTCCTTTGTGCCGAAACCGGCAGGCGGCTGGACACATCCAAAAAAAGGGGCGTCCGCGCATCTGTTTTCGGCATTACGCCAGGTGCGCAGAAAACACTTCAAAAAAAGCTGGCCGGAAGCGGCATAACACATCAGCGTGCATTCGAGGCGATGCTGCTTGCGGCCAAGGTTGCAAGCTGTCCGTTTATCTTGGCGGAGTTCTGCGTTTCCGACGATCCGGAATATACCACCGGGTACGTTTCCAGCAGGGAAAACGGCTACGTGCGGATTGAAAACCTGAAGCCCAAAAAATCCCCGGAGGGCGGAAGGGCCTTCTTCCTTAAAAAGGATGCGCCGGTGGAAGCCGTTGTTGATTATCTTGAGCGGGAACCGGTAATCATCAGCAGGGCAGGGCGCATGCTTGGGGAGATCTGCCCTTTATGAACGCCTGCATCATCTGGAACCCGGCATCGTTAAGGGGCTCGCAGAAAAAAGTTGCCCTGGCCGTCCGGCTTCTGGAAGAGGCAGGGATAAAAACACAGCCTATCCAGACTGCCCATAAAGGCCATGGCATTGAGCTGGCAAAAAAGGCGGCGCAGGAGGGTGTGGATATTGTAATCGCCGCCGGAGGCGACGGCACTTTTAATGAAGTGGCAAACGGGCTTGCTGGCTCCGGCGTGGCCATGGCCATAATCCCCATGGGCACAACCAATGTTCTGGCAAAGGAGCTGCACATACCCAAGGACGTTGAAGGCGCGGTAAAGCTGGTAATAAACCGGATGGAAAAAGGCAGGGCAAAACCGGTATATCTGGGGCATCTGGGGTTTGAAAACGGGCTGCAAAGGAAGTTCCTGCTGATGGCGGGCGTGGGCTTTGACGGCGAGGCCGTTTACAGGGTAGCAACGGCGGCCAAAGGCTCACCCGGCAAAATTGGATATATAATGGGCGGCCTGAAACTCCTTGCCGGCTGGAAGCCGGGGCGTCTGTCTTTAAAAATAGACGGCGGGCGGGAGATAGCGGCCTCCAGCGTTATCGTGTGCAAGGCCGCGCGGTACGGCGGCTATATGAAAGCCGCGCCGGAGGCGGACATTTCGTCCCCGTACCTGTACGCCGTGGCCGTGTGTGGATTTGGAAAGCTGGATATTCTCAGGTTCGCGCTGGGCTTTCTTGCCGGTGCGCATACAACAATGAAAGGCGTACTTTATACAAGATGTTCAAGCATACAGATAAGCGGAACGCCCCACGTGCAGGCGGACGGGGATTACATAGGCAAGGGGCCGCTGTCTATCGAGATAGCAAAAGATCACCTTATGATGGTGTATTGATCCGTCATATCGGCGAAAGCCGGTATCCAGCGACTTTGGTTCGGTCACCCTCAACACATTTGCCCTATGTAATCTGCTCTCTCTTTTTTCCGCGGGCGGTGTTCGCCTTAACAGAGTCCCGCAACAAGTTCTCACAGAAACCCGCGCTGGTCAGAAGCGGTTACAGAAAGCGGACTTCGTCCAGGAAGTAAACGAACATAGGGTGACTTTCTGATGCGTGATTTGCCCTCAAGTCCGCGCTACTATCCGTGCCGGTATATGGAGGTTTCCAAAAGAATCTGAGATATGTTCCGGATATTTCCCGCTGAAAAAGATCAGCTAGCCAATATAACTTCTAATTTATCGAGTAATTCTATATGCTTATCTGTCTGCAATGGGGATGCAGAAAAATATCTATTTTCCGCAAAAGGGATTCCTGCGGCACGGTCTAAGCTAAACGGGGTTGCATGAACTGGATATATTTGATCTGGCCAAAAATGAATCCCGCCTGTTTGGAATGGAACATTTTTATGACCCACAACATTATTTGTGAGATACTTCGAAATTTCTTTTAATTTTGGATTAATTAATTCAAGAGATTTATCAGTTGAAACATTCAAGTGGCTTACATAATTTATTTTTCTAATTATTTGCTCATGGCGTAATAAATTGAAAGTTTCAGAAAGATGATTTAGCATATCAGCCAAAAAGGCGTCAGAGTCTTGCGTAGATGACATCGTGTCTGCAATTAAACCCCACTCATAAGCAGTCAGAGTTACAACCAATAGTTTGTCTGCACTATTTGTAAACTCTCCCCCTTTAAACATAAAAGCACCATCTGGTTTTTGCTCAATCAATTCCTGTGGTGAGGGCACATTTGTAAACTTGTATCGCTCTATAAGTGAGCGTATTGCAGGAAACAGACTTATTCCTTCGGGATTTAAATCGCGAATATTAAAATACCATATCGATCTAGCAAGGCCAACGGATAGTAATTTCATTATAATGCTCCCTGAGCAAATTTTTGTTCTGCATGAGATTCTGGGCGTGGCGGTTGAACCATTTTTCCCATTTGTTCATTTCTTT
>JAJYLE010000031.1 GCA_021788025.1 Nitrospirota bacterium
ACCTGCTTTACATAGCTGCTAACTCCGCGTGCCGCTGTGTCGGCCGTGGTCAACAATAGAAGCTTTCTGTCCAGCGGAACGTCATCAGGCAGAACCCGCACGCGGAAATCGGTCAAAGGGGTTTTCTTTGTTAAATCCAGGGTTTTTTCTTCCCGCTCTCCTGCCGCAGTGGCAAGGCGGCCAGCAGCGTCCAGAAAGGCGTCCTTCCTAAGAACGTTTGTATATGCGTAAGAGGTCTTTCCACCGGAGATGGCCCTTAACCCCGCGCCCGAGTCCGTACCGCCGAGTATCTTTTCTATCTTGCCGTCCTCCATCACGATGGCTTTGGAGCGGCTAAGTTCAACATACACGTCACTAAAACCGGCCCCGGTCCGGGACATTATCGCGCTTATAGTTTCAGAAAGAAGTTCTGGCGGGACCATGATTATATTTTGCTCTCTCTCTCTCTTTTATGTAAATTATATCATGCCGGATATAGGGGTTATAGGAGGAAGCGGGATTTATTCCATCCCGGGGCTCCGGAAAACTGATGAAAAAAGGGTGGAAACCCCGTTTGGGGAGCCATCCGGTTCCTATTTGATAGCGGAACTGGACGGGCGCGGGGTGGTGTTTCTCCCAAGGCACGGTTCCGGCCATGCCGTTGCCCCCCATAAGATAAATTACAGGGCAAACATATGGGGGATGCGGCATCTGGGGGTGAAAAGAATAATAGCGGTGAACGCCACCGGTTCGCTGCTGGAAAGCGTGCCGCCCAGAAGCATTGTGATTCCCCATCAGCTGATCGATTATACGGCCGGGGCCAGGGCCGCCACTTTCTTTGAGGACCGTGAAGTAGTGCACGTGGACTTTACGGACCCGTACTGCCCTGAGCTCAGAAGCACACTGGCCGATGCGTGCAGGCAGGCATCCCCCGGGGCGCCCTTTTTTGATTCCGGTGTTTATGTTTGCGTAAACGGGCCACGGCTGGAGACAGCGGCTGAAATAGCGGCTTATGCCAAACTAGGGGGCTCTGTTATTGGGATGACCGGCATGCCCGAAGCCGTCCTGGCCCGCGAGTCCGAGATGTGCTACTGCGCATTGGCGGTAATCACAAACTACGCGGCAGGGATAAACCCTTCCGCCAGGCTCACCACCGGGGAAGTGCTTGAGAACATGCGGCAATCCGTTCCCCTGCTTCAGGATATTTTAAGGCGGGCCATCCCCCTTGTGCCGGCTGAAAGAAGCAACTGCCTTTGCGCTGCGGCCCTTAAAGATTCAAGGCTTTAATCGATGGGCGCCGCCCTTCACCGCACGTAAAGATTCGCCTCCGGCATATCCTTTTTTAGTGTTCAATTCAAAACCTCCTCAAGTAGCCCATTCCCCATGCAAGGAGCTTTATCAAAATGAACAAAACCCATTGCCTCCGGCAACCATGACGTGAAATTCATGACACATGTCATATGGACAATGTCACATCTTTAAAGGTTATGATTGCGCTGTGTAAGGCGGGGCACTCAGAGGCCGGCGCCAGGTTTGCTGTTTGAAAAGACGGCGGCATGTGTGGACAGAAGCCAGGTATTAATTTAATCCGGCTGGCCCCTTTAAAATCAAATGCTTAATAAAATGAACACAGCTCAAAAAGGGGCTTAAGATTGAACGGGGTTGAACAAGGAACTCACAAAAAAGCCTTTAAATCAAGGGCTTAATAATTTCAGCTTGAACATTAAAAAAAGGCGGGGCCGCAATAACTTGCCAAGTCCGTTTTTAAGGAATTACTTTGTTAAGCGGGTACTCTACAATACCGGTGGCCCCGGCGCGCTTCAGCTCGGGTATAAGCTCCCTTACCACCTTTTCGTCTATCACGATGTCCAGGTCATACCAGCCCTTGGCTGTTAATGGGGAAATTGTGGGCGAATGCATGGCCGGGATGGTTTTAAGGACGGCCTTCAGGTTTTTCTCCGGCACGTTCATCTTCAGCCCCACCTTTTCCTCGGCCGCAAGCGCCCCTTGCAGAAGCAGGACAAGGTTTTCCATCTTCCGCTTCTTCCAGGCATCCTTCCAGGAAGCCTTGTTGGAGATAAACCGGGTGCTGGACTCCATCATGGTCTCTATCACCCGCAGGTTGTTGGCCCTTAGCGATGTGCCCGTCTCGGTCAGCTCCACAATGGCATCCGCCAGGTGCGGCGGCTTCACCTCCGTTGCGCCCCAGGAGAACTCCACATCGGCCTTCACGCCTTTGTTTTTGAGGAACCGCTTTGTGTATGCCACAAGCTCCGTGGATATCCGCTTGTTGTTCAGGTCCTTTATTTTCTTTATAGGAGAGTCGTTGGGAACAGCAATCACCCAGCGCACGGGCTTCAGGCCTTCCTTTGCGTATTTCAGCTCGGCCACCTGCCTGACGTCGGCGTCCTGCTCCAGTATCCAGTCCAGCCCGGTAAGCCCGCAGTCCAGTATGCCTTTTTCCACGTACCCGGCCATCTCCTGCGCCCTTATGAGCATGGCCTCGATCTCCGGGTCGTCAACGGCCGGGTAATATGACCGGGATGAAACCGATATGTGGAACCCGGCCTTCCGGAACAGCTTAAGCGTGGATTCCTGCAGGCTCCCCTTGGGAAGCCCTATCCGCAATGTTCTGGATTTTGGCATGACTATAAAACTATCACATGGGGGAAACTAATTTCAAGGTTGGGCGCTTCCCCGGATATGGATAAATGCACGATTTCCGGACAGCATGTTTTATTTCCGGTCACACTTGGGTAAATTGATTTTATGCTTAACCCTTAAGTTAATGTTTTTATGAGATTTTTTGCCTGGCACTGCCATTGCTTTATTTGATTGCATCAAATAACCGCAAACAGAGGAGGCGCAGTTATGAAAAGGGTTTTGATAGTGGATGATGAACCGAGCATCCTTTTAAGCCTGTCGCATCTTTTAAGAAACAAGGATGTGGCGGTTATAACCACGGCAAACATGGAAGAAGCTGAAGAGGCGCTGGAGCTGTACCGGTTTGATCTTGTGATAGCCGATATCAGGCTCAGCGGAGTTTACGGGGTGGAAGGGCTTGAACTTCTTGCCTACGTCAAAGAGAAGAGTCCCTCCACCGAGGTGATAATCATGACGGCCTATGGCACCCCGGAGATGAAAAACCAGGCGTACCAGCGCGGGGCATTTCACTATTATGAAAAACCCGTCGATATAGGAAATCTGGTTGAAAAGGTGCTGGCATGCGGCATTCCAGTTCTGGCTTCGAAAGGAGGCATCGGGTAACATGAAGGTCCTTACGGTTGACGATTCAAGACTTATCCAGAGGATGTATGGGCTTCTTTTTATGAAGTACAAGAATTGCGAGGTGGCCCAGGCCGGCAACGGGGTGGAAGCCCTGGAAGTCCTTTCGCATGACAAAGATTTTGACATGATAATCCTGGACATGAACATGCCGCTGATGAACGGGCTTCAGTTCCTGGAAAAAATGAAGGAACTCAGGCACAGGCACATACCCGTTGTGATGATAAGCACTGAGGACAAGGAAAAGGCCGCCCTCCAGGCGATGAAGCTGGGGGCATGGGGGTATTTGAGAAAGCCTTTCAAGAGCGAGGAGCTTTATACGCTTGTGGACCAGGTTATGGCTGGAAGCGCGCCCGTGCTTAAAACAAGCAGGATCTGCTAGCAGGGCTTTGGGGCAACCGGAATAGCCAACCGCCATACCCGGGTTTGGCCCGTCTGGTTTCAGGCTTTTGAGTTGCACGCGCGGCCCGGTTATTGAGGGCCGGATTAAAGCTGGCATTGCAGCACAAATAAATTCAAGCGCGGAGCTTACAGTGGAATGAAGGAAATTTTCCTCAGCCACCTTGCAGTTAAGGACCCGCGGGCCAGGCAAGCGGCCATAGACAGCCTGCTTTGCGCGCCGCACGAGGTGTGCATCAGAGTCCTCGAACAGGCAATCAGAAGCCAGGAGGACAGAAACCTGAGGGGCGCATCGATGGATGCATACCGGAAGCTAGGCCGCAAATCCGTGGATTCGCTGCTGAAGCTTCTTAAGGATTCGGACTGGAATATCCGCATGTACGCCGCCAACCTCCTTGGGGATATTGGAGATAGTGAAAACGGCGGAAACAGCCGGGTGTTGCAGGCGCTTATGGCCGCCGCCAAAGACCCGGAAGAGAACGTCCGGATTGCGGCCATTGAGGCCATTGGAAAAACGGGCCTCCAAGAGGGCCTGCCCGTTCTTGCCGAAGCGGTAAAAGACGCGCCGTGGGTCTCCATGGCGGCACTGGACGCCATGGCCCAGATAGGCGGCCCGGAAGCTTTGGAGCTGCTTTGCTCCAACCTGAAAAACTATTCCAACCCCGGCGTTATAATCAGCGTGCTTGAAAAGATAAAAGACCTGAAGGCATTAAGGGTGCTTTCCCCATACTTAAGCAAAAACAACGGCGCAATAAGGGAGCTTGCTCTCAAATCCATAGTAAACATATGCCTGGAAACAGGGTACAGGTTTCCTCCCGAATTCTTTTATCCCGAGGTGCCCTTTATGGCCGAACTGGCAGGCTCGCCCCGGAAGGATACAGCCAGATGCGCCCTGATAGCCCTCAGCTGGTCCGGCGATGCGCGCGGGATTGAAAGACTACTAGAGGCCTTGGGCAACGAAGAGATAAAGCAATATGCGGTAAGCGGGCTCATTAACGTAGGCAGGAAGGGCGTCCCCGCGATAGTGGATTTCATGAAATCCGGCGGCTCCGAAGGCAGGCCCCTTTGCGCAGTGATACTTACCGCGATAGGAGAGGATGAGGCGCTGGCCCAGTTTGCCTCGGACAATGACCCGCTTATAAGGGCTGAAGTGGCTTCGGCGCTTGGGCGCGTGAATTCCAGACGGGCATACAAGCTTCTCAGGCAGCTAGCCGATGACCCGGATGAGCACGTGCGGGCTGCCGCACTGAATTCCATGCAGACCAGAACAAATAAGGATACGGACGGACTTTAGAAACCGCTTCCGGTTTTGCAGAACCCTACAATTTAAGCGAAATAAGGATTTCCACGCCTGGATTGCCTTTTTTAAGCACAAGGGAGCCCCCATGCTCCTCGATTATTTTTTTGCAGATGGGCAGCCCCAGGCCGGTGCCTTCCTTTTTCGTGGTAAAGAAAGGATCAAATACTAATTCATCATGCCCGGTCCCGATTCCGGCGCCGTCGTCCTTCACTGATATTTCAAGTCTGCCGTCTGCTTTCCTGGCCTTTATCTCCACTTTTTTTGCAGACGCTTCCAGCGAGTTCTGGATAAGGTTTATGAAGACCTGTGTCAGCTTGTCCTTGTCGGCCCTGAAAGTAATACCGGGTGCGGTTTCCGCGGATATAAGCCTGTCCATACCCTTCAGCCTGTAACGGGACTTGAGCTCTTCAATGAATTCGCCAAGGTCTATGCCGATAAAATTCAGTTTGGAGGGCCGGCTATACAGAAGCAGTTCCTCTACAAGGTTTTTCATCCGCGTGGTCTCTTTCAGCATGGCGCCAATCAGCGCCTGGTGTTCCGGGGCGGCTATCTCTCTTTCCAGAAGCTGCCCTATTGACTGGATGGCAAACAGCGGGTTTCTTATCTCGTGGGCAACTCCGGAAATTACCTTGCCCATGGATTCAAAATGCTGTTTTTTACTGACCTCGGCCTGCAGCTTTTTAAGCTCTGTCAGATCCCTGAAAACTATGATATGGCCTCTCTTGCTCCCGTTAAAATCCAGTACCGGCGAGCTTGTAAAGCCTATGGGCTTTGTCCGCCCTTTTTCAAACTCAATGGCAATCTCTCTGTTCAAACTGTTGACGTTCAGCAACATCTCCCCAAGAGCCGGATTCACTGTGCCAAGCGGCATTCCGGCCGAGGCGTCAGTGTCTATTTCCAGTATTTCCGCCCCGGAATTGTTCAGCCGCAGTATTTTGCCTTCATTGTCCAGCACCATTATGCCGCTTGCCGTGCTGTTGAACACCGCGTCAGAAAATTCCTTCTCTTCGCTGAGGGCCAGCACGCTGCCCTGGAGGGCCTTGTAAAGCCGGACGGCGTCAAGGGCTGAAGCAGCCTGGTTCGTATAAAGAAGGATTATGGCCTTCTCCGCGCCGGACATCAGGATATGTTTCTTTTTAAAAAGGGCAAGCCAGCCTGCCGTACGCTCTTCGGCCTTTACGGGAACAAGGCAAACATATTTAAACCCGGCTGAATCCATGGCGGGCAGGAAGGCGGCAGGAATAGATTTTAATTCCATCAGTTTTTCTATCTGAGGTCCGGCTGCTACCTCAGGCAAAATGTCTGTTTCAAGGGAAAGGGGCAGGTCCCTGCTGTCCATGCGGAATACAGCCTTTAAATCGAATACGCCGCCGGTATTTGTCCAAAGTGCGGCGGCATCGGTGCCGGACAGCGACACGGCGGCGCGCACTATCGCGCCAGGCAGTTCGCTTGAATCGAGGGAATAGAATATCTGTATGGACAGGTCATAAAGCTTCACCAGGTCCTGCATGTCCTTCTTCTGTTTTTCCAGCAATTTATGGTTTTCAATTGTGGCCGCTATCCCCGAGGCCAGTATCTGCATGGAAAGAAGAGCGGGCGTATCCACAACATGCTTGCCGGCCACCAGCACCCCCAAAACCGGAAATGCCGGGCATACAACGCACCCCGGCAGCTTGTATTTGGAGTCGGAATAATAGCTGCCGCACTTAGTGCATTCCTTGAGCCAGCATTTTTCGTCCGGGCTGTCGAATGCCGGGCATTTGTGCATTTCGCAATTATTAATTACCCGGCAGCGCTGCCTTTGCTGCGGAAGCACAGGGATTACGGCCAGCTGGCCGCTTGCGGCGGGCATCCCGCCCATCTCCGCATTTATCACCTGCGGCAAAAGATTATAGACTATATTGGCAACAGGCGTTTCCTTTTGGGCCGCGATATCATTGGGGAAAGGGCAACTGTCCATACCCCGGTGATATTTCTTCTCAAAGAGCCCTGTCTCCTTGTTCAGCAGGGCAAAGCAGTAGAAATCGCAGCCTAAATCCGTGGTCAGGGCACTAAGGGCCTTTTCGATTATCAAATCCAGCGGCTGGTCGCTCCTGAATGCCTCCATCGAGACCTGGGCAATCGTCTGGAGGTCTTTTGTCTGCCTGCATATTTCATCGGTGAGATGCTTTTGAAAATTCCCCACCTTGCTGGACATGTCATTGAAGGCAAGGGCCAGTTCGCCAATTTCGTCCTTCCCCTTTACCTGTATTTCATGGCCGAAATCCCCGCCGCTCATCTTTCTTACACCGTCCCGCAGTGATTCCAGTGGCTGTATGATGATCTTCCTTGCAGCCACCACAACGCCAATCCCGCTTATAAGCGCGGTAACCGCAATGAAGGCAAGCATCCTGTTTAAAGTGTTTTTAGTTGCGGCCCGTGTTTTCCCCGCAGACACATAAGCAGCCACTACGCCGCGCACGCCTGCAACCGGGTGGCATCTCAGGCAAGCCTGCTTACTATAAACAGGTCTGAAAAAGGCGTATTGCCCGCCGGTTTCCACAAACGTTCCTTCCCGCCTTGAAAGCGCGCCTGCGGGCATCGGGAAGGCAGCATTGCCATAATAAACAGAGCCGTCGTTCCTGAATATGGCAACGGAAACATTGCCCAGGGCTTCTTCGTTTTTTACAATCTGCTCAAGTACCTGCATCCTGCCGTTTGTCATGAGGCAATTAAGGTGGTTAACCGTGTCACCTGATATCCAGGCGGCCTTGTCTTTTTCCAGCGAAACCATAAGCGCATCTTCCCTGCGGATTATAAGAAAGGTCAGAAGCCCGAAGCTAAGGAGAACGCCCGCAAGCAGAATCAGCATTAATCGCCTGCCCAGCACAGACCTGAACATCTTCATATCAGTCTTCCGGCCCGCAAGCGATACCGAATTTTTTGATCTTCTCATTCAATGTGGACCGGGAAATGCCCAGTGCGCGTGCCGCGGAGGAGCGGTTGCCGCCGGTAAGGCCCAGCACCTTGGTAATATGCGCCACTTCGGCCCGCACAAGACTCAGATCACCATCCGCCGCGGGGGCTGTCCCGGATACCGGCCGGCTGCCGTGTTCTTCCTGCAGGAGGATGTCCGCAGCGGTTATCTCGTGCCCGCCGGACAGGATAACAGACCTCTCGATTACGTTTCTCATCTCCCTTACATTGCCTGGCCAGGAATAGCCGCACATTTTTTTCATGGCCTCTTCGGCAAGCCTTCCATCACCGCGTCCCATCTCCTTTGTTATCTGCCCGGCAAACCATGCGGCCAGCATGGGAATGTCTTCCGGCCTTTCCCTGAGAGGGGCAAGCCTTACCGGCAGCACGTTCAGCCTGTAAAACAGGTCCTCGCGGAAGCTGCCCTGTTTGACGCTCTGGGAGAGGTCCTTGTTTGTTGCGGCCACAATGCGCACATCCACCTTTATGTCCCTTGTGCTGCCCACCCGCCTGAAGGAATGTGTCTCAAGCACCCTGAGCAGTTTGGCCTGGGAATTTGGCGCCATCTCGCCTATCTCGTCCAGAAATACGGTGCCGCCATCAGCAGTTTCCAGAAGCCCTTTTTTGGTGGACTTGGCATCCGTAAAAGCCCCGGCCTCATAACCGAAAAACTCACTTTCAAATATCGTGTCCGGGATAGCCGCGCAGTTTATGTCTATGAAGCTCCTTTCGGCCCTGGCGCTCTGGTAATGGATGTTCCTGGCCACAAGCTCCTTCCCGGTACCGGTTTCCCCTTGTATCAGCACGGTGGCCGACGGGTTTGCCGCCATCAGGCCGATGATCCTGTTTAAGGCCAGTGTTTGCCTGCTTCTGCCTATTATCGGATAGGGCGATTTCGATTTCCTTAACAGGTTGGCTTCTTCGCGCAGCTGGACATACCGGATGTTCTTTTCCACCATGATCAGAAATTCATCCAGGTCTATGGGCTTCTGGAGGTAATGGCCCGCCCCCAGCTTTATCGCCTCCACGGCCTCACGCACTTCGCCCTGGCCGGTTATCACGATGACAAGGAAATCCCTTTGCCTGCGAAGTTCCTTGAGCACGTCCAGCCCATACATGTCCGGCAGATAAAGGTCCAGCAGGATTAAATCGGGTAGCTCCCTGAAGGCAAGATCAAGCCCCTCTTTGGCGGTCTGAGCGGAGAGGAAATCGTAGCCGTTTTTTTCGAAAAGCCTTCCAAAGACCAGGGCGAGACTGCGCTCATCATCAATCATAAGTATTCGAGGCATTGTTTTCCCCTGGAAATGCGGCTAATTCTCCCCACAGTAAAAAAATCGACGCGATGAAATTATAACTTAAAAAATATAAAAACACCTTATAACTATAGCTTTAGATTTTAAAACATCATCACGCAAATCACGAATAATTTTGGTCCATGCAAAGATGACGGGTATTACGTACGGATTCCGGCCAGCTGTCCTGATTTTGTACGCAAACAATGCCTTTCTCCCTTTTCTGAAAAAACTTAAAAAAACATCAGGATCAGGCAGTTACATGATTTCCCACAGCCAAATGACACAAGGCATGGAATTTGCCTTTCACTTCCGCATGGAAGAAAAATTCGAAAACGGCGATATTTTGAGAGAAGAGTTCCGGGCTGAAGCTGCCGAGATAATCCAGGAACTCGAGTCCTCGCTCCTGGCGCTTGAAAAAAATCCCTTAAATGCCGCGGCCATATCCTCGGTATTGAGGGATTTTCACACGCTCAAGGGCTCGGGGGCAATGTGCGGCTTTGATGACGTTTCGGGTTTCACTCACCACCTGGAAAGCGTGTATGACCTTGTAAGAAGCGGCCGGATGGCCCTGGATAAGGCCGTTATAGAACTCACGCTGAACGCCTGTGATCTGATAAAGCTGATGATCACAGCCGGACGGCAGGACCAGGAAGCCATGTCAAAACGGCAGGCCGAATTACTCGCTCTTTTTGACAGCCTCGCCGATAATGGGCAGGCCGACACCCAAGCCTTCGAGGAGAATTTAGCCAGCGGAAAAGCGGTGTACCGCATCCGGCTGAGTTCCGGTGAGGAAACTGCTTTATCCGGGCCTGAAACCGGATTTCTGATTCAGGAACTGCGGAAATTGGGAGAATGCGCCGTTACTTCAGGAGATGCCGGGCTGGAGATTTATATTGGAACCCAAATGACGGCGGATGATATCAGGGACGTATTCATAATCTCCGGCGCCACATGCATACCCGATATCCAGAGCGTAGAGCGGGCCAAAGGGCCGGCATCAAAAATGCCAGCCCCGTCATTGGCGAAAAGAGAGCAGGCTTCCTGCGTTCAAACGTCCCCTGAAAACAGCCGGAGCTCGATATCCAGCATCAGGGTGCCTTTTTCAAAGCTGGATGAGTTGCTGAACCTGGTAAGCGAGCTGGTGACCGTTCAGGCGCGCTTAAGCCGGGTGGCCGCAATCAAAGCGGACCCCCAGATAATCTCCATCTCCGAGGAGGTGGAACGCCTTACGGCAGACCTGCGGGCAAATGCCATGAACATTCGCATGATGCCAATCGGGACTATATTCGGCACTTTCAAGCGGCTGGTGCGGGACCTGGCAACGGGCCTTGGCAAGGAAGCTGAACTGGTGGCTGAAGGCGGCGAGACGGAACTGGACAAAACCGTCATCGAAAAACTCAATGATGCGCTTGTGCATATTGTAAGAAACAGCATAGACCATGGGGTTGAACCGCCTGATAAAAGAGAACTGGCGGGCAAACCCCGTAAGGGTACCATAAGCCTTTCGGCAGCTCATTCGGGCGACAAGGTAGTCATCCGCATTGCTGATGACGGCGCGGGGCTGGACCGCGAAGCTATCCTGGCCAAGGCGGCTGAAAAGGGGCTTATAGCTCCGGGCGAATCGCCTCAGGAAAAAGAAACGGCCCTTCTTGTGCTGACGCCAGGTTTCAGCACGGCAAAAGACGTTACAGACATTTCCGGCAGAGGTGTTGGCCTGGACGTGGTTAAAAAGACCATAGATGCCCTTGGCGGGTCTTTAAGCCTGGAAAGCAGCCGGGGCGAAGGCACGGTTATCGTCCTCAGCCTGCCTCTTACTTTGGCCATTATCGAGGGCCTGCTTGTGAAGGCCGGCGAAGGGCATTTCATATTGCCGCTTTCTGACGTACGGGAGTGTGTGGAGCTTTCCGCAGGAAACGGCAGCATGCGGGCAGGGCATATCGTGCAGGTACGCGACAGGCTTGTCCCCTATGTGCGCCTTCGGGAGCAGTTTGCAATCGGAGGCGCACTGCCGCCAATAGAGCACGTGATTGTCATGAACGTAAACGGCGAGATGATTGGTATAGCCGTGGACCAGGTAATCGGCGGCCATCAGACCGTAATCAAGCCGCTGGGCAAGGTGTTTAAAGACCTTGGAGGGATATCGGGGGCAACCATACTGGGCGACGGGACACTGGCCCTGATAGTTGATATGCCGGATATCGCAAGGACGGCAGAGATGGAAGAGGCTCTCACAAAAAGGGCGCCCGGCATGATGCACGCAGGGAAATTCGCATGCAGCCAAAATTTATTGCACTGACAGACAGGAGGAGTCTGGACACATGTTTCTGACTGATATGAAAATCGGGAAAAAGCTGTTTTTGCTTGTAGGCTTTATGTCTTTATTGTTTGCAGGCTCAGGCATCTTCCTTTTACGCGAACTTTCCGCCGTAAACAAACAAATGTCCTCGGACCTGCAAACCGCCAGGGCTTATACCCAGGTTGTACGCGACGCCGACAGCACCGAGCTTTATTTCAAGAAGCAGGTGCAGGGGTGGAAAGACACCTTGCTCAGGGGCTACAAGCCCGCGGATTTCGCAAAATACCATCAGGATTTTCAGGACAATGACTCCGGGGTAAAAAGCACCGGCAAGCAGCTCAAGGACGACATGGCAAAACTTGGGCTGGACACAGAGAAGGTGGACCGGTTTCTTCAAACGCATGATGAACTTGATTCCAGGTACTCCGGCGCGCTTGCCCATTACGGCTCCGGCGATATAAAAGGCGTCCACACGGTTGACGATCTGGTGCGCGGCATGGACCGCCCCCCCACAGACTATATCGACGCCATCGCGGCTTCATTGGAGAAACAGGAAAATCAGGCTTTCGCTAATGCCACGAAGCAGGCTGAAAGCCAGTACGCTTCGGTTTTGTCCGCATCCCTTTTGATTATCATCATGGGTGTAATACTTGGCATGGCGGTGGCGGTCACGATTATCCGGGGCATAACCGTGCCGCTCAATAAGGCTGTTGCGGTGTCAAACAGTCTGGCAGAGGGCAATCTTGAAATCGCTATAGATTCCATGAGCAAGGACGAAACCGGCCAGCTGCTGCTTGCAATGAACAATATGATTTTCAAATTGCGCGATATCGTGGCCGACGTGAAATCAGCGGCCGATAACGTGACTGCGGGTTCACAGGAACTCAGCTCCAGCTCAGAGGAAATGTCCCAGGGGGCGTCGGAGCAGGCCAGCTCCGTGGAAGAGGTGTCGTCCTCCATGGAACAGATGGTCTCTAATATAAGGCAGAACGCCGAAAACGCTCAGCAGACCGAAAAGATCGCAAGAAAATCCGCCGAAGACGCAACGGAAAGCGGAAGGTCGGTCCTGTCAACGGTAAACGCGATGAGGGACATAGCAGGCAAGATATCGATTATAGAGGAAATAGCCCGCCAGACCAACCTGCTTGCGCTGAACGCGGCAATAGAGGCGGCGCGCGCCGGGGAGCATGGGAAAGGCTTTGCCGTAGTGGCCGCCGAGGTCAGGAAGCTGGCCGAAAGAAGCCAGGCGGCTGCAGCCGAGATAAGCGATCTGTCATCGGTCAGTGTAAGCGTGGCCGAGACAGCCGGGGCCATGCTTGAAAAGCTGGTGCCGGACATACAGAAGACGGCCGAACTGGTGCAGGAGATAAGCAGGGCCAGTTCGGAGCAGAATGCCGGGGCTGGGCAGATCAACAAAGCCATACAGCAGCTCGATCAAATTGTCCAGCAGAACGCAGGAGCCGCCGAGGAGATGTCCTCCACCGCCGAAGAACTCTCAAGCCAGGCTGAACATCTGCAGGGCACAATAGAATTTTTCAGGGTAGGCGACGGCACGCGGGCCAAGCGGGCCGCGGCCCCCGGCTTCCATCAGATAAAATTTGCACATATGAGAGGCAGGGAGAAAGGCGCCGGGGCCGTCCACGCCAGGCCTGAGGTGGTTACATCAAAACACCAGGGCTTCGCGTTTAACATGGCCATGCCAGGCATGGCCGAAACCGCAAATTCCAGCGGCAAGATAATGCCCCCAGGCGGCAATGGCGGAAACGGCACGGACAATGAAGACAAGGATTTTGAGAGGTTCTAGGGGATATGCACCGGCTACACAGGCAGAGTGCGGCAGAGCGCAGCCAGGGGCAAAACCGGAAGGAGAAAAACATGTTTGGTATAAGAAAGGATTTGCTTGAGGAAAACGCCAGAATTAAAAACAGTCTGAAACTGACAGAGCGCATGGTCGCGTCCATAGCCGCCCCTATGGTGGTGGTGGACAAGGACCTGAAGGTGACCTTCGTCAACGACGCGGCCCTGAACACGATGGGGTACACCCGCGAGGAAGTCCTGGGCAAAATGACCTGCGCTCAATTCCAGAAAACACGCATCTGCAATACCGCCGATTGCACGCTGAAAAGATGCATGGCCACCAAAGACGTGGTCATGGGAACAACAGTGGCCGAGACCAGGAACGGCAGGCAGATACCTATAAAAGCCGCTTGCTCGCCGTTGCTGGACGATGATGGGCAACCCTATGGCGGCATGGAAGTGATTATAGATATAACCGAGCAGATACGCCTTCAAAACGAAGCCACCGAGCAGAAGGAATACCTTGAAGGCGAGGTCAAAATGCTGGTGGAAAGCCTGGGCAGGCTAAGCGAAGGGGACCTCACCATAAAGTTAAAGGCTAAAAAGGATGATGAGATTGGGCAGGTTGTAAGCGCCATAAACAAAACCGTGCTGACGTTGAAAGAAATAGTCGGCGAGGTCAAGGCAGCCTCGGACAATGTTGCCGACGGCAGCAACCAGCTTAGTTCCGGCGCCGAGGGCATGTCCCAGGGGGCGTCGGAGCAGGCCAGCTCCGTGGAAGAGATATCGTCCTCCATGGAGCAGATGGTTTCCAATATCAGGCAGAACGCCGAAAACGCGCAGCAGACGGAAAATATCGCAAGGAAATCGGCCGAGGACGCGCTCAGAAGCGGCAGGACGGTTTTATCCACCGTGCAGGCGATGAAGGACATAGCGGGCAAGATATCGATTATAGAGGAGATAGCAAGGCAGACAAACCTGCTTGCCTTGAATGCGGCAATAGAGGCCGCGCGCGCCGGAGAGCACGGTAAAGGTTTTGCCGTGGTGGCCGCCGAGGTCAGAAAGCTTGCCGAGCGGAGCCAGACGGCCGCGGCTGAGATAAGCGACCTCTCCACGGCAAGCGTGCACGTGGCCGAAACGGCAGGGGTAATGCTTGAAAAGCTGGTGCCCGATATACAGAAAACCGCCCAACTGGTACAGGAGATAAATGTGGCCAGTGCGGAGCAGAATGCCGGCGCCCAGCAGATAAACAAGGCCATCCAGCAGCTTGATCAGGTGGTGCAGCAGAACGCCGGCGCTGCTGAGGAGATTTCGTCCACCGCCGAGGAGTTGTCCAGCCAGGCCGAACAGCTTCAGGGCACAATTGAATTCTTCAGGGTGGATGGAATCCCGGCCTCCGCAGTCAAAGGCGCGGCACAGCGCAGGCAGGCAAAAGGCGCGCCGGTGGAAGCCAGAGGCTTCTCCAAAACTGCCACGGCCTCAAAGGCGCCGAAGTTCCATGGGGCCCGGCCTGTTTATGTTGGGGCCGGGCACGCCGGAGTGGCCCTTGATTTGGGCGGCAACGGTTCGGGTCTGGACAGCGAAGACACTGAATTTGAAAGGTTCTAGGGAGGAACATGGAAACATCCACTATCACACAGACAACGCAATACCTTACCTTCAGGCTGGACGAAGAGACATTTGCCATAGAGATATCCAGGGTAAGGGAGGTGCTGGACTTTTCCGTTATCACTAAGGTGCCGGGCACGCCGGATTTTGTGCGCGGCGTTATAAACCTGAGGGGCAATGTGGTGCCGGTTGTGGACATGCGCCTCAAGTTCGGTATGACCAGAACAGAAAAAACGGTGAACACCTGCGTCATCATCATCGAGATAAATTTTGATGGTGAGGCGGCCGTGCTTGGTGCGCTTGCGGACTCCGTGCAGGAAGTTATGGACCTGGGGCCGGACCAGGTGGAGCCGGCCCCCAAAATCGGCATGCGCCTCAATGCGGAGTTCATAAAAGCGCTTGGCAAGAGGACCGGCCCAAACGGAGAGAGGTTCGTGATTATCCTGGATACGGACAAGGTATTCTCCGGCACGGAGATGGCCATGGTTGAGGAGGCCGGGGCCATATCCGACGGGCAGGCGCCCGCCCAGCCTTCCCTATGAATATCGCGCCCGGCGTCTTTTCAACCGTGCCGTATGCAACGGCAGCCTTGCCGCACAGCGATTTCCGCAGGCTCAGCGCTCTTATCCACAGCCAGTGCGGCATAAAGATGCCAGATGCAAAAAAGGTGATGCTGGAGGCCAGGCTCCGCAAGCGGCTGCGCGCGCTTGTCATAAGCTCGTTCAGGGAATATTGCGATTTCCTTTTCAGTCCGGAGGGCATGCAGCAAGAGCTGCCGGAGATGATTAATGCGGTTACCACCAACAAAACCGATTTTTTCCGCGAACCCAGGCATTTCGATTTCCTGGTAGGCTCCGCGCTGCCGGATTTGATGCCTGCCTGCGGCACTGGCATGAGGCGTGGGTTGAAAATATGGTCGGCCGGGTGCTCAACCGGCGAGGAGCCTTACACCATTGCCATGGCGCTTGCCAATGCACGGGACGAGAATTATCCCGGGCTCGATTTTTCCATCGAAGCCACGGACATCTGCACAAGGGCCCTTGCATACGCAAAGCGGGGCGTTTACAAGGCGGAGAGGATCGCCCCCGTGCCCGCCTGCTTAAAAAAGAAATTCATGATGCGCAGTAAAGATAAATCAAGCGAACTGGTGAGGGTGGCACCGGAGGTGAGGGCCATGGTGGCCTTCAGAAAATTAAACCTGATGGACAGGGATTTCGGCTTCGATGCCCCGGTGGACATTATCTTTTGCCGTAACGTGATAATCTACTTCGACAGGCCAACGCAGGAAAAACTCCTTGGGCGGCTGTGCGCCAACCTGCTGCCGGGCGGTTATCTGTTCATGGGGCATTCAGAGACGCTGAACGGGCTCAGTATGCCCCTGATGTCCGTAGGTCCCATGGTATATAAGAAGGCGCCATGACCGGCCGCTCCCGCCTGCCGCTTGTATATTTGAGGCCGGGGGAGCTTGCCATTTTCGAAGAGCGGGCCAGGGTAACAACGGTCCTTGGCTCCTGCGTTTCCGTTACCATGTACTGCCGCAGGACCGGGGCCGCCGCCATCTGCCACAGCACGCTGCCTGAATGCGGCCGCGAAAACATGTGCGCCGGGTATTTTTGCGCCAACGCCTTCCGTTACGTAACCTGCTCGCTGCGGTTCATGCTGTCTACCTTTGAAGCCGCCGGCGTTTCCCCCGGGGAGCTGGAGGTAAAGCTCTTTGGCGGGGCGGATTCCATTGGCAGCGCCAATTCCGTTGGCAAGCGCAACGTAAGCACTGCCCTTAAACTGCTCAAGGCAGCGGGGCTTGCTGTCTCCGCGTCGGACACCGGGGACTCACAGGGCCGCAAGATAATATTTTTCCCGCACACCGGGGAGGTACTGCTGAAACGCCTGAAAGGCGGGGCTGCTGTGCATGGATATTCCAAAAGAAATGTCCGCGGGGGCACAGAATGACAGGGGCAATCAGGGTGCTGATAGTGGACGATTCGGCTGTCGCAAGGCGGGTGCTTACGCAAATAATTTCATCGGATCCCGGCCTTCAGGTCATAGCAACGGCGCCGGACCCTTTTATAGCGGCGGAAAAGATACGCTGGGAATTGCCCGATGTGATACTGCTTGATGTGGAGATGCCCCGCATGGACGGCATCACATTTTTGCGAAAGATAATGACGCAGCATCCTATGCCGGTGGTGATCTGTTCCAGCCTGTCAGACAGGGGGGCGCAGACCGCCATGAAAGCGCTGGAGTACGGGGCCGTGGAGGTGATCCAGAAGCCAGGCGGCCGGGAGGAACTTCTTCAGGAAGCGCAGGTGCGCATCTGCGACGCCATCAGGGCCGCGGCAATTGCCGGCCCTGGTATTGCAGGGCCGGAATTGACCGGTGAAACTGCCAAAACGGAAAATTCTTCAGCATCCCGGCCAGAACGTAATTTCGTTCCCGGTTTAACCGGCAACATAGTGGTAGCAGGCGCGTCAACCGGAGGGACGGAGGCAATCAGGGTTTTCCTCGAGGCAATCCCGCCAGATGGCCCGGCCATCGTAATAGTCCAGCATATGCCGGAGCGGTTTACGGAGGCCTTCGCCAACCGCCTTGACAGGCTTTGCAGAATATCGGTTAGAGAAGCAAGGGACGGGGATGCCCTTGTCCGCGGCCAGGCGCTCATAGCCCCCGGCAACCGGCACGTCCTTTTAAAAAAGGGCGGGGCCGGATACTACGTGGCCGTCCGGCACGGCCCTCTTGTATGCCGCCACCGGCCTTCGGTGGATGTCCTTTTCAACTCCGCCGCGCAGTATGCAGGGAAAAAGGCCATAGGCGTTATCATGACCGGGATGGGAAACGACGGGGCAAAAGGCATGCTTGCCATGAAAGAGGCCGGGGCGTACACGATAGCACAGGACGAGGCGACTTCCGTGGTGTTTGGCATGCCGGGCGAGGCCATAAAACTGGGGGGCGCGCAAAAGGTGCTCCCTCTTGGTTCAATAGCGCCGCACGTTTTAACAATGGCCGGCTGAAGAAGTTTTTTTTGCCCGCCGCTCTTTTTTGCCGCTCTGCCCGCAAAAGCCTGCCCATAAAAACACCATCTTGAGTTGCAGGCGTTTCCCGCTATAATTGCATCATGAACAAGATTTCTCTCGTGTTAGAGCCCGCCTTTGAGAATGTGGACTGCGCGCGGGCGGCAATCGAAGGGTTCTGCAAGGGCTTTTTCGGGAAAGATGCGGCCGGCATTCGGGACTTCAGCCTGGCCGCCGTGGAAGCGATGAACAACGCCGTGGAGCATTCCGGGGCCGTATGCATCCGGCTGGAGCTGGCAGCAGACAGGCAGAGCGCCGTTATCAAGCTTATTACCACGGGGAAGAAGTTCGACCCCACAAAAAAAAGGCCCCTGCCCGCGCTGGATGGCAAGGAGCTTCCGGAGGGAGGGTTTGGCCTGTCTGTAATCAGGCGGCTTTCAGACGGGCTGTCTTACGAATACAGCAACGGGGAGAATGTCCTTACAATCCGCAAGAAATTCCGAAAGCGGGCAATCGGAGGGTGAGATGGAAATTGTGATGGGGATGGACGCGGAAGTAGTGGTAATAGAGCCGGCCGGCGACCTTGTGGCAAGCACGGCCGAGCAGTTCAAAACCCAGGTGGCAAAGCTGGTTGAGAAGAATTTCAGGCAGATACTGGCCGATTTAAGCAAGATACATTTTATGGACAGTTCCGGCCTGGGGGCCTGCATCGCTATCCACAAACTGGTAGCGGAAAGAAACGGCATGATCGTGTTTGCCAGGCCCGGCGGGCTTGTGGCCAAGGTTTTCCGCATAACGAAGATCGGCCAGAAGCTCAATGTGGCCGCCACCCGTGCCGAAGCGCTTGCCGGGCTGCACGCCTGGGGCGCGGCGGAGAAGGCAAGATGCGTCTAGGCCAGCTCCTGATAGAAAAAAAGGTCATATCCACGGCCCAGCTTGAAGAGGCCCTGAAAAGAATGAAGGATCTCTCTTTACCGCTGGGCGAAACGCTTATAAAGCTGAAATTTGTAAGCGAGGACATGATGCTGGAGACCCTCAGCAGGCACCTTGGGGTGGAAGCCATCAATATATCTGAAAACGATTACAGTATTGTAGACATGTCCCTTTCCCGCACGCTGCCGCTTGAGGTATGCCAGCAGTACAAGGTGCTGCCCGTATTCAGGATACTGGATAACGAGACAAAAGAGCTTACACTTGCCATGGCCAATCCGCTGGACAGCGGCGCAATAGGGGAAGCAGAGGCCCTTACAGGATGCCGCGTAACCCCTGTGCTGGCCACCTCGTCCTCAATAGAAAAGGGCATCGCAAAGCTCTATTCCCTGAAGATAAGCCCCAACGGCGGCGGCATAGAGGTTGAGGAAGGAAGCGCGGTATCGCTTGTAAATGACGCGCTTCAGAAGGCAGTGGCCCTTGGGGCAAGCGATATCCATATAGAGCCACACGCCAGGGAGGCGCACATAAGGATGAGGATAGACGGCGTGCTGGAGCCCGTGGCAGCGTATCCGCTTTCAAAGCACGCCCCCATAGTCTCACGGATAAAGATAATGGCCAGCGAGCAGAACTCGCTTATGAAGATAGAGGAACGGCGGCTTCCGCAGGACGGCTCCTTCTCCCGCGATATCATGGGGCATGCGGTTGATTGCAGGGTGTCCAGCATGCCAAATATCTTCGGCGAGAAAGTGGTGATCAGGATTTTTGACAAGGACAAGGTGAATTACGTAAGCCGCATCAAGGATTTAAGAATGCCCGCCCGGATGGAGCTTCAATACAGGCGCTGCGTCCGGCAGCCAAGCGGGATAAATATAGTCACCGGCCCAACAGGCTCCGGCAAGACCACAACGCTTCATGCCGTGATAAACGAGATTAACAGCCCCGGCATCAACATTGTAACCGTGGAAGACCCCGTTGAGTACCAGGCCCCCGATTTCATTAACCAGAGCACGCTTATGCCCCAGGCGGACTACACTTACGCCCGCGCCCTCAGGGCCCTCATGCGGCAGGACCCGGACGTTATTCTCATAGGCGAGGTCAGGGACCGCGAGACCGCGGAAATAGCTGTGCAGGCGGCCCTTACAGGCCACCGCGTGTTTACCACTCTTCACACCGAGGACGCGGCCGGCTCAATCGCACGCCTCATAGACATCGGCGTGCAGCATTTTCTTGTGTCCGCCACAGTGGTGTCCGCCGTGAACCAGCGGCTTGTAAGAAAGATATGCCCTAACTGCGCGGAGGATTTTGTGCCCACCAGGGTAGAGATGCTGGACAGCGGGCTGGACGGCGAAATGGCGGACCAGATATTGTCCGCCCCGGGCAGGTTCAGCATGGGCCGGGGCAAGGGTTGCAGCCTGTGCCGCCAGAC
>JAJYLE010000190.1 GCA_021788025.1 Nitrospirota bacterium
GAAGCGGATAAGCAGCCCCCATAACCCGCTTGTAAGGGAATTTGCAGAGGCGGGCAGGCGTCCGTCGGCGGAGCGTTTTCTTGCCGAGGGCCCAAACCTTGTAGAGGCCGCGCTGGCCTGCGGCGCTAGAATGGATGCTGTTTTTATTACAGAAGCTTTCCTGAAAAAACAAAGCGGAAAAAGGTTCTCCGGGGCTGTTTTTGAGCGTGTATTGGAACATGCCTTTATTGTCCCGGAGGCCATCATGAAAAAGGCGTCTTCCACGGTCTCCCCGCAGGGCATGGCGGCCATTGCCGGGGTGAGGCCGCCTGCCCTGGAAGATATAGTTGTCCGCGGGAAGAAACCCGCCCTGATATCCGTAAGCGACGGGATAAAGGAGCCGGGGAATATGGGATCGCTCATCCGCCTGGCCGATGCGGCGGGCGCGGACGCCTGCGTTGTGCTGGCGGGCTCGTGCAACCCATATTCCGCAAAGTCCTTGCGGGCCAGCGCTGGCAGCTTTTTCAATCTCCCGGTGGTGGAAACGGACCTGGAGAGCCTCCTTAAGTGGCTGCGGGCCAAAACGATCTCCCTTATAGGTGCGGACGCGGACGGCGGGAAAAGCCTGTTCGAGGCCGACCTCACCCGCCCAGCCGCAATAGCCTTTGGTGAAGAGGCGCACGGCTTAAGCCAGGCCGTCAGGCGGACCGCTGAGTTTCTTCTGCGGATACCCATTGCGGGCAGGGCCGAAAGCCTTAACGTGGCCGCTTCATCGGCCGTGATACTGTTTGAGGCGTTAAGGCAAAGGGCCGGTCAGAAGTTGAAAAACACTCCCTAAAAATACCTGTCCAAACTGCGTAAGCCCGTCTATTATTTAATTATGCCCAAGGTGTTGGCCTTTATAGTATTGCTGTTGGCGGCGACCTCCCTGCAGGGGTGCGCAAGGGTGTTTGAAAAAAGCTCCAAGGAGGTGACTGAGGCATATTACGAAACGGAGCCTGCCTTCTCGCACAAATGGATAAAGGTTGTCCTTAATAACTCATTTATCGAAAAGTACAAAAACCGGGCGTCAATGGCCATCGATATGACGGTGGATGAAGCCAACAAGGCGCCCAAGCCTGCCTTTACTGACGGGGATTTCCATATTGCGGGACGTTCGCCTGAAGTTGGCCTGCCAGTTGTGGCGGAGATTACGAATTCCGCGCATGAAGCCAAAGCTATCAGGCTTGTGCATAAATTGGAGAAGAAGAATATTACAGTACCCGTTGCAGGGGTGTGGCGGATATGGTTTGAGCATCCCGGCGGTGCAGATGAAACGCAGGGGGCCGCGCTGAAAATGCTGCGTACGGAGAACCCGGACCATGTGTTTGAGATACATCCAGTCACAAGTTTCGGGCAAATAGATACAAGGGATTCCATGCATCCGGTAAAAAACTATATGCCGGGTAGCGCAGGGCTTGCGTTTAAAACGTACCGGGACCTGAAGATAAAAATAATCCCCGGGAAAAAGACCACTACTATCATGGCCCACCGCGCACCGTTTAACGATGTGGAATTCGTGATGGAGATAAAGCGCAAGGAAACAGCGCCGGACGGCAGGTTCATGATATCCGATGCGCTCAATTTAAAAGGCAACCTGCTGGCCAGTAATATCAGGATGGTGTTTATGAAAGGCACCCCGCCGGAGCAAATCGCAAGAGAACTCAAACCCGGAGCCCGGCTGCACGTGTTTGCCATTCCCAGGATAAATTTTGACGCGCTTTGTGAGATGGCGAAAACGCCAGGGCCGGAGGAGCGGGCCCTGCCTTATGAGATGATAATTATTGGGGTTTACGAAGACACAAAATAAAGCGGCTTTTTGCAGCTTGAACTCTTTTTCTTTTTATATGTTCCAGCCTTTTCGGGATTTTATTTAAATTTCCGCTGGTTGCGGCAAAAATTTTGTTCCGGTTGTTCCATCCTGGCTTTTACGGTTTACCTGAGTAAATTTTTTCAAAGAGCGCGGCTGAAATACGCCTTTCGGCCAAATCCTGCCATACCATAAACTATTTGGGCATGACATTGTCAATGAGGCCCAGATCATGTTTTTGGGCGCAGTAAAGCGCGGGCGGGGGCGGCCTCCAGCCCTTGCAGCTTGAGCGGAAGGCATATAAGCTCATAATTGCCCGGCGTGGCTAACGAGAGGTCCAGCCCCTCGATTATCCATATCCCGGCCTCTAATAAAATCCTGTGGACTTGCGCTCCGCTGTCACCGGTGCATCCGCCTATGGAAAGGTAATCTATTCCAATAGCCAGGATTTTCCTTTGCGCCAGAAAACGCGCCGCTTTGGCGCCAAGATGTATGTAAAACTCTTTGCTGAAATCCTGCTCTTTTGACGGTTGATGCCAGAGGGCGGAATTGGTAGTTTTCAGAAGGATTCTTTCGCCTTGTTTTATGCCGTGCCGCTCCAGTTCTTCTTTTTGGATTTCTTTATTTGCGCCGCCAAGAATTTCTATAACTCGCGCCGGGCCGGTCAGGGCGCCTGGCGGCATCTCGCCAATCCCTGGTCCGTCAGCTAAGTAATGCAGCGGAGCGTCCACGTGCGTGCCGGTATGTACACCCATGCTAATCCGGGAGACTGTCGCCTCATCCCCTTTTGCAAGGCCATATAATTTTTCTATTTCTACCTGCGGGTCGCCAGACCAAAGAGGCATGCCGGGTTTAATGGGGATGGAGATGTCGATCAATTTATCCATATAAAGGTGATATGAAAGTCCCGGTTAGCCTATTTAGAGCGCGGAGTGTAAAGAAAATAGTCTTCTCCAAAAAACCAGAAGGCGTTTGTATAAGACTTGAGGAGAACGTAATCCGCTGAATAGGGCGGGCTTAAAGGATAGCTCAAAAGGAGAAAGTAATCCCTTCTGCCTGGGAAAAATTTTGCGATCCTGGCGATAAGTTGCCCATTGCTGAGGGGCAAATATAGGTCTGGATTCGCATGATTTCCGATAAACGAACCATATTCCTGCGTAGCCGCAAACCAGAAGCGCTTACCTGGGGTAAGGTAGGCAAGCGGAGTTACGCAAGCCCCTGGCCGGTCGGCTATTATTGTGTAACCGGCAGCGCCCGATTTTTTCATGAATTCGGCCATCTGTTTCCCTTCAGAAAAAGGGAGCCTGTAATCGAGAATGTGGAATTCATAAGAAATTAAAAAAGAGGACAAGAGGGCTGCCGTAATCAGCGAAAGGGCAGCTTTTCTGATCACCGGCGGCTTTCCCTCTTCCGCAGGCCCGTAATAAATTCCCAGCCATAAATTAAACAGGAGCAGGACCAAAATGAGCCCCTGGTGCATGGGGCCGAAATACCCGAATTGTTTTACTATGAATATGTAAAAAAGCCATATGATGCTGATGAGAAAATTGATCAGCAGTATCCGGGGCCTCAGCGCAAAGATACCCATTAGCAGAATAAAAATTGAGGCAGGGACCAGCAGTGATTGCAGCGGTTTAATTTTTACGAGCTGAAAATTCGGGAAAAACGGGCCCTTTAAAATCACCGGGATGTTAGAAAAATTCGGGACTCCGCCCAGTCCTGATAATGTGTTGCCGGGCGCGGGCAGTAGCTGCCAGATACAGACCAGCGCGCCCAATATCATGATGATTACGGCGGCATAGCATTTTTTTCTGTTTTCAATGAGGCGTATTTTAAACAACTCATAAACAAAGATAAATAGAAGCATTGCCGCCGGCACAAAGCTGTGGACATTTGTATTAAAAAGCAAAAAAACCAAGGCGGCAAAGATCAGCGGCCTTTTGAAACGGCTGCCGTAAATGGCCGCTATTGCGAATAAAAGGAGGACAGAAATCGAATAATTTCTTGCTATCACCGCATATTCATAAGACATCAGGTAAGAAAACGCGAATGCGAATTTTAAGAGCCTGGAAAAGGGCGCATGTTTAAGGAAGATAAAAACAGCGGCGGCCGCGATCGCCCAATTCAGGACCTGCTCCGAAAAAAATGGAAGCCCAAGCCGGGCAAAAATGTGAAGCATCATATACCACAGGCCTGGAGTGCCCTCATAATTCAACTGATGGAAA
>JAJYLE010000191.1 GCA_021788025.1 Nitrospirota bacterium
AGGATTCCGGCCTCGGCCTGCGCTCCTTTGTTTACTTCGTCAAACCATGGGTGAGCAACTTTCGGGACAATGACGAATCGAAGTGTTCTTGCCATTTCCCCCTCCATTAAAATCAAAATGGATTTAACCTCTGAAATTGGCTATCCGGCTTTTTCAATCCTCTGGAATAATAATATTATGCCCGTGGTCTTATGTGAAGATGGAGACCTGCCTGAGCCTCCGCAAATGAGCCAAAAAATCGATTCTTAAGTAGGTAAAAAGAATAAAACCGCAGAAAAGCGCAGGTTGCGTCTGAGGTGAAATCTTAAAAACCAGGACCCAGGAGAGCAGAAACACGCAATTTCATTTTTTCTTGACTGGATAGAAGTCTTACGGGCCGAGGGGGCAGCCCGTTTTTACTTCTATGATTTACCTAAACTGAAGGGAGCAGATTATATGTTTACCGCGGCCTGAGCTACGGCGTATATGTCAAAATGGTGCCGAAGGCGGGATTTGAACCCGCACGGGTTTCCCCACACGCCCCTCAAACGTGCGTGTCTACCAGGTTCCACCACTTCGGCAGACCTATAGAATACTATAAGCAAAAAGGGGTTTTCAACTTAATGGGAAACAGAGCAGCCCAATCGTGTGGCAAAGGGGAAGGACCTGCTTAAAAGACAGGCCTTAATAAATGGAGCGCATCTTTCCGGTTTTCCTGTCCAGGATTATGCTGTCCACAAAAACGTTGCCGTTATAGATGTCGGCCTTTACGAACCTGCCAAGGTGCATGCGGATACGGCAGATCAGCCCACGCTTTGCAAAATACATGTTCAGGGCGTGGACGGCTTCCCTCATGGTTATTTCCGATTGGCACATCCCGTAAGGGCTGTTACAGGCGTCGCCATATGAGATTGGCTGGTTTGGTTGAGCCGGCGGTTGAGGGGGCTGCTTTTGGGTCTTTTTATCCGCTGCTTGCAAAACCCCGGCCATGGCCAGGACTAGTATGATTGCTATGGTAATAATTTTTTTCATATGAGGCATGAATGGGAGGGAGGGAGGGGGCGGTCCCTCCCATTCACTCGCTTCTATATAAAAAGACCTTCCATCCCTTCGGAACGGGAGATCTGAAGCGCCTTGTTTCCCACTAGAAAGCAGCCTTTAAGCCCGGTTTCATTTTCCATATCAATTCATTTAAAAATAACACCTAAGCTTGAAGAAGGTTTGAAGGAATTATGAATAAATTGTGAATACTTTATACTCAGGCTTTTTATTCGTTTCGGAACACTATAAAGAACCGTTTGGCCTTGGAAAAAGGCAACCCGGCAAATATCACTTGAGGAGCGGGTGAAACGTCTTTCAGTTCTTCCTCGTACCCGGGCCCTTTGCTCATTATCATGTATCCGCCCTTTGCAGTCATATCCAGGCATTGCTTTACAAACTCCCCGGCTTTAAAGAGCGCCCTTGTAACCACCACATCATAAAGCTGCCTGCCCTCCCTGGCACTGTACTCCTTAGTGCCTGTCTCCAGCACCGCCGCCCCGGAAAGCCCCAGCGTCCTTATAACATGCCGCAGGAATGCCGCCTTCTTGCCCGCGGGCTCCATAAGCCAGATGTTTATCCGGGGTTCAAGTATCTTCATGACAATACCCGGAAAACCGGCCCCGCTGCCCACATCCAGTACTTTTTTACCGGCCCAGAAATCCTGCGCACTTGCTTCAGCCGGCAGGCCCTTAATAATATAAAGAGCGGAGTCCAGAAAGTGCTTCTCTATGATCCCGGCGTCATCTTTAATGGATGTAAGATTATGCGCCTTGTTCCATTTCCGCAATTCCCCCAGATAAACAAGCAGGCGGGAAACGGCTTCTTCATCCGCCACTGCACCGATGGCTTCCAGGCCTTCTGTCAGCAATTGCCTTTGTTCATTCACCCTCCGTATTCCTCCAGGAAAAAGAGCAGCCCGGCCTTTTCAACCAGTTCCCTGAATTCCTCAAGCTCTTTTTCAAAAACGGCTATGGGCTGCACCTTCTGCAGGATGAATTTCTCCCATAACAGGGCGCCGGAACTGTTCATGAATACGACGTAATTAACAGACACCACAAGCCCGCTTGCATCCAGCTTGGATATCATGATCCGCGCCCAGTTGGGCCTGCCCGGAATCAGATAGCCTTTATAATAGGTTTCCCCAGTGCCAAGCGGCAGGAACTGTTTTAAGTCGAGGACCTTTTGCATCTCGTTTTTTCCAGCGCTATGGAGATAAGCATAAGGGCCGCCGGTGTCATTCCGGGTATCCTGCCGGCCTGGCCGATGTTTGAGGGCCTTACCTCTTCCAGTTTGCCCACAATCTCCCTGGACAACCCTGCGATTGCCCTGTAATCAATGCCCCCTGGTATGGGGCGGTCCTCGTCCGCCTTAAGCCGCTCGACGGCTTCAAGCTGTTTTTTGATATACCCTTCGTACTTCACCTCTGCCTCTACAAGCTTTCCGGCCGCGGGCGGCTCTGGCATTCCGTCTCCATCGCCGGGAGGCGATACCGTCTTAATAAGGTCATATGTAACGCCGGGCCTTTTAAGCAGCTGCTCAAGGCTTGTTCCTTCCAGCCCCGAATCCGGGAACAAACCGGGCGCAATGCCTGCCACGGAAACAGCCATCTGTGAGTTAATCCTGGTTTTTGAAAGCCGCAGCCTTTCACCTTGCGCCCACTGTGTTTTCTCCCGGCATACTTTATATAAGTCCTCTGGCAGAAGGCCCGCCTCAAACCCTTTAGCCGACAGCCGCACGTCCGCGTTGTCGTGCCTTAAAAGCAGCCGGTACTCCGCCCTGGATGTAAACATCCTGTAAGGCTCTGACGTGCCCTTTGTAACAAGATCATCTATCAGCACGCCTATGTAGGCCTCATGCCTGCCAAGCACAAGCGGTTCCCGTCCGGCTATCTTCAGGGCGGCATTCATGCCCGCAATCAGCCCCTGCGCGGCCGCCTCCTCATAACCGGAAGTGCCGTTTATCTGCCCGGCCAGATAGAGACCGGGGATTTTTTTTGCCTCCAGCGTATGCGCCAGCTCCGTGGGGTGTACAAAATCGTATTCCACGGCATAGCCTGGGCGCATGATCGCAGCATTTTCAAGCCCGGCTATGCTGCGGACAATCTCCGTCTGCACCTCAAGGGGAAGGCTTGTGGAAATGCCGTTTGCGTAATATTCCGCAGTCTCCAGCCCGTCTGGCTCCAGAAATACCTGGTGCCTCTGCCGCCCAGGAAATTTGACTATTTTGTCCTCAATCGAGGGGCAATACCTTGGGCCTATGCCTTTTATCTTGCCGCTGTAAAGGGGCGAACGGTGCAGTGAGGCCTTTATTATCTCCTCCGTCTTGGCATTGGTGTAAGTGAGGTAACACGGAAGCTGCGGGTTGTTTATTGCCCCGCCCCAATTGGAAAACGGCACGGGCGGGTCTTCGCCCGGCTGGGGCTCAAGCCCGTCAAAATCTATTGTGCGCGCATCCAGCCTGGGCGGAGTGCCCGTTTTAAGCCTGCCCATGGCTAAACCAAGCTGGCGGAGCGAATCGGACAGACCAACGGATGGGAACTCGCCTGCCCTTCCGGCCCCGTGCGAATCCAGCCCGATATGAATGAGGCCTTTAAGGAATGTGCCTGTGGTGATGATAACGGCGCGGGCCGTGTAAAAAGAGCCAAGTGAAGTAAACACCCCGGCCACATGGCCGCCCTCTACCGCTATTTTTTCTACCTGCGCCTGCTTGATATCCAGCCCGGAGGCCGTTTCAAGCGCCCGCCGTACCCCCAGCCTGTAAAGGACCCTGTCGGACTGGTGCCTGAGCGACCACACGGCCGGCCCTTTTGACCGGTTAAGTATCCTGCTCTGGATGCAGGCCCTGTCCGACGCCCTGCCCATCTGGCCGCCCAGTGCGTCTATCTCCCTCACCAGGTGCCCCTTGGCCAACCCGCCGATTGCGGGATTGCAGGACATCTGTGCGATGGTATCCAGGTTCATAGTGAAAATACATGCCCGCATGCCCATCCGGCTGGCAGCCAGAGCGGCCTCGCACCCGGCATGCCCGGCC
>JAJYLE010000032.1 GCA_021788025.1 Nitrospirota bacterium
GCCCGTTCCCAAGCGTTTCAATCATCGGAAATTGTCGGATTACGCTTCGCTAATCTGACCTACACGAATAAAATTCCGGTCAAACTCTGCACGATTATAACAAATTTGGAAAGGCAAGGCTTCGGGGCATATCATGGCCATAAATGAAAGCTTTGTACAGTGCGATTAAGAAGGGGCAGTCAACAACCTGCTTCAAGCCGCGGAAGGGGTTGGTTATCATGAGTACCAGACACCAGCGCACCACCACGCGCCTCAAAAAACCACATGACATAAATTTCATGACATATGTCATATGGACAATGTCATATATGGCCGGGTTATGATGGCCATGCATCAGGGCGCTGCAATGCCAGCGCCTGGGCGCAATGCTCTTTGAAATGATAGCGGTAATTCAGGAAGGATTCCGGACCGGCCTTTCACCCCAAAAGGATTTTGGGGGCAAAGATTCACAAAATCCGAAAAAGCTTTAAAAAAGGTGGTTAACGCTGTTCGAGTTTTCTTTCACCTTGTAGCCGCCGGAAAATGCAAATCCTTTAAAATGAGGCTCTTGGCACATGAAAACGGGCGGCAAAAAGGGCAAGCGATTGAACGGCCTTGAACAGCAGAATTCCAAAAAATCTTCTAAATCAATGAGTTGCGGATTTTGGTTTGAACACTAAAAAAAAGGGCATGCGCCGGGCCGTCTGCGCCGTATTTAATGCCCGGCGTGGCGGCGGCGCGGCTTTATCTTTTTCAGAAAAAACGCACCGGCAACGCACACCAGGCACACTATTGTAAGCAGCCGGAAGCTCTGCACAAAGGCGATAAGCTGGGCCTGGTTCAAAAGCGATCTGTAAAGAAACCCCTGGGCGTGGCCATGCGCCACCGCCGGGCCAAGCCTGGCGGCAAAAAACTTTTCGGCCTCCGCTCGCCTGAACTGGTAAGCCAGGTTCCAGGGCGACAGGCGCGACACCAGTACCGCCTGGTCCTTCTGCGCATGGCGGGCCTGATAGGTGACAAGCAATGACACCCCGGCGCTGCCGCCCACGTTGCGCATCAGGTTAAAGACCCCGCTTGCGTTGCCAATCTCGTTCTGGGGCAGCGTGCCCATTGCCACGGCCGAAAGGGGGACAAAAACCATCGATAATCCTACCCCCGTTAATATGGAGGGCAAGCCGATATTCCACGCGGAGGTCTCCAGGCTAAGCCTGCTTATCAACCACAGAGAGGCGGCAACGATTACAAACCCCGTGCCGATGAGCTTTCGGAAATCTATCCTGTCCGTCAGGTATCCCACAATAGGCATCATTACAAGGGCCCCAATGCCGCGCGGGCTTACGGCCAGCCCACTCTGGAGCGCCGGATAGCGCAAAAGCACTTGCAGGAAAAGCGGTATCAGGCTGATGGCGCTGTACAGGGCAATCCCAACACACGTGATCAGCAAAGTCCCCACGGCGAAGTTCCGGTCCGTAAAGACCCGCAGGTGAACTATCGGCTCCCTGGCCCTTAGCTCCCATATGATGAAAAGTATCATCGCCATCGCGCTTATGGCGGCAAACCACCGTATCCAGGAAGAGGCAAACCAGTCCGCCTCCTGGCCCTTATCCAGGATTATCTGTAACGCGGCAAGCCCTATGGCCATAAGGCCGAAACCGGCAAAATCTATTTTGCCAGGCCTGGCCGTGCGGATATAGGGGGGGTCCTCCACGAACGTGCGTATCATCATTATGGCAAGCATCCCGATTGGTATGTTTATGTAGAAGGCCCAGCGCCAGCTGTAATTGTCCGTAAGCCATCCGCCCACGGTGGGCCCCAGGATTGGCGCCAGCACCACACCTATGGCAAATGCCGCCATGGCCATGCCGCGTTTTTCCGGCGGGAAGCTCTCCAGCAGTATGGCCTGGGAGACGGGCTGCAATGCGCCCCCGCCCGCCCCCTGGAACACCCGCGCTATGATAAGCATCTGAAGGCTGCTGGCCACGCCGCTGGCTATGGAGGCAAGCGTAAATATGACAATGCACACGATAAGGAACCGCTTGCGGCCAAAATATATAGACAGCCATCCGCTTGCCGGAAGCACTATCGCGTTAGAGACAAGATAGCTGGTAAGCACCCATGTAGCCTGGTCCGAACTGGCCGAAAGGCTTCCGGCGATATGGGGCACGGCAACCGTTACGATAGTGGTGTCCAGCACCTCCATGAAGGTGGCAAGCATCACGGATATAGTAATAATCCACGGGCTTACGGACGGCCGCCACTCCCCGGCTTTGTATCCCCCGGCTGGTGTTGCCCTGCCTGACTGCCGTTCTGCCATAATTTCATCAGTATATCAAAACATTGTATCCCCTTCTGGCCCGGCTACCGGCAACCCAGATCACAATGCAATGCCAGGTAGCAGTGTTAAAATATCATTGATGAACAAGGCCATGTTTTACAAGCCAATAACTGGCGGAAACGGAAGCGTTCGCTGCTACCTTTGCGCCCATCATTGCCGCATAGGGCCGGGCAAGAGGGGGATTTGCGCCGTCAGGGAAAACCGGGGCGGCGTGCTGTACTCCCTGGTTTACGGCAAGGTGGTGGCCGAACATGCGGACCCGATAGAAAAGAAGCCGCTCTTTCACTTTATGCCGGGGTCCAGGACCTACTCCATAGCTACCGCAGGCTGCAATTTCAGGTGCGAACATTGCCAGAATTACGAGATATCCCAGTTCCCAAGGGAGAGACCGGACCTGCCAATACCTGGCAGGGAAAAATCGCCGCAGGCGATCGTTGACAGCGCCAGGGCCGCGGGGTGCAATAGCATCTCCTATACCTATACGGAACCCACAATATTCCTGGAATTTGCAGCCGATTGCGCCGCGCTGGCCAGGAAATCCGGGATAAAAAACGTGTTTGTCAGCAACGGGTTCATGTCGCCCAAAAGCGCGGCGTACATTGCCAGGCTCATAGATGCAAACAATATAGACCTTAAGGGCGGCGAAGGTTTTTACCGGGACATCTGCCATGCCCGGCTTGCCCCGGTGCTTGAGACCATTAAAATAATGAAATCGGCCGGCGTATGGGTAGAGATAACCACACTGGTTATACCCGGCTGGAACGATTCGCCCGAAGCCCTGCGCCGGATTGCGGATTTCATAGCCTCTGTGGACACCGCCATCCCCTGGCACGTTTCGCGCTTCCACCCGGACTACAAGCTTTTAAGCGCCGGGGAAACCCCGGCCGAAACTATCAGGTTTGCCGTAAAAACCGGCAAAGAGGCCGGGCTTAAATATGTTTATTCGGGCAATATCGCGGAGCCGGGGGGTGAAGACACCGTTTGCCCCGGCTGCAATAACGCCCTTGTCCGGCGGTCCGGATTTACAGTGCTTGGCATGAATATTTCCGGGAGAGCCTGTCCGCTCTGCGGACTTCAGATAGAGGGAGTTTGGCAATGAGCAGCTTGCAAATGAAAGACGTGCAACCTATACTATATATTGTTTTTATAAAACCGATAGAAAAAGTAGATAATAACAAAAATCGGGAAGAGTAAAAGGGGTGACGAGATGAAAAGCGACAAGGCGATGGGAGAGTTGATCAGGCAGCTCCGCAAGTCTGCGGGCATGTCCCAGATGAAGCTGGCGGAGAAGATAGGCGTGTCCTACCAGCAGGTGCAAAAGTACGAAAAGGGCGTGAACCGCCTGAGCGTATCCAGGCTGGAGCAGATCTCAGACGCACTTGGTGTATCAGCCAATCTCTTCCTGGGCGAGGGCGATGCCCTGAAGGCCGCGGATTCCAAGGGCGCTTACAAAGGGCTGTCCAATGACGAAGGCAAGCTACTGATGCTTTACAGGAGGCTCCAGGGCAAGAAGATAAAGACCGGCTTCCTGGAGATGCTGGACGACGTTGTAAAGCTTGCGGAGCGCAAGCGCTGACCGCGCCGGATAAGATAGTTTTATACAGGGCGCAGGCTAGTCCTTCATTTCTAGTTGCATCAATACGGCATCTTCAAAAGGCCGCACATAATATAGCTTGCGCCGGCCGGTTTGTCTGAACCCGGCCTCCTCGTATAATCTTACGGCAGCCGTATTAGACATCCTTACTTCCAGGTACACGGTGTAACAGCCCCGCTTGCGCATCTCTTCCAGCACCGCCCGGAGCATGAATCTGGCAAGTCCTCTTCGCCTGTGGGCCGGATGGACTGCCACATTGAGGATATGCCCCTCTCCTAACCTGCACTCGGCACATATGTATCCCAGGATGGCCTTGGCAGGCCCAGTCTCGGAGCGCGCCGGGCTTTCCTGCGGGTTGTCCCCTTTGGGGTTTGCTTCAAAACCGGCTTCATTCCTGGCCGGGCCCGGCACGGCCACAAAGGCAATCCCGTCCGGGTTGAATATCTCGTTCCGGAAGGATATGGCCGACCATGGCGTTGAAAAAGACCGGTTTTCAATGTCCAGGATCTGTGCAATGTGATGGACGTCCATCGGCTCAAATATTACCGTGTCCGGGCGCGTCATTTCCGTTTTAATTCGGCTTCAGACTTTCTCAGGTAAAAAGGGATTGCGGCCACAGGGTCCGTAAATGCCCCTCGCCTGGCAAGCCCGGCGCCCACAAACGCAACCGCCGCCGCCGATGGGGCCATTACATGCGCCGGAGCAAAAATTGCCCGTTTGCCAAGAGCGGCCGCGAAATACTCCATTTGGAGCCTGGCGCCCTCTCCAGCCAGAATGACTTTATCGAACGTTTTAAGTTGCTCAATCCACTGGCCGGGGGCAAGCGCCCGTTCCGGAACTACCCGCTCAAATATTCCACAGGCTTCATTCCACACGAACACGGCCCCGTAAAGCTCCTGTTTTCTGGCGTCAAATAGCGGGCATACGGGATGACGGCTTGCCGGGAAACGCCAGGCAAAGGCCTCCAGGGTTGGCACACAGACAAGCCGCCTGTGGCTTGCAAATACCAGCCCCTTGGCCATGCTCATGCCTACCCTCAGGCCCGTGAAGGATCCCGGCCCTGAGGAAACCGCTACAACGTCCACATCACTGATTTCCACGCCGGAATCCCTGAGCATCCTGTCAAGCCCGGGCAAAAGCCTCTCTGAATGGGTAGCTTTTACGTTCAGGATGCTTTCAGCAACCAGACGGTTATCTTCCAGCAGGGCCGCCCCGCCCGTCATCGTGGAAGTCTCTATGCCAAGGGTTATCATGCCGCTGCTCCCTCGTACCTTGCATGTAATCTATGGCTGAAAGCCAATACTATTGCCAGGCATACAGATGAGGACGCGGCAAGGGCCCTCGTGGTCCCGGCCATATCAGACGCAGCTCCCAGAATCAGATTCCCTATCGGCGCGAAGCCAAGGAAAACTATGGTATAAACACTCATCACCCTGCCCCGCAGTGCATCCGAGACAGCCAACTGCACGGAGCTGTTAGCCAGTGAGAGAAAACTTATAAGCGACCAGCCCGCCACCGCCAGTATCGCCATGGACAGGTAAAAATTCCTGGATTCAGAAAAGGCAATAAGCGCAATGGGCAGCAGAACGGCCCCTATGCGCATTCGTCTGGCCCTGCCCACGCGGCCGGTCCCGCCCTTGTAAGCCAGCGTTACGGCCCCGGTAAATGCCCCCAGGCCGGTTGCCCCGGCCAGAAAACCAAGCCCCTTCGGCCCGCGCTTAAATACCTCAACGGCAAAGACAGGCAGAAGGTTTATAAACGGAATCGCAAAAAGGCTGAACGCCCCAATGATAATGAAGACGGCAAATATGAAAGGGTTTTGCCTTACAAAACTCATCCCTTCCAGCAAGTCCTTCTTGATGCTTTCATGTTCCCGAGGAACAACAGCGCTCTTGGCCCTTATCCTGGCCAGGGCGAGTATGACGGCAAGAAAGCTTGCCGCATTCAGATAAAAACAGGCGGGCAAGCCTGCATAGGCTATAACCATGCCGGCCAGGACCGGGCCGATTATCCTTGCGCCGTTTACGGCTGCGGAATTCAGCGCTATGGCGCCCACCAGGTTGTCCTTTTCCACTATCTCGGCAAAATACGACTGCCTTGCCGGCACATCAAACGAGTTCACCATCCCCAGAAAAAAGACCAGCGGGATAACTTCCCATACCGTTATAATTCCAAGCTGGGTCAGCACGCCAATCGCAATGGCTGGCAGCATAGAAAGGGCCTGGGTGGCCATAATAAGATTGCGCTTGCGGAACCTGTCCGCTGCCACGCCGCCCAGCAGCGAGAAAAAAAGCACGGGCATTGAGGAGAACGCCGCCACTACCCCAAGGTACAGCGGAGAGTGCGTAAGCGAGTATATCAGCCAGCCCTGGGCGGTGGAGTGCATCCAGGTGCCTGAAAAAGATATAGCCTGCCCCAGCCAGAGATACCTGAAATCCTTCTGGTACAAAGCCGGGAAAGGGACCAGCCCTGGCGAACTTTGGGAAGACTTTTCCATGAATGAATAGTTTACATTATAAAAACTGCCATAGCTCCAGGCAATCCCCTGGCCGCGTTTGGCTTGCGGAGGCCGCGCCCGATATGGCAGAATACGGTTTAAGCCCGCTTGCCCAAGCCCGGCCTCAAAAGACCGCGGCTTAGCTCTTGCGGGGTGTTTCTTCCGGAAGGACAAAGCTATGAGGCGCGTAAAAATAAAGATATTCATTGTATTGCTGATTCTGCTTTCGCTTGTCCGGCCTGCCGTCCAGGCCCGGGCCGAAGAATTCGAGCTGGACAGGATAATTGCCGTGGTAAACAACCAGGCGATCACCTGGGCGGAGCTTTACAAAGCAATGGAGTTCGAGTACGCCCAACAGCTAAGCTCCGATACCGGCGATGAAAAAAGGAAATTCCTGAAAGACCACGAGGGCAAGTACCTGGACAAGATGATCGATCATACCCTGGAGCTTCAGGCAGCGGCAAAGCTGAACATCACAGTAGATCCGCTTGAGATCTCAGACGCAATAGAATCCATAAAGAAGAAATACTCCATGGACCAGGACCAGTTTGTGCAGGCCCTCCAGAAAGAGGGGTTTACACTTAATGAGTACAGGGCCAGGCTGTCGGACCAGATACTCATAGGCAAGCTGGTTTCAGTGGACGTCAGGGATAAAATCAAGGTATCCAAGGCAGAGGCAATCGCCTATGCGCGCTCACAGGGCATGGCAGACGACTCATCTGAATATTACAACGTTTACCAGATTTTCATTCCAACGGGAGAAAACAAGGACAAAGCCATGGCAAATGCCAACGCAGCGCTGGCGCGTCTTAAAAAAGGAGAGGATTTCCTGAGCGTTGCAAGATACTATTCCCCTGCCGACCCCGATCTTGGATCCCTGAAAAAAGGCACGCTTTCGCCCGAATTCGAAAATGCGCTGGACAAGTTAAAACCCGGCGAGATAAGCAAGCCCTTTCAAACGGACAAAGGGATATTCATACTGAAGCTTAACAAAAAAATCGAGCCCGGCGATCCAAGCGCCTATGTCGAAAAAGCCAGGCAGGCGCTTATGACAATCCGTTTTGAAAAGGAATATAAGGCCTGGCTTATCTCCCTGCGGCAAAGCGCATACGTGGACATAAGGCTTTAACTCACCTTAAATGTCCTGCGGCTCCGCAGCAGAGACAGGCTGTTTTACCGCAACCAGCAGCACACCAAGCTTTTTCTCCAGCTGCTCTATCTCCTTAAGTTCGCCTGCGGACAGGGTTTCCGGCCTGGTATCGTAGCAGTTATAGGCAAGCAGCGTTTTCCCAAGCTTCCTTTCGGCAGACTTTATCTGATCTATAATGGTCCCGTCCAGTTGCGAAAAGCTGCACAACATGGCTGTCCTCCTTAACGCGTTTTTTAAATCTGGTGTCCGGTTAAATGGTCTCACCATTAAAGGCGGTGTCAAGTGCCCCCGTTTTTTTATTTTTTTGTGCTCAGTATGTGTTTGGCCTCGCTCAGCACCTGAGCAGAGGGGATTATCACCGGGAACATTCCAAACCCGTCCAGGCCGTAGAATATCCTGTCCATGCTCGATATCTTCTGCCCTACATTATTGAACCTAAGGACCACTATCCCGGCGGGCTTCCCGTCCAGCGTGAACGCGGGCGCGCCCAGTTTGCCCTGCATAATGTTCTGGTCCGTCACGTAAAAGACCGATGGTTTTTTTATTACGGCCTCCACCCTGTACAAGGAAAGCGAAGGTATATACCCGGCCGGCTTTCCCAGCCTGGTAAGTATAACAACACGGCTTAGCATACCGGGCTTGCTGCTGTCAGAGAGGTCCAGCCAGGGCATCGGCCTGGCCGGGGCCTTAGCGGGTTTTACAAAGGCCAGGTCCATATCCTTGTCCCGCATCACCAGTTTTGCCGGCAGCTCGCCGCCGCCGGGTGTAAGCATTTTTATATCCGATATGGTTGTCTGCACCTCGAACTTGGCCTGTTCCTGGCCGGATTTAAGTTTGTCAATTATCTGCTTGTAAAGCTTGGACGGGTCTATCCTGGAGGAAGACAGCACCGCCAGCCCGGAGGGGTCTATTATCGTGGCGGGCGTCTCCACTGCGTCTTCTGTTTTCGATACTTCCTTGCCTCCAACCATAATGCTTATCCTGGTGACGGCCTTTACTGTGATAACAGCGTCTTCATGACCGCTGGCCAGCTTGCCGGCCCTGGAAACGCCGTCGGCCCCCGCCACAGACACGCCCGCAAGGGGGATAAGCAAAACGGCAGCCAGGATGGCACGGAAAACGGAACGGAAATTAAACCGGGGGGGAAATAGCATGGGCATCAAAATTCTCCTTGCTTGGATTTTTTAAATAATCGGCCTTCGGCCAATCAGAATTCAGTTCCAGAAACATCTCATGAATGCGTCGCCTGATATAAAACGTCCCGGCCACCACGCATTTCCGTACAAGCGAGGGTTTGCCCCTGGAGATTGCAAAACTATCTGCCTTGCCATTGCGCCTGGATGGGCTGCTTTGCCGGAAGCAAACGATTGCGCCGGAAAAATGAAGGTGGAAAGGAATGCGAAAATTGAGCGGGCGTTTCAGTTTATCTCCCCTCCATGCGCAATTCGTTATTGTAATATGGGCGCAGGTTTTTTTGCATCGCCTTTCCAGCTGGGGGAATCTGTTCACCTTGATTTTCCCCTTTTCTTTTTATATGTTCCAGTTTTTTTGGTATTTCGTTTTATTTTCAATAACTTGGGCCTAAATTTTTGTTCCACTTGTTCCATCTGTTCCATACTATTTGCAGTGAAGCCCCACCCCTAAGTGCCTGTTTTTTAAAGATTTCAACTCCCAGCCTGAAACATAACTAAAAAATTGGAACAAACCTAACCTCCTGTTTTTTCAAGCCTTTTACGTTTGTAAACCCCTGCCTTTAAAAATCTTTTCTCCGTCATTCCCAATCGTTTTAATCGGGAATCTAATTTGACATTTCCGTTATCCCATATTCCGGCAGATGTCTTCTCAAGGCCTGGGGGGGTTCCCGCCACCCGCGATCATAACACTGCAAAGCATGACATAGTCCATATGACACATGTCATGAAGTTTGTGTCATGCTTTTTCCGGAAGGGATACAGGCCAGGGAGTGTTGAGTACACAGGAATACTGGGACTCATGCCCAGTCCGCCTGAGCCGTTTACTTCTCCAAACAAACGCTGATTTGTGCCTCCGGAATTAATGGAAAGAATTAATAATTAATGAGTTAAGCGGACCAACTTGAAAAAACGCTTGAAATTTGGTGGATATAACTGGTACAAATATAGAGCTAAAAAGTAGAGGAATCAGGTACTGTTGCGTAATTTATGCTTTTTTAAATCAGTTCCTTGCGCTAACAGGTTTTCAATAAACCTCATCTCATTTGCGGAAACCGCGTGAGCAAACGCTGGCAATCGTCCGAAAAAAGGCAGTTCAGAAGGATTAAAAACAGCAAAGACAATCCGCTCCGGATAACCATAAACAAAGAGACGGCAGAAGCCGCCCTGCAAGACTATTCAATCCTGGGCGCAGGTGTCCAGGCGGACAGTAAAATCCTATCAGCCGTAGGCCGGACAATTGAGGTCTTCTGCAAATACCCTGATTTCCATTGCGAAGCCAAAGTGATATGGCACGGCGGCCAGAAAATAGGGCTCTCGCTGGCCAGAAACGTGGAAGGCTCGCTTTCCGTTTTCACGGCGCCGGACATATTTACAGGGCTCTGCGGGACGGCAGAAACCGGCGTTCTGGAATTCAGAAAAGGCCAGTCCGTCAGGAAAATATACTTGCAGCAGGGCAATATCGTCTTTTCTTCATCCAACCAGGTGGAAGACAGCCTCGGTGACATGCTTCTTAGGGAGGGGACAATCACCCGCCAACAGTACGAAAAATCCGTGGAGCTGTTAAAAACCACCGGCGGGAAACAGGGCGCCATCCTTGTAAAACTGGGCGCTCTTACGCCAAATGACATGATAAAAGCCGTTTACAGGCAACTGGAGGAGATTTGTCTTGGGGTGTTTTCCCTATGCGAGGGGTCCTTTCTTTTCCATGACGGTCCGCTCCCCGATAACCTGCTGCGGCTGAAGATTTCCGCGCCGGACCTGATCTATCGCGGCCTCAAGCGCACAGCCGGTAAGGATGCGGTTTTTGAGGCTGGGCTGCGGGAGGATTCCGTTATAGCGCCCTTTTCATATCCGCTGCATCTGTTCCAGGCAATGAAGATTCCCGCGGAGGACAAAATGATAATGTCTCTGGCGGATGGGCGGCGGCGTCTCAGTGAAATTGTAAAAGAAGCCCCCTTTCCTGAATCGAAGACCTTGCAAACAATTTACGCCCTGCTCTACGCAAGGACCCTTGAGCTGAAAGATCCGCCCGAAACAAGCCCGGACACACCTGAAGAAAGCCGCGAAGACGCCGGAAGCTCCAAACCGGCCACGGCAAGAGGAGCATACACCGGGAAAGTTGAAGGACCGCTTCCGGCCGCTGATGCCAGAAACGCAAAAAAAGAAAACACAAACCCCATAAACGCCAATTCCGAAGACGAGACAAATATAACAAAAGAGCAGATCACCAGGATAGACGAGATGCACCGGATGCTCGAAAAATACGACCATTACGAAATGCTTGGCCTCTGGGACAAAAAAGCCGAACCATCGGAGATAAAAAAGGCTTATTACAAGGCCGCCAGGGAATTCCATCCGGACAAAAATTTCCATATGCCAAAGGAGCTGATGGACAAGCTCAACGTGATCTTCTCCAGGGTTTCGCTTGCGTACACGAATCTGATAGACCCCACGAAACGGATAAATTACGATGCATCGCTCAGGCCGGGGGCTTCGGTAAAGCTTGCGCCGGACCCAAAATCCGCATCGGAAAATTTCAAGCAGGGCAGGGTTTATTATTCGAACAACGACTTTAAAAAGGCAGAGGTGTTTTTCACCTTGGCAGCTGGGCTGGACCCGAAAAAGCCGGAATACCTGTTTTATTACGGCTCTACGCTTGCCAGGCTGGGAAATTACAAGGAAGCCGTAAAGATACTTCACCGCGCGCTTCCGCTGGACCGGGAGGACCCAGCCATTACGGTGGAACTTGGGCTGGTTTACCTGAAGCTTGGGCTGCCTGAACGGGCGGAGTTTTATTTGAAACAGGCACTCCAGAAAGACCCGTCGAACAGAAGGGTTATAGATGGATTGCTAAAAATAAAAAATGGGCCCCGAAACTAAACTTTACATCAGGGAATAATCTTATTTAAACCCCTCTTCTCTCAAGGTGGAGGGAGAATTCAGGTTTTTTCACTTCTCCGGTCTTTTTATCCTGTGCTTCTTCATCATGGCGTGGAAGTTGGTGCGCTCCATGCCTGCATCGGCGGCGGCGCGGGTTACGTTCCAGCCGTTTCTGGTAAGCAGGTCTATAAGGAAGGATTTCTCAAGCTCGCCGGCTGATTTGGCGCGGGCCTCTTTTTTCCTTTGTTTAAGCTCCTCCACGGATGCCGGGGCAAGCCGCCTTTCATCGCCAATCAGCACATGATTTACGTCTATATTCTGTTCGCCCGCCATTATAAGCGCCCTTTGAATTGTATTTTCAAGCTCGCGGACGTTGCCGGGCCAGTCGTACCTTACCAGCCGGCTCATGGCCTCCACGGACACATCCGGCAGCTTGCGCCGTCCGGACGCTGCTGAATGCTTCTTTATGAAATGGCGCACAAGGGCGGGAATGTCCTCCTTGCGCTGGCTGAGGGGCGGCATTTTTACCGGGAAGACGTTAAGCCTGTAATAAAGGTCTTCCCGGAATTTGCCCTCGGCGGCCATCTGCTGAAGGTTTGCGTTTGTGGCGGCAATTATCCTGGAGTCCGCCTTGAAAATCTGCCTGGAGCCTACCGGCCTGAATTCCTTCTCCTGAAGGAGCCGCAGGAGCTTTACCTGGACGGTCTCTGGCAGGTTGCCGATTTCGTCAAAAAAAAGTGTGCCGCCCCTGGCAAGCTCCACAAGCCCTTTTTCCGTTGCCCCAGCTCCCGTAAACGAGCCTTTTACGTGCCCGAACAGTTCGGACTCCATGAGGTTCTCCGGTATGGTGACGCAGTCTATCACCACAAAGGGGCCGTCGCGCCTTGGGCTGTTGTAATGGATGGCCCTGGCCACAAGCTCCTTGCCGGTGCCGGACTGGCCTTCTATCAAAACGGTGGTGTCCAGCCTGGACACCTTCGCCACAAGCCCGAAAACCTCCTGCATCGGCGCGGACCGGCCTATAATGTTTTCAAGGTTATATAGCGCCCGCACCTCTTTCTTGAGTTCGCGGTTTTCCGACAGCAGGTGTTTCCTCTCTAGGCAGCGGGCCACAAGGGACTTAAGCTGGTCCGGGTTGAGGGGTTTTTCTATGAAATCATAGGCCCCGAACTTAAGCGCCTCCACGGCGCTTTTTATGGTGCCTTGCCCGGTTATTATAATCACCTCGGTTTCAGGCGATATCTCCCTGGCTTTTTTCAGGAATTCCAGCCCGTCCATGCCGGGCATTCTCAGGTCGGACAGTACAATGTCCATGGAAGATGATTCTATTACGGACAGGGCATTTTCAGGAGAAGTGGTGGTCTCTACGGCGTAGCCTTCGGCCTCAAGCACACGCCTGGAGGCCTTAAGGACAATATCTTCGTCATCCAGGACGAGGATTTTCGTCAATCAATCCCCTCAAGGGCCTCTCTTACCACCGTGCCCAGGACTTCGGGATTGAAGGGCTTTTCAACATAATTGAAAGCCCCCATCTTAAGGGCGCTGGCCGCGGTCTCGCGGGTGCTGTACCCGGTAACAAGTATTATCCTTAAGCCGGGGAAACGCTTCAGTATCTCCGCCATGACCTCCAGGCCGTCCATATTTGGCATCTTGAGGTCGGTGAGCACAAGGTCATAGGTCCTCCTGTTGCCCAGCATGGAAAGTGCGCTTGGCCCGTCCGGGGCGGTATCTACCTTGAACCCCAAAGGCTCCAGTATGCGCAGGCAGCTTTTCCTGATTATTTCCTCGTCGTCTATTACCAGAATATTCGCGTGTTGTTTCATTTTGCCTCACCCTGCATCGGCAGCCTTATAAAGAAGCTGGCCCCCTTGCCAGGGGCACTCTTTACGATGATGTCACCGCCGTATTTTTTGATTATTCCGTAGCTCACCGCAAGCCCAAGCCCCGTGCCCTTGCCCACAGGCTTGGTGGTAAAGAACGGCTCGAATATCTTGTTTATATGCTCCTCCGGTATTCCGGGGCCGGAGTCCGTGAATTCGATCTCGAACATGCCGCGGCCGCCGTCACCTTTCAATGAGCGCGTGGATATGAAGATGGAGCCTTTTTCATTCATGGCATCGGCTGCGTTTATAAGCAGGTTTAAAAAAACCTGCTGAAGCTGGTTTGCGTCGGCCCTGGCCGGCTGCAAGTGATAATCCAGCGCCATGTCCAGCCGGATATTGTGGAACCGGGCCTGCTTTTTCACCATGTCCACAACGGTCCTGATGAGCACGTTTAAGTCCAGGTCCACCACTTCAAAATCGGTCCTCCTGGCAAACCCCAGAAGGCCCTTTATTATTGCGGAGCACCGGTTGGCCTGGTCGATAATCACCTGAACATCCTCTCTTATCTGGCCGTCCTCGGCCGGAAGCCTGTCTTTCACCAGGTGGGCAAAGGTGATAATGCCGGTAAGCGGGCTGTTTATCTCGTGGGCAACGCCAGCCGCCATACGCCCGAGCGAGGCAAGCTTTTCGGCGTTTATCAGTTCCTCCTGCGCCTCCATTATCTTGCGGGTCTTTTCGCTGACCGCGTCTTCCATCCGCTCATGATACAGCTTCATGTCCGCGGACATGGAGTTCAGCGTCCTTGCAAGCAGCCCCATTTCATCACTGGAGTTGATCTCAATGGGCTGGCCCAGTTCTCCAGCCGCTATCCTTTTCATCCCGGCCTCAAGCAGGGCAACCGGCTTTGATACAAAGTAGTAGAGGATAGTGCAGAGCAAAACGCTGATGGTTGCCACGAAAAAGGCCGTAATCAAAACGAGCTTTTCTACGGTAAGCACTTCCCTGTACTTGATAAATATAAGGCCGAAGAGGATGGCCCCAGTGCCAATGAGAGCGCCCACGGTTACTATCAGCCTTCCGGCCAGTACGTTATGTGACTTGCTGAACCGTAACAATTTAAGTTCCTCTGCTCCTCCCTGGAAAAAACCGGGCTGGCAACGGCCCATCCATTTATTTTACACATTATGCCTCATTTAGTTCTAACATTGATAGGCGCAGGGCTTTCCTTTATTTGGCGGCTGATGTATATTAAGTAAGCACTCGCTAACATTTACAACAATGCGCCTTAAGTACATATCGAAGATTCTATTTGTATTGGTTCTTCTGCCCTTGCCGGCAATGGCGCAGAACGCGGCCACAACCGGTGGGCAGGCAGCGTCCCCTATTAAACCCGGCGAAACAATCAGCCTGGAAAGATGCCTGGAGATTGGCCTGCGGCTAAACCCCGCCATAGCGGCGGCAAGGCAGGCGGCACTGGTAAACGAAAACAGGGTTGGGGAGGCAAAATCCGCCTATTATCCGCAGGTAAGCGCCCAGGCCGGGGACTTCACTGCCTCAGCCGGCGCCCCCGCTGCCAGCGCGTTTTCCGCCGGCAGGACTAACGGAGTCATCGGGTTTTCAGGCACCGCCTCGCTGTCGCAAAACGTATATGATTTTGGCCGCACATCCTCCATCGTAAAGGGACAGCAGTTCCTGTTCCAGTCCTCCCAAGAAGACCTTAGGGACACGCGGGACAGCGTAATACTTGCGGTAAAACAGGCGTATTTCGGCGTGCTTCAGGCCATACACAATCTGGCCGTACAGCAGCAGGCCGTCACGCAGTTTCAGCAGCATCTGGACCAGGCCCAGGCCTTTCACAGCGCCGGCACAGTGGCCAAATATGACGTGACCCGCGCGGAGGTGGACCTCTCCAACGCAAAGCTGGCCCTGCTTAACGCGGGCGGCGCAGTGAAGATTGCCAAAATCCAGCTGAATAACGCAATGGGGCTTACAAACGCGCCGGATTACACTATACAGGACAATCTTTCTATCAGCCTGACCGGGCCCACCCTGGCCGATGCGCTTTCCACGGCTTACAGCCAGAGGGCGGACCTGCAATCCCTGATTCTAAGGGAACAGTCTCAGGAACAGGCTATCAGGCTGGCAAAGAGCAACTTCCTGCCTTTCATCACCGCCAGCGCCGAATACGGCTATGGCGGCGAAAGGTTTCCGCTTGAACATGCCTGGGGCGCGGGGGCGGCTATCACTTTTCCGGTTTTTAACGGGTTTATCACAAAATACCAGGCACGTGAAAATACGGCCGCGCTGGCCCTGCTGAAACAGAACGAGGCGGCACTCAGGCAGGCCGTATATCTACAGGTAGACCAGGCATGGATACAGACAGACGTGGCAAGACAAAGTGTGGACGCCGCCAATCTGGCCTTGACGCAGGCCAAAGAGAACCTTGACGTTGCAAACGGCAGGTATAAATACGGCGTTGGCAATCAGATAGAGGTGTCCGACGCGATGGCGGCATACGTAAGCGCCAGCTACTCATATAACGCAGCCCTTTATAATTACAAAACCGCCCAGGCCGCGCTTGAAAGGGCCATGGGCCTTGGAGGTCCAAAGTGAAGGCCGGTTTTTCAAATGCGCTCCCACGGAAAATCCTTTACCGGAGCGCGGCCGTCTTACTTGCGCTGATTGCAGCTTCGGCCTTTACTGGCTGCGATAAAAAATCCGCCCCAAAGCCGAAGGCGATGGTTGTCCCAGTGATTGCCGCGGTCTCGTCCGCAAAGGACGTGCCTGTAACGGTAACCGCTATCGGCAATGCGGAATCCATGCAGACGGTGCAGATAAAGTCGATGGTAAACGGGCAGATAAAAAAGGTCTATTTTACAGAGGGCCAGAACGTGCGCAAGGGGCAGATGCTGTTCCTGATTGACCCCAGGCCGTTTGAGGCCGCCCTGGCCCAGGCAGAGGCCACGCTTGCAAGGGATTCCGCGCAGGCGAAGTATTGGCAGGAAGAACAAAAAAGGTATGGCCTGCTTGTGAAGAAGGACTATGTTGCCAAGGAGCAGTTTGACCAGGTAAGCTCCAATGCCGCAGCCCAGGACGCCCTTGTGAAGGCGGACCAGGCCAATGTGGAAAACGCCAAAGTACAGCTTGCATATTGCTATATAAAATCCCCGCTGGACGGAAAGACCGGAAGCATACTCATACAGGGAGGCAACGTCGTAAAAGCCAATGACGTGCCTATCCTCACCATAGACAAGATCAGCCCCATCTACGTCTCTTTTTCAGTAAACCAGCAGTACCTGGACCAGATAAAAAAATACATGTCCGCGGGCGTCCTTAAGGTAAAGGCGTACCCGGCTGGAGAATCCGCCCCTGAAGAAGGACGGCTGGTGTTCATAAACAATGTTGTGGACACGTCCACAGGCACGGTGCTGCTGAAGGCGGAGTTCCCCAACAAAAACGGACGGCTATGGCCGGGGCAGTTCCTTAATGTTTCGCTTTATCTGTACACATTAAAGAATGCCGTTGTGGTCCCCTCGTCCACCGTGCAGACGGGCCAGAAGGGGGAATACGTATTTGTAATAAGCCCGGACATGGCCGCGCAGGTCCGCCCGGTGAAGACCGGTATCTCATACAAGGGATATACGGTAATCCAGTCCGGCCTTTCAGCAAACGAAAAGGTAGTTACGGATGGCCAGTCCAGGCTTATGCCTGGGGTGAAGGTGAAGATAATCCCCGCCGCCACAGCCTCTGGCGCGGTTAGCGGGGCCGCCAACGGGGCCATCAACAAGACGGCAGGCGCGGGGCGCTGAAAAAGCTGTGAGCATATCAGAAGTATTCATAAAACGCCCGATAGCCACCACGCTTATCATGCTGGCCATCCTGGTATTTGGAGTTATCAGCTACAAGCTCCTGCCGGTCAGCGACCTGCCCAACGTGGATTTCCCCACGATACTGGTTACTGCGTCGCTGCCGGGATCCAGCCCGGAGACCATGGCGTCCTCAATCGCAACCCCGCTGGAAAAGCAGTTCTCCACAATAGCGGGGCTGGATTCGATGACGTCCACAAATGCCCTTGGCAATACCCAGATAACACTTCAGTTTGATCTCAGCCGCAGCATAGACGCGGCCGCCCAGGACGTGCAGGCCGCGATAGCCAAAGCGGCAAACCAGCTTCCGCCCAATATGCCAACCCCGCCAACATACCAGAAGGTGAACCCGGCGGACCAGCCGGTTATCTTCATAGCGCTGCACTCGCCCACCCTTCCGCTGTCCACTGTGGACGAGTACGCGGAAACGCTTATCTCCCAAAGGCTGTCAATGATAAGCGGCGTGGCGCAGGTAAACGTGTTTGGCTCGCAGAAATACGCCGTCCGCGCCCAGCTTGATCCAAATAAAATGGCCTCCATGGGCATCGGCATAGACGAGGCCGCCAGCGCCGTGCAGAACGCCAACGTGAACCTGCCCACCGGCACCCTGTGGGGAAACACTCAGGCCACAACCATCCAGGCGGCAGGCCAGCTTACGGACGCAAAGGCGTACAGGCCCATTATTGTTGCATACCGCAACGGCGCGCCCGTGCGGCTGGACCAGATAGGCAACGTGTTTGACAGCGTGGAAAACAACAAGATAGCAAGCTGGTATAACGGAACACGCGGGGTGGTGCTGGCCATCATGCGGCAGCCCGGCACAAATACGGTGGAGGTAGTGGATAACATCAAGGCCCTGTTGCCGAAGCTTCAGGCCCAGATGCCGCCGTCCGTGGGGATGAACATACTTTACGACAGGTCCGTCTCCATAATGCAATCTGTTCATGACGTTAAATTCACTCTTTTGCTGGCGCTTTGCCTGGTTATAATGGTGATATTCCTTTTCCTGAGAAACGTCTCCGCCACCGTAATCCCAAGCCTGGCACTGCCCATGTCCCTTATCGGCACGTTCGTGGTGATGTACCTGATGGGCTACAGCGTGGACAACCTCTCTCTGATGGCCCTTACGCTGTCGGTGGGTTTTGTGGTGGACGACGCAATCGTCATGCTTGAAAACATAGTGCGCCATACCGAGCATGGCGAGCCAGTTTTGCAGGCCGCCCTTAAAGGCTCAAAGGAGATCGGCTTTACCATTGTTTCAATGACGATCTCGCTGGTCGCTGTATTTATCCCTGTGCTGTTCATGGGCGGGGTAATAGGCAGGCTGCTGCACGAGTTTGCGGTTGCGATAAGCGCGGCGGTGCTGATATCGGGTTTCGTCTCGCTTACGCTTACCCCAATGCTTTGCAGCCGCATACTAAAGCACGCGCACGATGTGCATCACGGTAAGGTTTATCAAGCCTCGGAAAAGGTATTTACCGGGATGCTGAACATCTACGAGCGCACGTTAAAAACAGTGCTGCGGCATAAACCGGCCGTGCTGTCAGTTGCCGTGCTTATCCTGGCCGGCACCGTTTACCTTTTTATCACCATGCCCAAGGGGTTTTTGCCCAGCGAGGACAACGGGCTGATATTCGCCTTCACCGAGGCCTCCCAGGGCGTATCTTTCGATTCGATGAAGGCGCACCAGAAAAAATTGATGGCCATTGTTGAGAGGGACCCCAACGTGGAGTCCTTCATGTCCGCCATCGGCCCTGCCGGTCCAAGCGTGGCCATAAACCAGGGCAGGATGTTCATGAAGCTGAAACCCCGGAACCAGCGCCCGGGCATAGACAAGATAATACAGGAGCTGAGGGGCAAGTTTGCGGCGGTGCCGGGCATCCGCGTATTCATGCAGAACCTGCCAACCATACGCATTGGCGGTATGCTCACAAAAAGCCAGTACCAGTACACCCTGGAGTCCCCGAATACGGATGAGCTTTACGCAGGCGCCGGTAAGATGGAGGACAAGATGCGCACACTTCCGGGGCTGCAGGATGTGACAAGCGACCTTGAGATATCCAACCCCCAGGTAAACGTGCAGATAGACAGGGACAAGGCCTCCTCCATGGGGGTAACGGCCCAGCAGATAGAAAATGCGCTTTACACGGCATATGGTTCCAGGCAGGTATCCACGATATACGCGCCAAATAACGAATACCAGGTGATAATGGAGCTGGAGCCCCAGTACCAGAAGGACCCCGCCGCCCTGTCTGAACTGTATATCCGTTCCAATTCCGGCCAGCTGGTGCCATTAAGCGAAGTTGCGCTCCTTACGCCCGGCGTGGGCCCGCTCACTGTAAACCACCTGGGCCAGATACCCGCCGTAACGATCTCGTTCAATCTGAAGCCCGGCTACTCACTGAGCCAGGCGGTTGCGGAGGTGCAGAAGGCCGCGGTGGGCACGCTGGGGCCCACTATCACAACAAGCTTCCAGGGCACCGCCCAGGCGTTCCAAAGTTCCGTGCGCGGGCTTGGCATGCTGCTTATAATGGCCATACTTGTTATCTACATAGTGCTTGGGATACTTTATGAAAGCTTCATACACCCGCTTACGATCCTTTCCGGCCTTCCGGCGGCCGCCTTCGGCGCGCTTCTGACCCTGAAGATATTTGGCATGGAAC
>JAJYLE010000033.1 GCA_021788025.1 Nitrospirota bacterium
AAAACACGGTAAAAAATACCCGGAACGTATAAAGCCCGGTAAGAAACGAGCCTGCCAATGCCAGCGCCCATACCCATACATGGCCGGAGGTCCAGGCACCGGATATTATTAAATCCTTGCTATACCCACCTGATGTAATAAAGGGCAATGCGGCAAGCGCCGCCCCGCCTGTTAAAAAACTCCAGAACGCAATCGGCGGAACCGGGAACTCCGTGCCGGACTGCAGTTTCATTCTTATTTTAAAGATATTGTGCTCCTCGTGCATGGCTTTTATGATTACGCCTGCCGACATGAAGAGCAGAGCCTTAAAAAAAGCGTGCGTCATAAAATGGAACAGGGCGGCGGACCAGGCCCCTACGCCAAGCCCCAGAAACATGTAACCTATCTGGCTCATTGTCGAATACGCAAGCATCCTTTTTATGTCCGTCTGGAACAGCGCGCTTACGGAGGCCAGAAAAAGGGTAAGCGCGCCGATGGCCGCCACTGTTTCCATTGCTATGGGCGACAGGACGAAAAAGGCATTCATGCGGGCAATCAGGTATACGCCGGCCGTTACCATGGTGGCAGCATGTATCAGCGCACTGACCGGGGTAGGGCCTGCCATCGCGTCCGGAAGCCATGTCTGAAGCGGAAGCTGGGCCGATTTGCCAACCGCCCCTCCAAGAAGAAGCATGGCTATCAGTGTTGGCAGCCCGCTTGCCTTCATGGCGCCAATGCTTGTGGATGCCTGCGCTATATCCAGCGTCCCGGTTTTCAGCGCTATAAGAAACAGCCCGATAAGGAAGGCCGTGTCGCCAATCCTGGTTACTATAAAGGCCTTTATTGCAGCCCGCGCGTTTGCAGGCTCCTTGTACCAAAACCCGATTAGCAGATAGCTGCAAAGCCCCACGCCCTCCCATCCCAGGTACAAAAGCAGGATGTCCTCGGCCAGAACAAGCGTGAGCATGGCCCCGGTAAACAGGTTCATCCAGGCAAAGAACCTTCCGTACTCCTCGTCGCCATCCATGTACCATGCGGAATAGACGTGGATAAGAAAACTTACAAATACAACAACCAGGGCCATGATAAGCGAGAGCGAATCCAGCTTCAGGCTTACCGAGACCGCAAGCCCCGGCACCGCAAACCATTGCCATAATGTTTGCACCCACGGTTTGCCGGCCTGGAATGCGTTTAAAAACTGTCCGGCGGATGCCAGGGCGCAGAGCAAAGAAAGGCCGATTGAGCCCACGCCCATTGTCCGTATGGCCCCGGCGCTCATGCGCCTGCCAAAAAGCGCGAGCACAATGAACCCCAGAATAGGCAAGGCCGGAATCAGGAATAATAAATTTTCCATCAGCCTCTCATCTTGCTGGCCGCGTCAGTATCCAGTGTTTTGAATTTATGATGGAAGCGCAGCACCAGCCCAAGCCCAAGGGCCACCTCGGCCGCCGCAGTGGCCAGTATGAAAAGAAACATCACCTGCCCGTCCGGCTTTCCCCATTTTGCCCCGGCCAGTATGAAGGCCAGCCCTGCGGCATTAAGCATCACTTCTATGGACATCAGCACAAATACCAGGTCCCTGCGTACCAGCACGCCAATAAACCCCAGCACAAAAAGCGCCCAGGCCACCATCAGCCCGTTGTCAATTGATACCGGTGCCATCTTCACCTTCCTCCGGCACATTTCTTCTTGCAAGGTGCAGTGCCCCAATCAGCCCTGCCAGAAGTAGCAGCGATGCAAGCTCCACACCTAAAAGATAAGGGCCATATAGCGCAATGCCGACGTCCTTTGGGCGGACTGTAACTGCATAAAGACCGTTTGTATACACCCCGCCGCGGCTTATTAAAAATGCCAGATCCGCAATAAGGATGAGTGCCAGCATCGAAGGGCCAAGCCAGATGCCGGGCGTAAGCCATTGCCTCTCCTGCGCGGCGGCCTCCGCGCCAAGGTTAAGTATCATTATAATAAACAGGAAAAGGACCATTATAGCCCCCGCATATATGATTACCTCCAGGGCGGCCGCAAACGGGGCCCCAACTACAAAAAACATTATCGAAACCGAAAAAAGTGAAATTATGAAATACAGGAGCGCATGGATTATCCTGGCCCTGGTTATCACCATCAAGGTCGAGGCAAGGGCCACCGCGGCTGCCAGATAGAAGGACGTTGTCATGGCAGAAGCCCCCTTACGTCAACCGGCGGGCGCTCGTTTTCGGCCTCGCCCTTGGCTTTGCCGCCGATTTCAACCCCGGCAACACGGTAAAAATTATAGCCGGGATATTTCCCCTGGCCGCTTATGAGCAGGTCTTCCTTTTCATATACAAGGTTTGCCCGCCGGTATTCGCCCATTTCGTAGTCGGTTGTAAGCTGTATGGCATAGGTTGGGCAAGCCTCCTCGCAATATCCGCAGAATATGCACCTGGAAAAATTTATCCTGAACGAAGCCGGATAGCGCCTGCCCGTTTCGTCCTCCGCCGCCTGAAGGGCTATGCAGTCCACCGGGCAGGCAACGGCGCACAGATAGCAGGCCACACACCTTTCGCCCCCGTCCGGGTCACGTGACAGAATTATCCTGCCCCGCCACCTCGGCGGTACATAGGGCTTCTGCTCCGGATATTGCACCGTCACCCGTTTTTTAAAGGTGTGCAGCAAAATCAGCCATAGTGCCCTTAATAATGCCAGCAAGTTTTTTCCCCTCTCATCTGGCTGCCAGTATTATCCCGCCCGTTACAAGCAGGTTAACAAGTGACAGCGGAAACATCGTCTTCCATCCAAAGGACATTAATTGGTCGTACCGCGGCCTGGGCAGCGTTGCCCGCAAGAGTATGAAAAAGCAGATGAACGCAAACGTCTTCAAGGCAAACCACACTATTGGCGGCAGCACCGGCCCCATCCAGCCGCCAAGAAACAGGGTGGTCATCATTGCTGATATCAGCGTTATTCCGAAATATTCCCCCAGAAAGAACATCCCGAATTTCATGCCGGAGTATTCCGAATGGAAGCCGGCCACCAGCTCGCTTTCGGCCTCGGGCAGGTCAAAAGGCAGCCTGTGCGTTTCCGCTATGCCCGCTATCATGAATATGATAAAGCCAAGAAACTGCGGCACGATGTTCCACATATGCCTTTGGGCCAGCACAATCGTCCTCAAGTTGAAGGAGCCTGCCAGCATTACCACACCCATCAGGGACAGCCCCATGAAAACCTCGTAGCTGATCATCTGGGCCGACGCCCGCAGCCCACCCAGAAGCGAATATTTGCTGTCCGAGGCCCAGCCCGCAAGGGCCACGCTGTAAACGCCCAAAGAGGACATCGCAAGGAAAAAGAGCAGCCCTATGTTTAAATCCGCCAGCCCGGCGCGAGGCCCAAACGGCACCACGGCAAAGGTTATAAGCACTGTAACAACTATAATGGCCGGCGCGGTTATGAAGACCGGCTTGTCCGCAAAAGGCGGAACCCAGTCCTCTTTGGTAAATACCTTTAAAATATCCGCCAGTACCTGAAGAACGCCAAAAGGCCCCACCCGGTTTGGCCCCAACCTGTCCTGCCAGATGCCCAATAGCCTCCTTTCAACCCATATGAGCCCGGAAGCCACGGACATCAACACAAAGATAAGCGCCGGTATCAGTATTATGTATTGCAGGGTGCTCATAGTTGCCGCTCCGTTTTCATAAAAAACGCGCCCAGGCCGGAAGCTTTGAATAAAGGCCGGCCAAATCAGCCCGTATATTTCCGTTTTCAGGCACAAACACGCCTGCAAGCCCTTCAGCCATTTCCTCATCCGCCACAGTTTTAAACTCGAAGACGGTCCCGCCTATCTCCAGTCCCATTGTATCGCCTTTGTTTAAACCCAGCGCGCTCAATGTTCTGGGCGAAGCGGCAATAAACGGCTGCCCCCCTTCGGGGCAAAGACTTGCCACGGCCGGGTTTTCCATGCTCAGTCTTTCGGAGCCAAATACATGATAGAGCGGCACGGCAAAAAGTCCTCTGTTGTTTGCGCCGGATAGCCCAGGGGCTTTCTGTTTTTCCGGGATGTCCGTGAAGTAAACAGGGTCGGAACCGGAAGCCCCCATCAGCCTTTTGCCGGACTCCCCGCCAAGAAGCGGCCCGCCGACGCCGCCTTGGAATTTATTTAAAGCCTGCACGGAATTCCAGAACGGCGCCCAGTAATGCGTAAGCAGGGCGGAAGGGATTTTTTGCTTTTTGGAGGCATCATAAAAACCCTCCATTGAAAAAGAAAGCGCGGAGCCTGTGTCTGACGGAGGCTTTGGTTCCACCATGCCAATATGGGTGTGCATTGCCGTCCGGCCGCTGTAACGGTACGGCTGCCTTGGTATCTTCATCCCGGCTATCCTGAAGCCTGGAGGCGGGAAATAAGCCCGGTCCGCAATTGGGGCAAACTGCGGCATCTTTTTTGCCAGTTCTGCCGTCAGCGCGTCTATCTCCGGGCATTGTTTTGCAGTGCCCAGCGCGGCTTCAATCTCTCTTAGCCATCTCCATGCCCCCTGGATATTTTTGTTCTGCGGCTGCATTACCTTATAAAACCGCTGCGCCCTGGCCTCATTATTTACAAAGGTCCCCTGTGATTCCGCAAAACTGGCTGCGGGAAGTGCAACGCCGGCCAATTGCGAGGTGCGCGTGGCAATGAAGTCGATTGCCACAGAGCAGGGCAGCGACATTATTTCTTCCGCACCTTCCTTGCCGATGGACTCAACCAGCTCGTTTTCAATCACTATTACGGCCTTGGCGCCTCCGGCCTGCACCCGCTTGAGGGCTTCGGAGACTGGCCTGCCGGATGAAAAATCCATCAGGGCAAGCCCCATGCTGTTGCATTCGGGCAGGCTAAACGCAATCCTTGCATCAGGCACTGCCTGCTTAATCGCCCATGCGGCATTGGCCGCCGCCCTCAGGATATGAATGCTCTGCGGGCCTGTGCCGCAGACCACCAACGGCTTTTTTGAATTCCGGAGCGCCACGGTAATGCGCCTGGCCAGGGATTTCTCTTCTTCGCCCGCGTCTGGCACGCCGGGCGATTCCGGGGCCAATTCATGGGCTATTAAAAACCCCAGCCTGGCGATATCATCCGGTGCCGTGCGGTATGGTTTTTCAGAAGCCAGGTCGTCAATCCGGGTGCCGGTAAAAGAGGCAATAAAGAAGGGGCTTTTTTCGCCTTGCATCGCGTTTCTGGCGGCTGCGTCGTCCCAGTGCGGGATTTTGAATTTGGCCAGACCTGCCAAGGGCGCGTTTCTGGATGCCTGCCTGAGCGCAAGGGCAAGCATCGGAGCTGTATTGGACACGTCTTCTCCAAGCACCAGCACGGCATCGGCCTCTCTTACGTCTTCCAGCGAGGCCGCCGCAACGGGGCCGTCCTTTATAATCCGGACTATCTCACCCATCATATTAAAAACCGTGTCTGATACGCCATGGTAAAAATTTTCAGCCCCCACCAGCTCACGAAGGGCATAATTAGACTCCAGAGAGGCCCTGGGGGAACCGATGCCTATTATCCCACCTTCGTGCGTTCCGTTTAATTTCTTCCGTATCTCGCTGATGGCCAATTCCGGAGCAACTTCATCTGCCGGGGCGGCGCCCTTTATTTTGACGGATGCTGCGCGCATTCTTATTTTGCTGTTTACGAATTCATATCCATAGCGGCCCCTGTCGCACAGGAAATAACCGTTTACGGATTGGTTGTAACGGTTCCTTATCCGCCGCAGCGTTCCGTATCTTTCGCCAGGCAGGGTATTGCAGCCCAGTGAGCAATGTACGCATACGGAGGGTGCGGCCTGCAAATCCCACTTGCGCGTGTAATGCTTTTTAAACTTCTTGTCTGTAAATACCCCTGTGGGGCAAACTTCCACCAGGTTCCCGCTGAACTCGCTTTCCAGCGCCCCGTTGCGGCTTCTGCCGAAGTACACATGATCATGGCAGCCAAACACGTCCAGGTCCTTTCCGCCTGCGTAATCCTTATAGAAGCGGACGCAGCGGTAACATTGGATGCAGCGGTTCATCTCGTGATTCACAAAAGGCCCAAGGTCCTGGTTCGTATGCGTTCTTTTTTTAAGCGTTGTGCGCCGGTAAACATGTCCGGCCAAGAGCGTCATGTCCTGAAGATGACACTCGCCGCCTTCGTCGCATACGGGGCAATCGTGCGGGTGATTGAGCATAAGCCATTCGATAACCGAGGCCCGGAATTTTATGGCCTCGGGGTCATCTATGGACAATCTCATGCCGTCGGCCACCGGGGTCATGCAGGACATCACTATCCTGCCTTTCGTATCTTTTTCGTCCTTGAAAACCTTTACCGCGCATTGCCTGCACGCCCCAACGGAATGCAGGGCAGGATGCCAGCAGAAATAGGGGACATCAAACCCAAGCGAAAGGCAGGTATCCAGCAGGTTGATGCCGTCTTTTGTTTCGTATGGTTTACCGTCTATGTATATTGTTGCCATATATTCACTTGTATGAACATCTCTTTTTTTCGATATGCGCTTTAAAATCCTCGTTAAAGTATTTGAGAGCGCTTTGAAGCGGCTCCATGGCCCCCGGGGCCAACGCGCAGAATGTGTGCCCCATGCCTAGAAGATGTATATGTTCATTAAGTATCTCCAGGTCCTCCGGGTTGCCGTCTCCACGTTCGATCTTCCTCAGGATGCCGGCCAGCCAGGGCAGGCCCTCACGGCACGGGGTGCACCAGCCGCAGGACTCGCGTGCGAAGAATTCCATGATATTGAGCACCAGGCCAACCGGACAGGTCTTATCGTCCATAATCATCAGGGTGCCGGTTCCCAGCCTGCTGCCAGCCCTGGGTACGGAATCGAAATCCATCGGCGTGTCCAGGTGCTGTTCCAGCATGAACTCTGTGGAGGCCCCGCCGGGTATTATCCCTTTCAGCTTATATCCCTCTTTCATCCCGCCCGCATGGGTTTCCAGTAATTCCCTTAGCGGCGTGCCCATTGGCAGCTCCCATGCCCCCGGTTTGTTTACCCGCCCGCTTGCGCCGTAGATTTTTGTGCCACCGTCGGAGCTGCGGCTGATTTCCTTAAACCACTTTGCGCCGTTTCTTATGATATGTGGCACATTGGCGATGGTCTCCACGTTATTTACCACGGTGGGCTTCCCCCATAAACCGCACATTTGTGGGAAGGGTGGTTTTGCCCTTGGGATGCCGCGCTTCCCCTCCAGCGCCGTTAGAAGGGCCGTTTCCTCGCCGCAGATATAACGGCCCGCGCTTGTATGCAGGCGCACCTCGTGATCAAACCCGGCCCCGAAGATGTTTTTGCCAAGGTAACCTTTAGAGTGCGCCTCCGATATGGCCTGTTCAATCCTTTTGGCCGCCTCTTTATAGGCCCAGCGCAAAAATACATAAGAAACGCTTGCCCCTATCGCGTATGAGCTTATGACAATGCCCTCTATCAACTGGTGCGGATTGCCTTCCAGAAGCATCTTGTCCTTGAATGCACCCGGCTCCATCTCGTCGGCGTTTACAACCAGGTATTTGGTTTTTGGCGCATTTTCCCCCATAGGGACAAAACTCCATTTCTGTCCAGTGGGAAATCCTGCCCCTCCCCGTCCCCTCAGGTTGGAGTCTTTTACCTCCTGCATCACCTGGGCCGGGCCCATCTGCAGGAGCGCCTTTTTTGCCCCGGCATAGCCGCCCAGGGCCTCATATTTTTGCAGGCCCACGGCCTGGCCGTTCATTTCCATTCCAGCCGTAAGCGGATATGTTTCAATATTTGCGCTCATCTGTATTTATTCAGGGCCTCTCTTACCCGCTCCGGCGTAAGGCCGCCGTAAACGTCGTCATTAATCATCATTGCGGGGGCCTTGTCGCAAAGCCCAATGCAGGATATGGGCAGCAGCGTGAATTCACCATCTTTTGTAGTCTCGCCAAGCCCAATCCCAAGTTCGTCTTTTATCGTTTCCACCAGCATATGCCCGTTTAACATCCAGCAGGCCGGCCCGTCGCATACAAGTATAAGGTTTTTCCCTACCGGCCTTCTGAATATGAACGAATAAAACGTGGCCACGGCGTCCAGCTCATGAGTGGTGACGCCAAGGAGCTTTGAAACCTCTTCAAGCTCCTCATCCGGGACCCATCTCCTTTGGCGCTGCACTATCTTGAGCGCTTCCACGGACGCATTCAGCCCGCGCCCGGCGCGCTCCACTTCGTGCTTTATCTCTTCTATCTCGGAAGATGTAAGCATATATATTTACCTGTCGATGTCGGCCAGTATGAAATCCAGGCTGCCCAGAATTGCTATGAGGTCCGGTATCATCAGTCCCCGGCTCATCATCGGAAGCGCCTGGATGTGGGGGAAAGATGGCGTCCTTATCCTTGTGCGGTAGGACGTTGTGCTGCCGTCGCTTACAAGATAATAAGTGTTGTTGCCCTTTGCCGCCTCTATGCCTATTGCGGCCTCACCGGGAGGGATGGGCGGCCCCCAGCTTACATTCAAAAAATGGTCTATCAACGTCTCAATATCGTGCATAGTGTGTTTTTTTACTGGGGGGGTGGCAAGAGGATGGTCCGATTTGTACGGCCCTTCAGGCATGTTGTCCATGCACTGCCTTATAATCCTCATGCTCTGCTTTATCTCTTCCACGCGCACGGCCGCGCGGCTCCAGCAATCGCCGTCGGCAACGGTGGGTATCTCGAATTCAAAATGCTCTATCCCCGAATACGGCCTTTTCTTCCTGAAATCCCACTCAAAGCCGCACGCCCTAAGATTGGGGCCGGTAATCCCCCAATCTATGGCCTCCTCCAGCGTCAACTTGCCGATGCCCTTTGTGCGGGCCTTGAATATAGGGTTTTTCATTACCAGCACGTCATATTCCTTAAGCCTTTTTGGCATGTAATCCAGAAAGTCCTTTATAAGCGTCTGCCAGCCCTGCGGCAGGTCCTGCGCAACTCCGCCTATGCGGAACCATTCAGGGTGCATGCGCCCTCCGCAGACCGCCTCGATTACACGGTATGCCATCTCCCTGTCCGTAAAGGTGTAAAAGACGGGAGAAAGCGCGCCCAGATCCTGCGCGAAGGTGCCATACCATACCAGGTGGCTTGCTATCCGGAACAGCTCGGTCATCATTATCCTTATTACCTTTGCCCTGTCCGGCACATCAATGCCCGCCAGTTTCTCCACGGACAGAAGGTAGGCAAGGTTGTTCATTACTCCGCTTAAATAATCAATCCGGTCCGTGTAGGGGATGAATGTATGCCAGGACTGCCGTTCGCCCATCTTCTCGGCCCCGCGGTGGTGGTAGCCTATGTCCACCACGCAATCCACTATCTCTTCCCCGTCCAGTTCCAGCACTATGCGCAGCACGCCATGTGTGCCCGGATGGTGCGGCCCCAGATTAAGAAACATGAAGCCGGTGTCTGCCTTTTTGGGCGTAATCCCCCATTGGTCCGGGCGGAACTGGATCTCATGCTCAATCTGCATCTCTTTGGTATCCGGCATGCTGAATGGGCCCATTTCGGTGGCCCTTGCGGGGTGGTCTTTTCTTAAGGGGTGGCCCTGCCAGTCGTGCGGCATGAGTATGCGCTTTAAAAAAGGGTGGCCCGTAAACCCGATTCCAAACATGTCCCATACCTCACGCTCATACCAGTTGGCCGCGGGCCAGATGTCCGTTATGCTGCTTGCGGACGGGGATTCTCCCGATAGCGGGACTTTTATCCGGATGTCTTCATTGGCCTCATAAGAAAGCAAATGATAAACAACGGTGTAATCGCCGCCGGTCTGCTCCTGAAAGGCCGGCCCGTGCTGCCTTACCCTCTCGTCTATTGCGGTAAGATCGTAAAGCATGCTGAAACGCTTTGGGCTTTGGTTTTTCAGATATGCAAGCACGTCTTTGGCCCGGTCCGGATTTATCCACACGGTTGGCACGCCGTCTTTTGTGTTTTCAGAGCCGATAATGGCATCTTTGAAAACCGGGGCAAGCTCGCTTATTGCTGTATTGTCCGCAGCCATGCCACCTGCGGCTTGTGTGGGTTTTCCTTGAAAGCTCATATCTTGTCTGGCGTTGGCAAATCCTTTACTGCCCGCCTGGCTTGTCTTTTTAAATCTCTCATACAAGGCATCACGGGTTTCTTTGTGGCCTGCGGGCCCACCATCCAGCTAAGCGGCCTGCGCTCCTTGCCTATCTGGTCCTGAAGAAGCATGAGGCCCTCCAGAAACGCCTCCGGCCTGGGCGGGCAGCCGGGCACGTAAACGTCCACCGGCAAAAACTGGTCCACTCCCTGCACCACGCTGTAAATGTCATACATTCCGCCGGAATTTGCACAGGAGCCCATGGATATTACCCACCTTGGCTCCATCATCTGCTGGTACAGCCATTTAACAATGGGGGCCATTTTTTTAAACACGGTGCCGGCTATAATTATCAGGTCCGCCTCGCGCGGAGTGCCGCGTATCACCTCCGACCCGAACCGCGCAAGGTCGTATTTGCTTGTAATGCTTGTGGCAAACTCTATAAAACAGCAGGAGAGGCCGAAGTTGAAAGGCCATACGGAGTTTTTTCTGCTCCAGGCCACCATGTCCTCCAGCCGGGTGAGCACCACGTTTTTGCGCACGGCGTCCTCGGCGTAGCCGTCACCGTCGGCCAGGGAATGATGCTCCGGTTTCCTCAGCCTGTAATTCATCACGCCTCCTTGCGGGCCGGTTTGGTTCGCCAGTCCAGCGCGCCTATTTTCCATATATATGCCAGGGCCGCCAGAAGCACCAGCACAAATACAAGCACCTCTATGTACCCTGCCCATCCTGTCTCCCTGATCGCCACTGCCCAGGCAAAGATGAATACAGCCTCCAGGTCGAATATCACAAAGAATATCGCGGGCAGATAGAATTTAATGTCAAACCGCACCCGGGCCGAGCCGGTCGCAAATATGCCGGACTCATACGGCAGCCCCGTAGCCCTCTCCTCATGCCTTTGGCCCAGGAAGTAGGAGATTACAAGCAGGCTGGCCGCAAGGAGCAGCACTGCGCCCGAATAGACGATTATCGGCCACAGCAGCGTATTTACATTTCCATCCATAATATCCTCTCCGTGGCACTCGTCCTGGCTGCGCCCTTGAAGTCTTGATGAAGAATTACCGGTTTCGCCTGTGTCCCCGAACAAAAAACCGTAATAAATTATATTTAAAACGGTATCATCTGTGCATTAAAAAATCAACAAACCCGGCCTGCCGCAAACATTTGCGGTGCAATCCGTTTTCCTATATACTCTCAATAATTTGACCGCTTTTAAGCGGAGGAAAACCTAAGGGGGAAAAAATGGCGAAGGCAACAAAACCGGCCGCTAAAAAAAGCGCGGCCAAACCGGCTGGCAAGGCTGTAAAAAAGACTGCGGTAAAAACAGCGGCCAAAAAGACTGCCGCTAAGAAGACCGCCCCGAAAAAGGCGGTAAAAAAGACCGCCGCAAAGAGACCGGCAGTGAAGAAGCCCGTTACGGTGGGCGGCGGAGACAGGTTTGAATGCGAGGTCTGCGGGCTGGCAGTTACCGTGGATGAAGAGTGCGGCTGCGTGGAAACAACCGAGATTATCTGCTGCAACGAGCCGATGACAAAAACCAGCTAGCGGCATAAAAGCAAAAATGTCCCTCTGCCGCAAGGGCGGGGGCCTTCTTTCTTAGTCCCCCTCCCTTTGCTGGGAGGGGTTAGGGGGAGGGTGAAATCTGCATCCTTTTTTTGTACTAAGCAGCGCGGCGATACCGGTGCTGCCCCCAGCCTTTTCCTGCAACGTCCTACTCTTCGATAAAATTGCCTGCCTCGGAAATCTAAGTTGCGTCCAGGAAGTACAGTTTCGAAAAGTTGAAACTCTGTCAATGTTTCGACCGGAATAAAAGACTCTCATTTCTTGCCCGAATATAAACTGAGAAGGGCTCTTCGTGGAAGAGTGTGGGTGAATTAGAGGGCATGAGGTGTCGCGGAGCCGCTTGAAATTAGGGGAAACAGGTCTTTTATAAAGGTGAAAAAATTTGTCTGCTAACCGGGACAAGTTCATATAACCAAGTGCAAAAAATAAAGCAAATGCCAATAAATAAAACAAACCTTTATGAAAATGCGTCTATATTAGCTAAATTATTTTTGTTTTTCTCCATCACGATGTTTACTGCTTACTTATTTGCACCTCTTGTAGGGGGCATATTTATCCCCAGCATCCCCGCAGGACAAATCCCGTATACGCCGCGTTGTCTTGTAGGAAAGCAAAAAGGGGACGGTTCGAAAGCGCCGGGATAAACCGGCATAGAGCAGAGGATGAAAGAGCCTTACATGAAAGGTGAAGCTGCTCCATCGGCCCTGGCTGAGTGCAGCGAAGTCCCGCATTTGTACAGTTATGGTTTTTCAAAAAGGGGGCTGAAATCGATACTGCCTTATTAGAAGCATCTTGTCTGGAAACCCGCGAAGATACTGGCTTTGCGCCCGTTGGCCTGGACGAGTCTTACCGGGTCTTAACGGCAAAAGACCCGATTGGGTTTGGGAGGAACGGAAAAATCAGGCCAGCGGGATTTCGGCAAACGAATTCTCCTCATCCAGCCGGTATGCCTTTATCTCCGGCTCCGGGCCGGCAAGGCCTATAATCACGTGTGCGATGTCCCACCCGGCCAGTTCCCTTTGCAGCGCCGCCACGGCCCTGTCCTTTTCAGACGGGCATGCCCGGCCCGACGGGTGGCTATGATATACGGCCAGCACCTCCAATGTCTTTGCCGAAATGTCCTTCATGATAGTTAGCTGCTGCCTGGAGTCCAGCTCATAGCTTACCGCCGAAGGGTCCGTGTTCCGCGCCTTGTAGATTTCAATGGCGGTGTTTGCGCGGCCAGCCAATATACCGCACACCTCGCAGTTTTTAGAGCCCTGGGCATGCGCAAGCATCTCCCGGCGGATGCTTTCAGAAATAAGGAGCGGGGATTTCCTAGAGCTGGCAGTACCCGGCATCATAGTCCTGAAGCTCCGTTATGGACGGATGCTCACTGCACACCGGGCACTCCGGATTTTTTGGCACCTTTACCTTCCTGAAGTTGGCCCTCAGGGCGTCGTAGATAAGCAGGCTGTTTTTCAGTGGCTGTCCCTTGCCAAGTATCAGTTTCAGCACCTCCATGGCCTGAAGGGAGCCGATAACGCCCGGCAAAACGCCAAGCACGCCCGCTTCCTGGCAGGACGGCACAAGCCCCGGCGGCGGAGGCACTTCAAAAAGGCACCTGTAACAGTGCCCGTCTCCGGGCAGCACGGTGGTCACCTGCCCCTCAAACCTCAGGATGGCCCCGCTTACCAGCGGTTTTTTCAAAAAGACGCAGGCATCGTTTACAAGATAGCGGGTGGGAAAATTGTCGCTGCCGTCAACTACAATGTCGTAATCGCGGATTATATCCAGAATGTTGTCCTTGTTAAGCCTGCCCTTGATGGCAACCACGTTAACGTCCGGGTTAAGGGACTCAAACGTCTGCTTGGCGGAATCTGCCTTCAGCATTCCAAGAGTTTTTGTGCTGTGCGCTATCTGCCTCTGAAGATTGGAAAGCTCCACGCGGTCGTCATCAACAATGGCTATCGTGCCCACGCCCGCCGCGGCAAGATAAAAACCGGCCGGGCAGCCAAGCCCGCCCGCGCCCACCATCAGCACCTTGGCCGAAAGGAGTTTTTTCTGCCCCTTCCCGCCAACCTCGGCCAGGATGATGTGGCGGCTGTAACGCTGTATCTGATCTTCGGTAAATTCCATCAGTCGGTTTCCTTGCGGGCTATTATTATCCAGTTTCCGGTGCCTTCAAGCTCCTGCACCTTCATTACCGTCTGGCCCTGTTCGGATAGGGATTTTGGGATGTTCTTGGCGGCCTCGGGATAATCAAGCAGTATCTCGATCACCTGCCCCGGCTCCATCTCCTCCATCGCCAGCTTCACCTTAACAAAAGTATAAGGGCAAACAAGCCCTTTTATATCTATTTTTTTATCGGATTTGATTTCACTTTCAGGCATAAACACCTCGCATTTTTTTAAGGACGCCGTGCCCTGCGTGGAAACTGCGCCCGTCATAAGATTTGTCTATAAATTATAAGGACTGATAAATTGAAAACACAATATGTAATTAAAACTTTAACTTAGCAGTATATTCTGATGTTGGCAATAAAAAACGAGGGATGTCCCGGATGCATTGGGACCTGCCTCAAAAAAAGATTCTGAAGCGAAAGAAAACGGAAATTGCGGAAGAAGGGGGCCCCGGAAAATCGAAGATTTTTTGGGGTAAAGCCTTGAAGAAAAGGGAAAACCGCCCGGAAGCGTAGTGCCGCCATGGCGGTATTGAGGACGGTTTCCCCGCATTCGACGCAGCATGCCACTATTTCAGCCTCTTGCAGCCATATGCTATTTTGAGGCAGGTTCTATAAGTGGTTGCGGCCCGCCGCAAGTATCCTTTCGGACATGGCCTTGTCACCCATCAGGCCAACCCGGATGGTAAGTTTGGTTGTGCTATCGTTGACGGCCTCAAGCTTCATCGCAACCTTATCGCCATTGGCCAGCCTGGCGTCTATATGGCCCTCCAGGCTGTCAGACTTTGCGTCATTTACACTTATATGCAAATCCTTCAGGCCTGCCAGCATGGCATTCTGCACCACAGGCACCGGCTTGGAAATAGTGTCCACCAGGGCACCTTCATACCACACAGTGCCAGCCGCACCGGCTGCGCCTCCCACCACCAGTGCCACGCACCCGGTTGCGCCAAGACAGGCAACAACAAACAGCATCATCAAACCACGCTTCATAATAACCCTCCGATTGAAATCCGTTTTTAAAATTAATTCAGGAATATAAATTAGAATCCGGCCTGATGTCAAACCGGTTTTGACTTGAATGAAGCCAGTTCAGAGGCAAACCGTGAAAGGGTATCGTCCCGCGCCCCAAGGACAATAATGCAGTCAAAGGCAAGCGCCGCCTGAGCAGCCGCCTGGCGGTCCTTCACGGCAATTGCAGCCTTTCCTCTTGCGGCTATATCCTCCGCCAGCATTTCGCTTGAAATGTCTTTTTGCGTAGTCCCGCCGGCGTAATAAATAGGCAGCATTATCAGGAGGTCTTCCGCCCGCAGCCCCCCGGAAAACGCCTCCGCATAGCCCTGGCGCATCATGCGCGCAGGGCCGTATCCATGGGGCTGGAAGATGTAGCAGATTTTTTTGGAAATCCTCTGCGCCGCCTCCATAAACGCGGCTATCTTGTGGGGGTTATGCGCATAATCGTCTATAACTATTATGCCGTTTTTATTCAGATGCACGTCAAAGCGCCTCTGCACGCCGTCAAATCCGGCAAGCGCGCGGGCAAGCGCGGCGTTGTCCAGGCGCATACCAGAACCTGCGGCAAGCCTGTCAACCAGGGTAAGGGCAGCAAGCGCGTTATACACATTGTGCCTGCCCGGCACGTTCAGCTTCATAAGCCCAGGCCCGGACGCACCGCCTTTAAATACAAACTGCGCGCCAAAACCGCTCAGCCGGATGTTTTCCGCCATGTAATCAGCAGGCCTGCTTATTCCAAAACTGACGGGGTTTTTAAGCGATAGTTTTTGCAGCTCTTCATCATCGGCATTGAATACCGTGGGGCCGGAGGTATTTTTTGAAAGGGTCTCAAACATCGCGCCGGTCTCGGAAATCGAGTGGTGGTCCAGCGCAAGGTTCAAAAGCACGGAGAAGGCCGGATGATAATTTATTATCGAGCCGTCGGACTCGCACGCCTCTATCACCAGTATGTCCGAACCGCCCGTCAGGTAATTGCCCTGGTTGGTTTCCGTGGCAAATCTCTTTATCCTGCCGCCGCCGATGAAGTTCGGGGCAAAGCCAAGCTCTTTCAGAAGCCATGCAAGCATGCCCGACGAGGTGGATTTCCCGCTTGTGCCCGCCACCGCAATGGTCCTGAACTCGCTGGACAGCCGGGCCAGATACTCTGGCCTGCTAATGGTGTTCAGGCCGGTTTCCGCGGCCTTCTTATATTCGGGGGTGTCGGGCTCCACGGCGGTGCTGAAGACGGCAAAATCGGTGCCGCCGTCCAGCCCATTGCCGTCCTGCGGCACAAGCCTTATCCCCTTGGCCAAAAGCGCGCCGAATACCGGAAGCGACGGGTCTTTGTCGAACGCCCTGTCGGAGCCTGATACCAGATGCCCCTTTCCGGCGGCAAACCCGGCCAGCGCGGACACGCCGCTGCCGCCTATGCCGGAGAAGAATATGCGAAGGGGCTTTTGATTGCCTGATTTTGGTCTTTGAGAATTTCCGTCCATTTCTTTTAATTTAAAACATGAGGCACTCTATAGTAAAATAGTGGTTCCCATGAATTCGATAATGCTTATAGACAAGCCAGAGGGGATCACCTCTCAAGACGCCGTCACGCTGGTAAAGCGCAGGACCGGGGCCAAAAAGGCCGGGCACACCGGAACTCTGGACCCTATTGCAACGGGGCTTCTTATCGTGTGTCTGAACGAGGCCACCAAGCTCTCCAGGTTCATGCTGGACCTGCCCAAAAGCTATTACACCGTATTGAAGCTTGGCGAGCGCACGGACACATACGATGCCGAAGGCAAAATCATCGCCACGGCGGAAATCCCGGGCAGAGAAAAGATCGAGCAGGCGCTCGGCGCATTCAGGGGCAAGATAAAACAGGTGCCGCCAATGTTTTCCGCGCTCAAAATAGCGGGAACGCCGCTTTACAAACTGGCAAGAAAGGGCGTGGAGGTAGAGCGGGAGCCCCGGGACATCGAAATATACAGCCTTGAGCTTGCGGACTACAACCCGCCTTATGCAGGGCTTTCCATTAAATGCTCTCGCGGCGCTTACGTTAGAAGCCTTGCCGATGACATCGGCATTGCCGCAGGCAGCTTCGCCCACATAAAGGCGTTAAGGAGGACCGGCATCGGCCCCTTCAATGTTGAAAACGCCATCTCCCCAGACGGGATTGAAAAGGGATTTTCGCCTGCGGGCGGCCGCGCCCATATCCTGAATATTGATTCCGCCCTGTCCTTCATGGAGGAGCTTGAGCTGGACCAGATAAATGCCGCCAGGGCCAGAAATGGCGCGCCCTTCAAGGTCGCCAGGCCTGCGTACGGCTTCGTGCGCCTCAAGGCCCGCGATGGCGCGCTCGTCGGCATAGGCGAAGCAAGAGGGACAATGGTGAGAGTGGAGAGGCTTTTTAATCTGTAGGCTTTTTAGTGCTGCATTTACCTGTGATCAATGCTTATTGCGGCTTGCCTGAAAATTACAAGAAAAGCTACTTGCCCCTGCTGTATTCCCTGGCGGCCTTGAGCAGACCTTTGGCCCACTGGGGGGTGCCCAGGGCGTGGGTGTGGGTATAGGTGGCAAACACGTTTTTATAGATAAGGCCGTCCTTGCCGTTTTCTATTCCGGCGCCTCTCTTCATGGTAAGGGCAAACGCAGGCCCTTTGGCGCCGTCCCTTACGGGCCTGGAATAATGGAACTCATGCCCGTTGAGGACAGCCCCTTTGGGGTAGAACGGGTTTTTAGCGCTTACCGTGGCCGAGGTATAGCCGTGGGCAACCGGCCTTGACTCCAGGGTGAACCCGTAAGGGAACACGCCCGCCATCTGGTATCTGCCGGACTTAAGTTCTATATAAGTGCCCAGGTACATGAGGCCGCCGCACTCGGCATAAACAGGCAGCCCTTTTTCTATCCTGTTCTTAAGTTCCTTTAGAAACCCGATGTTCCTTGAGAGAGCTATTGCGTGGGTCTCCGGGAAACCGCCTCCGATGTAAAGGGCGTCGATATCCGGCAGGTCCATGTCGGTAAGCGGGCTTAAAGGCGTAAGCTCCGCGCCGGCCTCCGCCAGGGCTTCCAGGTTCTCAGGATAATAGAACTGGAAAGCCGAATCCTGCAAAACCCCTATCCGGAGCCCTTCATAGATTGAAGACCTCTTCCGCGTGGTGGCCTCGTCATTTGCCTTTTGTGCAGCGCATGCCGCTCCGAATGACTGGCACTGTCTGGCTATCTTCATTACGCGCTCCAGATCCACGGACTCACTTACAAGCGAAGCCGCAGAGTCTATGGCCTGATCTATCTCCGGATGCTCCTGGTAAGGCACCAGGCCCATATGGCGCTCTGAAAGGCCCAGGCCGGCCTTGCGGGGCAGTGCGCCTATAACCGGCACGCCAGTATAGTGCTCGATGGATTGCCGCATGATCGCTTCGTGCCGCTTCCCGCCGGTCTGGTTTAAGACCACGGCCGCCAGCTTGAGGGCGGGCTCGAATTTCTTGACTCCCAGCACCATGGCTGCGGCGGTCCTGGTCATCTTGGAGGCATCCAGAACCAGGACAACAGGAGACTTTAGTTCAGTTGCAAGCCTTGAAGTGCTTTGTGAGCCCTCCAGGTCCATGCCGTCAAACAGGCCCCTGTTGCCTTCGATTATGGATATGTCGGCCCCGCCGCTGTGCCTTAAAAACGACGGCAGGATGTTTCCCTCTCCGATCAGGTATGGGTCCAGATTAAAACAAGAACCGCCGGAGGCCATTGAAAGCCATCCGGCGTCTATGTAATCGGGGCCTTTTTTGAACGCAACTGCCGCCAGGCCTTTTGCCTTGAAAGCGCGAAGAAGGCCCAGGCTCAGGGTCGTTTTGCCGGTGCCTCCACGGAGGCCGGCCACAACCACCCTGGGCCGGTTAGCCGTTTTTTTGCCGTTATTGGAGCTAATTATTTAATCAGTCCTTTTTCCCTCAGATACTCTTCGGACGGGATCTCAACGGAGCTGGACCCTCCGCCGTAGGAGTACATGAGCCTGCCGATGTCAATCATCTCGCGCATTGCCTTTTTGACCTCATCGCCCGGCACGCCGGTCTGCTCGCCAACTCCCTTTATTATATCCTTTTCCTTGAGCTTCTTTTTGCCCTTGGCTGCTTCCACAAAGGCGAAAATCTTGTCTTTAAGTTCGTCTTTTTCCATGGTCGGGCCCTCCAGGGGGAACCAGTCCCCATTTTTAATTTGGGAGGGCGTTCATTCCGAACGCCCTCCGCGGGTTTTTACCACTTGAAAGCGGCAGATGTCCTGAAAGTATCCCTTGCAAAAGTAAAGTCGTCAATGTGCTGGAAGGAGAACGGTATGCCCGTCTTCTTGAAGAAGCTCTCCCAGCCTATCCTGTCTATCCACTCACCGACGCGCTCGTTCTTCCTGGCGTCCTTGGCATAGACATCGATGATATTTTTTACTGCCTCAACAACCTCGGGCCACTTGGGCGGGTTGTTTTTTATGTACGGAATGGCCAGCTTGGAGAACATCGGGCCCTTCCTCAGGCTGCCTACCTTGCCGCCCACCACTATTGCCACGCCGTCCTGTTCGGGGTTGTGGATATTGATGGGAGGGCAAACGGTGAAGCAGTTGCCGCAGTACATGCACTTGTCCGCGTTGATCTTGATGCTCTTCTTGGCCGGATCCGGGCTGATGGCCCTGGTGGGGCAGCTGCCGACGGTTGTCGGTATCTCGCACAGGTTCTTTACCTGATCGTGGTTGATCTCCGGGACCTTCCTGTGGATTGCCACAACGGCTATGTCGGAGCAGTGCACCGCGCCGCACATGTTAACGCAGCAGGCCAGCGCAAGCCTGGTCTTTGCCGGAAGGGTCTTCTCCGCGAAATACGGGAACACCTCGTCCATTATGACCTTCACGATGCCGGAGGCGTCGCTGGCGGCGCCATGGCAATGCACCCATCCCTGGGTGTGGACCATGTTGGAAATCCCGTCGCCTATGCCGCCGGCGGGGAAGCCTATGTCCTGGGCCGCCTTCTTTATCAGCGCCATATTTTCTTCTTTGGTGGTCATGAACTCGACATTATTGCGGGTAGTCCAGCGGATGTAGCCGTCGCAATACTTGTCCGCTATATCCA
>JAJYLE010000034.1 GCA_021788025.1 Nitrospirota bacterium
CTTTTAACCAGGTTCAGGTAGCAGAAATTGGGCTCGTTTATAAACCTGCTGATCAGGTAGGAAAGCCCGTTTGAATGGGAATCCAGATAAGGGGTGTCTATCTGGTCCAGGTCTCCGGTGAAGATGACTTTCGTGCCCTCGCCCGCTCTTGTAAGAATGGTCTTCACATCCAGGGGCCGTAAGTTCTGGGCCTCGTCTATAATCATATACCTGCGCGGCAGGCTTCTGCCCCTGATATAAGTTAGCGGCTCTATGTGCACCGCTCCAGATTCCACCAGGTAATTGGAGCTTCTGTACCGCGATACCGGCTTTTCATCCTTATGTCCGGACGGCGTGGCAACTATGACATCAAGATTGTCAAATATCGGCTGCATCCATGGGCGCAGCTTCTCCTCCACGTCGCCTGGCAGAAATCCCAGATCCTGCCCCATCGGGACCACGGGGCGGGCCACAAGAACCTGCTCGTAATCGTCCTTCTCCTTCATGAACAGCCCCGCCGCAAGCGCAAGCAGTGTTTTGCCGGTACCGGCATGGCCTGTAAGGGCAACCACGCTTATTTCTTCCGCCGTAAGGGCGTCTATCGCGCACTCCTGTTCGATGTTCCTGGGCAATATGCCGGAAACAGCCCTTTGCCTTTTGATCTGCGCCTGGTTGCCGGCGTCCCACAGCCTGAATATCCGGTCGCCGGAAAGCAGGTATCTTACAGAAGTGATCCCTCCGCTTATGTCGGTAGAAAGTATTTTCCCGAACTCCTGGAATAAGGATGTCTTGTCGTGAGTGTAGTCCTGCGCCCCTATCCCAAGCGCCTCGGATTTTATCCTCACCGCCGTGTCCTTGGAAACCACTATCACCGGGGCCGCCCCTTTTGAGGATGCCAGTTCCAGCGCAGTTTTTATAATCTTGTCGTCCGCGGTAAGATTTCCGTTCTGGACTTGCAGGGCGATCCTTAAAAACCCGCCGCTTGGAAGGGTAATACCTTTTGAAAGATTGCCATGCTGCCTCAGCGCATCAACATTTCTGAGCGCTTCGCGCACGGAATAGGCAACTGAGCCGTGTCCTCTTTTAAGGCCGTCCAGCTCCTCGATTACGGTTATCGGGATTATTACCCTGTTGTCCTCGAATTTATGGATCGCGTCCGGGTCATGCACCAAAACACTTGTGTCCAGGACAAAGGTCTTCTGCATTTTTACTGGCTAGTCCTCTTCTTTTAAAAGCTTGTATTCTATGCTGTCCACAAGCGCCTGGTAAGACGCCTCTATTATGTTCTCCGAAACCCCCACCGTCCCCCATTTTAGCTTTCCGTCTCCAGATTCTATCAATACCCGTACCTTGGCGGATGTGCCCTTGCCCGCCGTAAGCACCCTTACCTTGTAGTCCTGGAGTTTTACCTCCTTTAGCTCCGGATAGAACTTTTCCAATGCCTTCCTTAACGCATTATCAAGCGCGTTTACCGGGCCGTCGCCGGTTGCGGCAGTATGCTCCACATGCCCGCCCACCTTCAGCATTATTGTGGCCTCGCTGACAGAAGGCTCTCCCTCTTTCCTTTTTTCCACGATCACCCTGAAACCGGCCAGGTCGAAAAACCGCCTGTGCAGACCCAGCGCCTTCTTCATTAAAAGCTCAAAGCTGGCCTCGGCCGCCTCGAACTGAAAGCCCTGTCCTTCCAGTTCCTTCAGCGAACGGACTATCTCGCCAACAAGCGGGGATTTTTCGTCCATTTCGATTTTGAACTCCCTGGCTTTCCTGAGAATATTGCTCTTCCCGGCCAGGTCCGAAAGGAGCACCCGCCTTGAATTGCCAACAAGTTCCGGGTCTATGTGTTCGTATGTTCCAGGGTGTTTCATCACAGCGTTCACGTGCACGCCGGCCTTGTGCGCAAATGCGCTGTCGCCTACAAAAGGCTGGCGCTTGAACGGCCTCAGGTTCGATATCTCGCTTACGTAACGTGAAATCTCGGTCAGTTTATCCAATGACCGCCCGGCACGGCTGTCCACGTTCATCTTGAGTTTCAGATTGGGTATTATGGAGCAGAGATTGGCGTTGCCGCAGCGCTCGCCGTAGCCGTTTATTGTGCCCTGCACCTGGGAGGCCCCCAAACCGACCGCCGCAACCGAGTTGGCCACGGCGCACTCGGAGTCGTTATGGGCATGTATGCCGAATGGCGACTTCATCTTCTTTACGGAAGCTGCCGCCTCCGCAAGTTTGCCGGGAAGCGTCCCCCCGTTTGTGTCGCACAAAACCAGGCAATCCGCCCCTGCCTGGGCCGCCGCCTCCAGGCACTTAATGGCGTATTCGGGATTGGCTGCATATCCGTCAAAGAAATGTTCCGCATCGAAAAAGACCTTCTCCATGTGCTTTTTAAGAAACCTTACGGATTCATGGATAATCTCCAGGTTCTCGGCAAGCGGGATTTTAAACGCCTCTTTAACATGGAAATCCCAGGTCTTTCCAAATATCGTTGCAATGGAGGCGCCGCTTTCAAGGATGGCCCGCATGCTCAGGTCCTCCGATACCTTATGCCTGGGCCTGTGGGTGCTGCCGAAGACGGCCATCCTGGAGCGGGAGAGATTTTCCTTTCTGACCTTCTTGAAGAATTCCGCCTCCCGCGGGTTGGAAACCGGCCATCCGCCTTCTATGTAGTCCACCCCAAGCTCGTCAAGCTTTCGGGTAATCCTGAGTTTGTCTTCCACGGAAAAAGAAAGGTCCTCGGCCTGCGCCCCGTCTCTTAATGTGGTATCGTATATCTCCACTTTAGGCATAAAGCTAATTTAACATATACGGTGCTTTCTTGACCTTCAAAGCCCCCGTGTGTTACTTTTTATGGCTCAATAGAAAAGTTTATAACCCTTTTGGAGGTTTTCCAGATGCTTAAACGTTACCTGCTGGCTCCAGGGCCTACGCCCGTCCCCCCCGACGTGCTGCTGAGGATGGCTGCGCCCATGATACACCACAGGGCGCCGGATTTCACGCCAATCTTCGAAGCGGCGAAAAACGGGCTTAAAAAGCTTTTCCAGACCGGAAATGACGTTATCATCCTCACCTCCAGCGGCACGGGTGCCATGGTGGCCTCGGTGAATAACTTCTTCAACCAGGGCGACCACGTACTGGTTATAAACGGCGGTAAATTCGGCGAAAGATGGACCAAGATATGCTCCTCCTACGGGCTCTCGGTGAAGGAAATATCCGTTGAATGGGGGCGCGCCGTGGATCCGGACGCCGTTAAAAAGGCGCTTGCCGAAGATAAAGATATAAAAGGTGTATTCGTGCAGGCTGTTGAGACCTCCACCGGCGTTTACCATGATATAGAGAAGCTGGGCAGGATAATAAAGGAACACAGCAGCGCCCTCTTCATTGTGGACGCGATAAGCGCGCTTGTGGCGCACGACCTCAAGACGGACGCCTGGGATGTGGACCTGATGGTGGGCGGCTCCCAGAAGGGGCTGATGCTGCCTCCGGGGCTGGCCTTCCTCAGCGTTTCTGAAAAGGCATGGGAGATGAACGGAAAATCCAAGCTCCCGCGGTTCTACTTCAATCTTAAAAAAGAGCGTGAGGGGCTGCATAAAAACTCCACCAATTTCACCCCGGCCGTTTCGCTTATAATCGGGCTGGAAGAGGCGCTCAGGATGCTGGAGCAGGAGGGCCTTCAAAACGTCTTTGCGCGCCACGCCAAACTCGCCCATGCAACAAGGCACGGGATGAAGGCTGCGGGGCTCACGCTGTATCCCCAGGAAAACCCAAGCAATTCGGTCACGGCAGTAAACGCGCCCGATGGCGTGGACGGCCAGGCCATATATAAAACGTTAAGGGAAAAATACGGCGTAACGGCGGCCGGAGGGCAGGACAAGCTCAAGGGCAAGGTTTTCAGGATAGCGCACCTGGGCTATGCCGGCGTGTTCGATGTGATAACGGCCATTGCCGCCGTGGAAATGACGCTGAAGACCCTTGGCCACCCCATAAAGCTCGGCTCCGGTGTTGCCGCCGCCGAGGAGATACTGGCGGAGGCGAAATAAGATGAAGGTGCTGGTAAGCGACAGCATATCCCCCAAAGGGGTGGAGATACTCAAGAAGGCCGGCCTCCATGTGGATGTAAAGACGGGGCTTAAACCCGAGGAACTGAAGGCCATAATAGGCGAATACAGCGGGCTTGTGATACGTAGCGCCACAAAGGTAACGGCAGAGATAATCGAGGCCGCCCACAGCCTGAAGGTTGTGGGGCGCGCGGGCTCCGGGCTGGACAACGTGGACAAGGCCGCTGCCACCAAAAAAGGCATCGTGGTAATGAACACCCCGGGCGGAAACACAATCACCACGGCGGAGCATACGCTTGCCATGATATTCTCGGTAGCAAGGCTTATCCCCCAGGCCACCGCTTCCATGAAAAGCGAGAAATGGGAGAAGAAGAAGTTCATGGGCGTGGAACTCTTCAACAAGACCCTTGGCATCGTAGGGTTGGGCGCGATAGGAAGCCAGCTTGCCAAGAGGGCGCTGGGGCTGGAAATGAACGTGATAGCGTTCGACCCCTTCCTTAATGACGAAAGGGCAAAAAGCCTGGGCATTGAGAAGGTCAGCCTGGATGATCTCTTCCTCAAGGCGGATTTCATAACGGTGCACACCCCGCTTACCGCAGAGACAAAAGGGGTTATAAACGCCAAAACCATCGCCACAATGAAAGACGGTGTGAGGATAATCAACTGCGCCAGGGGCGGCATTATAAATGAAAAAGATCTTTATGACGCGCTTGTATCCGGCAAGGTGGCCGGCGCGGCCCTGGACGTGCTTGAGAAGGAGCCCCCGGTAGACTTCTCGCTTTGCAAACTGGACAACGTGGTATGCACGCCTCACCTTGGGGCATCTACAACGGAGGCGCAGGAGAATGTGGCCATAGCGGTTTCCGAGCAGATTGTGGACTACCTGATGCGCGGCACCATAAGAAACGCGGTGAACTTCCCGTCGATACCTCACGAGCAGGTGGCGCTGCTGTCGCCTTACCTTAAGCTTGCCGAGCAGATGGGCGGGTTTGCCTCCCAGGTGTTTGACCAGGAGGTTAAAGAGATGGAGATCGAGTACAGGGGGGAAGCCGCTTCGATAAATTCCGCTCCCGTTACGATGGCCGCAATAAAAGGTTTCTTGGCGCCGATACTGGAAGAGACGGTGAATTTCGTGAACGCCCCGCTCATCGCAAAGGAACGCGGCATAGAGATAAAAGAGACAAAAAGCGACGACAGCGGAGACTACCAGACGATGCTCTGCATTAAGCTGAAAGGCAAAAAAGAAAACAGCCTCTGCGGAACGGTGTTTGCCGGAAAAGACCCGCGGATAATAAGGCTGGATTCTTTCCAGGTGGAGATAATCCCCGAGGGCACCATGCTCTTCATGTATAACAACGACCGGCCGGGGCTGATAGGCTCCATAGGCACATTCCTTGGGGAACAGAAGATAAACATCGCCAGAATGCACTTCGGGCGGGAAGCGCAGGGGGGCAGGGCCATGTCCGTGGTAAGCGTGGACACGCCGCTTAACGCCTCGCAGATGGAATCCCTGAGTAAGCTTCCCAACATACTCTTTGCCAAGCAGGTGAACCTCTAATGCCATCGGTAATAGTAGCCGGAGCGCAATGGGGCGACGAGGGCAAGGGCAAGCTCGTCGATTATCTGGCGGAACAGGCCCATATAGTTGCCAGATACCAGGGCGGCCATAATGCCGGCCACACAGTTGTAATAAACAATAAAAAAACCGAAGGCGAAAAGTTCGTCCTTCATCTGCTGCCCTCCGGCGTGCTGCATGGCGGCAAAACGCTTTGCGTCATTGGAAACGGAGTGGTGATAGACCCGGCTTATCTCCTGAAAGAGATGGACGGCCTGCGGGAGCGCGGCATCAAGGTTGGCAAAAACCTCCTCATCTCGGGCAACGCCCACGTGATAATGCCTTATCACATGGCAATAGAGCGCGGAGCGGAGGCCAACATGGGTTCCAAAAAGATCGGCACCACAGGCATGGGCATCGGCCCGGCCTATACGGACAAGGCGGCAAGGTCCGGCATCAGGATGGGCGACTTCCTGGCCCCGGCCATGCTGAAAGAAAAGATACGCGCCAATGTGGTGCGGTATAACGCTATACTCAAGGCGCTTTACGGGGCAAAAGGGTTCGATGCGGATGAGATTTACAAGACATACATGGGTTACGCCAGGCGGCTGAAGGGCCACATCGGCGACACTTCCAGCGTTATAAACCAGGCGCTTGAAAAAGGCAAAAATCTGCTCATAGAAGGCGCCCAGGGCACCCTGCTGGATATAGACCACGGCACATATCCTTACGTAACATCTTCCAGCGCGGGCGCGGGCGGCGCATGCACCGGATTGGGTATAGGCCCCAAGGCAATAAATAACGTGGTGGGCGTAATCAAGGCATACACCACAAGGGTTGGGGGCGGCCCGTTCCCCACGGAGCTGGAAACCGGTACCGGAGAGAAGCTGCGGGAAAAAGGCGGAGAGTACGGGGCCACCACCGGCAGGCCAAGGCGTTGCGGCTGGCTGGACGCCGTGGCGCTTAAATACGCCGTCAGGATAAACGGGCTGACAGGATTTGCGCTTACAAAGCTGGACATACTGGACGGATTTGAAAAGATCAAGGTTTGCACGGCCTACAGGCTGGACGGCAAAAAGATAACGGACTTCCCGGCAGACGCTGCAACGCTGGCAAGGGTAAAGCCGGTCTACGAGGAACTGCCTGGCTGGAAGAAAAGCACCGCGGGAGCTAAAGACATCCGCGAACTGCCGGCCGCGGCAAGAAAATACATAAAATGGATTGAAAAGACACTGGGGATACCGGCCGATATGATCTCTACGGGCAGGAAGAGAAACGAGCTCATCGTCGTTAAAGAGCAATTTTAGCCTCCCGGATTTCAGGGGAATAGCGGGCCTGCTGGCCCGCCCTCTTTTAAAAACGGTTTTCCCCTCCAACTGCCCTGTATGCGGGCTTGTTTCGGACGTGTTCTCCCACTCTCCCATTTGCTCCAGTTGCTGGAATTCAATGCCGTTATACGAGGGGCCGCGCTGCAATATCTGCGGCGAGCCGCTTGTCTCGCCCCACTCCGTCACCTGCCAGCGGTGCATCGAAAAGAGGCCCGCGTTTACAAAAGCTTTTTATTATGGGCTGTACAGCGATGCGCTTAAAGAAGCGATTAACGCCTTCAAGTTCTCTAAGGTACGCAGGTTGGGCGCGCCGCTTGCCAGGCTTCTTTCACTTGTTGAAATGCCGGAGGCGGACGCCGTGGCGGCCGTGCCGGTTTCAAAGAAAAGCATACTTGCAAGGGGCTTTAACCAGAGCCTTCTTTTAGGCAAGGCCATATCTGAGGAGAAGGGGCTTGAATTCCTGCCGCACGCGCTTTTAAAGACCAGAACCACGTTGCCCCAATCCTCCCTGAACCGGGAGCAACGGCTTAAAAACCTTCGCGGCGTCTTCAAGGCCGATGCATGCGCGGACGGCCTGCGGATTATCCTTGTAGACGACGTTATCACCACCTGCACCACCGCGCACCATTGCGCCAAAGCGCTACTTAAGGCCGGGGCAAAAGAGGTGTTCGTCCTGGCCCTTGCAAGGACGCCGGCCTGACGGCTGCCCCCTCTTTTTTTAGCGTTCAAACTGAAATCCGCAGGCCTTTGATTTTAAAGCATTTCGCCGTTTTTACCGTTCAAATCCGTTCAATCTTTGGTTTGTAATCGCAAGGCCATATTTTGGCCGTGGCGATCCCGTCTTGTACAGGCTTTTCAAAGATCCCGGCGGCTGAACAAAACTGCCCTGCGCCCTATTGAAACACCGGTTGCATGACATTGTCTATATGACATATGTCATGAAATTCATGTCAGTATTTTTAACAGAGTTAAAAAATCCGCTCCGGGACATCCGGGGGATATCCACAGTTGAAAAGCCCCGCCCAAAACATGCATAGTACATAAGACATGCCTGAGGAATTAAAAACACCTGATTTAATCCCGGAGCCCGGCACTGCAACCGCCAGGGCCCGCCCTGTGCGCGTTGAGATCGAACCGCCCCGGCCTGAAGAAGAACCTGGGGCAGCGCCGCTTTCAAGCCGCATGCGCGGATGGCTTTGGGCATTGCTTGCGCTTGTTATCCTCTTTGGGGGTTGGGTGGAACTGAGGGGCGCGCTCCAGCACACGCGCAAGACCGATGTGGGTACCTATCTCAGGGCTGCATGGGCCATCAGAAATGACGGCGATATTTACTCCATCACGGACGACAGAGGATGGCATTACGTCTACCCGCCTTTTTTTGCCGTGCTGATGACGCCGCTGGCAGACCCACCTGCCGGGGCCAGCCGGGCTGGCTATGTACCATATGCGGTTACAGTGGGGTTCTGGTACTTGCTTACAATGGCACTGGGGTTCTGGGGAGTGCACATCCTGGCCAGCGCGCTGGAAGAGATACCGTTTACGGCCAGCGGGCCGCCACTTGTTTCAAGCAGGCGTTGGTGGGCGCTAAGGATAGTGCCTGTTCTGGCGCTTTTGCCCGCAATAGGCCGTTCCCAGATGCGCGGACAGGTAGGCCTGCTGATTGCATTCATCCTTTGCGTAACTGCCGCAAACCTTGTGCGCGGCAGAAAATTCCGGGCGGGCATCTGGCTGTCCGCGGCGATTGCCATAAAGCTGATCCCGGCGTTATTAATCCTGATGCCAATCTGGCGGCGTTCCTGGCGCATGCTGGGCGGGATGGTGGTTGGGCTTATTTTGACCCTTGGCCTCATACCGCTTGCGGCCATGGGGCCTGCACGGACCGTAAAGGCCTACAACTCTTTTTACAGCGAGGTAATAAAGGGCGGGTTGCAGGGAAGCACAAAAAGCGCCGTTGGCGGAGAGCTTACGGGGATTACCAGTACGGACAGCAACTCACCCATGGTGGTAATACACAATATCATGTACGCCCCGGTGCCCCGGCAGCAGCGCCCGCCAACTGCCGCGCCCTGGGTGCGCGCCACGCACTGGATTATCGCGGTTTTGCTGGTTATAACAGCCCTGGCATCGGCTGGCTGGCACAAAGCACCCCGGCTCCCGGGCAGTCCCAACAGCTATGAAAATATACATGATGCGCTTTTCCTGGCATCACTCACGCCGCTTATGCTTGTGGCCAGCCCTGTGTTCCATCCGCATTACGTCTCCATGCTGCTGCCGGTTACAACGCTGCTGGTATTTCTGATATGGGACCGCCACTCATACGGGCATATGCCGCCTGTATGGAAGGCAATGCTGATATTCCTTGCGGCAAGCCATCTGCTCACCTCGATAGATAAAGGCTTTTTCTTCTATCTGCGGGATTTTGGGCTTGTGCTTTTCAGCACGCTTTTTTTGTGGTGGGGCACGGTTTGGATGCTGTTTAAGACCAGACGCGCAAATACCGTTTAATAAAACGCATACCGTTTGCGCAAATCAAATGGACCATAACCCCCTTAAAACTTTACAATTTCCCTGTAAATCCGTTATCTTTCTAGGATATGATCGATCTGCACACCCATACCGTGCTTAGCGATGGAGAGCTCCTGCCTTTCGAGCTGGCCAGGCGCGCCGAAGCGCTGGGCCTTTCCGGGCTGGCGATAACCGACCACGTGGACGCATCCAATATAGATTCCGTGGTGCCAGCTCTGGTTAAGGCCGCTGCAAAACTGAAAGGACATGTTTCACTGGACATTGTGCCGGGAGCGGAGATTACCCACGTTCCGCCGGCCCTTATAGCGGAACTGGTGCAGGAGGCCAGAAGGCTTGGCGCGCGCATAGTAGTTGTGCATGGAGAGACCCTTGCCGAGCCTGTGAAGGAAGGCACAAACCGGGCGGCCATTGAGGCCCTGGCTGACATCCTTTCCCATCCCGGGCTCATCTCCCCTGATGACGCGCGGGCGGCAAAAGAAAAAGGCGTTGCGCTGGAGATAACCGCCAGGAAAGGCCATTCAATATCAAACGGGCATGTTGCAAAGGCAGCCGCGATGGCAGGGGCCCTGATGGTAATCAATACAGACGCACATTCCCCCTCGGACCTTATAGCGAAGGCAACGGCCCTTAAAGTGCTGCTTGGCGCCGGGCTTACGCCGGATGAGGCCGCGAGGGTTTTCGAGAATTCACGGACCATACTGGAAAAAGCCCTGAGGAGGACGGATGCCTAAATCCCTTAAAAAAAGAGCTGTAAAAAAACCCCGGCCGGAGCAGGCTGAAGACTTTGAAAAGATAAAAGAAAACCTGAAAGCAAAGCAGCGCTCTCTTATTGTTGCAGGGGCTGCCGCCGTTGCCGCGCTGGTGCTGGCCGGAGGCATCTATTTTTATATAAGCTACCGGAACAGCAAGTCCACCAATCTCAATTACCAGGGCTACAAGCTCTATTACAACCTTTACCTCAAAGAGCCAATGACAAAGGACGAGAGGCTTCAAAAAGCGCTTGAAAAATTCCAGGAGGCCTATAATACAAAGGAGTCGGCCTATCCTCTTTTTTACATAGGTTCCATCCAGTACGATATGGGGAAATACGCCGATGCCATCAAGACATTCTCAAACCTGGTAACCGGGTTCCCGGGTGACGGGCTGGCGCCTCTTGCCAATTACAGGATGGCAATGGCCTCTATGAAAATGGGCAACCAGCAGGACGCCCTTAAATACCTTGGGGCCATTGAAAATGATAAATCCGCCTCGCTGAAAGACCTTGCCCTTTATGAAAGCGCCCGCATTTACGATGCGATGGGCAACAAAACGGAAGCCCAAAGGGAGCTTGGCACGTTAAGACAGAACTTCCCGGCCTCGCCATTTTTAGCTAACTCGCCCGCGGCAGCGGTGGCAAATGCCCCAGCGCCTGCAGCCGGCCAAAAGAAGGCACTTAAACCCGGGCCTGCAAAAAAGGGCACAAAGTAACTCTTAAACATCTGGCGAAAGCGCAGCCCGCTCACAAAGGGGCTGCGCTTTTCATTTCCGGACTTTAATAAAGGGGCTTCAGAGATTTGGACCTATTGGGTTCCCTGTCCGGTTGGTTTGCCTTACCGGGGGGGAACGGGTGGCAAATGACCGAAGCGGCCGGGCAAGCCGTACCGGATCTGCGGCGCGGCAGTGGCCGATCGCTGGGAATACGTCCTCGCAATGATGCAGATAAAAGTCTTTGAAATGAGAATCCAGCCATGCAGGCAAATTGCCCGCGCAGCTAAAAAAGAAAAAAACCGGGGCTTAGCTTCTTGCTATAAGGTACTGGGACTTGCCGGCCGGCGGAAGAGTTATCCGTGTTCCCGGCCTGAGCCTTCTGCCAATGCTTCGCAGCCCGTTTAAATCGGCCAGCAAACGCGCGGACAGGTCGAACCTGAACGCTATCCTGCGAAGCGTGTCTCCACGCCTTGAGGAATAAATGCGCTGCGGCGACATGCGGTCCTGAGCGGGCAGCTTGCTCAGGTTATCAAGGAATGTAACCAGCGTGCCCTGGGGTATCTTGAGGATGTAATTTCTCACGTTCGGCGGAGTGCACCACCTTTTCAGCTCCGGATTCAGTTTTCTAATGGTCTGCACGTCCGTGCCGGCGCATTTGGCGGCCACATCCAGGTCCACCGGAGACCAAAGCACAACCTGGTCATAGGGCGTCTTTTTTTCGTACTGGATATCTGTAAAACCGTGCGCTGCCGGGTCCATCGAAATATATTTGGCCGCTATGATCCTGGGCACGTAATCTTTCGTCTCCTGGGCTATCCTGTTGGTCTGATAAAGGGCCCAGTAATCATTGCCGTTTACATGCTCAAGAGCCCGCTTCACGGCGCCCTCCCCCGCGTTGTAGGCAGCCATCGCAAGCCCCCAGGAACCGAACATCTTGTGCAAGTCGTTAAGGTACAGGGCCGCCGCCCTGGTGGATTTTTCGGGGTCCCGCCTCTCATCCACCCATTTGTCTATCTTAAGCCCGTACCGGCGGGCTGTAGAGTCCACGAACTGCCACGGCCCCACAGCCTTTGCCGGCGAATAGGCATAAGGGCTGAAGCCGCTTTCTATCATTGAAAGAAAGATCATGTCCGCCGGAACATTGTGCTCCGTCAATATCCGTTTCATCATGCCGATGTATTTTCTGGAGCGGCTGAGCCACTTTGCGAAAGGTTTTCTGAAGACCTCGGTAAAGGCGTTTACATTCTTATCCACAGCCTTCTGGGCGATGGAGTTGTCCACCAGCCCGTTTATGACGCCAACGTCCTGCCCGGCGGCAAAGGCGGTGGCTTCCATCTGGGCGCAGAGCATGAATGTGACAAGCGTCACAATGAGTGCTGCCTTTATGGTTTTTGAAGTTTGTCCTTTCATGGCCTTCTATTTTTATCGCATGTACCTTGCAAAAGTCAAGCGAAAAATGGACGGCAGGAAATTGGCGCGTAACTGCTGTCATAAAAGACTCCCGGCAATGCCAGGCCCCCGCTCTCATGATCCGGAATCAACCTGAAAACAGCGGCGCGCAAAACGCGCCTTACGGGAGCACGGGCTTCAGGGTGCTTGGCGGCCCATAGGCGGCCGTATCGGCAGAAAAGGCGTGATATGGGGATCGATCCTGGGGGCTGAGCCCTTTGCGCTGGCTCTGCCGTATGCGGACCTGTTATGGACCGGCATTCTCTCTTTCATAATCGGTTTCATTCTGGCTTCAGCATTTTCGGCCATAATAGTTTTTGCGCAAGATCTGGTGCCCGGCAAGGTGGGTACCGTCTCCGGCTTTTTTTTGGGTTTGCCTTCGGAATGGGCGAGATCGGGGCCGCGGTGCTGGGCAGGCTGGCGGACCTGCGCGGCATAGATTATGTGTATCATGTATGCTCATTCCTGCAGCTGCTTGGGATATTAACGGCCTTACTGCCAAATACCGGGAAAAAGTCCGGATGTTAAGAAAAAAAACAGGGCCGGCGCGCTCCCGGCAGCGGCAATCCGGGGCCGCCCGGATTCTGTTTACTTATCTCCGTTTCCAAGGTTATACTACTACTTTGAAAAAACCTGGAGGTCCGTTGGCAGCAAGACGCTTAGGAGTTTTCTCCCTTTCTAAGGATAATGCCGGGTATCCGGCAACAACGCGTACGGCAGTTTTCCTTACTGCAATAAGCCTGGTATTTGCGGCGCTGGTTCTAATAACGCCTGCCGCGGCCGGCCTGGCGATGGCGGACGAGGCTTCAGGCCAGCCCAAACAGGCCGAGCCAAACGTTGTAGCCATCGAGATACAGGGGCTCCGGAAGATCGAAGCGGGCGCGGTCAGGAAACACATAAGCCAGGGCGTGGGACTTCCGTTGTCTCCCTCGGCTGTAACAAAAGACATAAAAAACATCTTCGCAACCGGGTACTTCGACGATGTTAAGGTAGATGCCGAGCCATTTGAGGGCGGCATCAAGCTAATCTATATAGTCAAGGAAAAGCCTTCCATTATAAACGTGCAGTTCTACGGCAACAAGGAACTTAGCACCTCAAAAATCACCGACAAGATCAAGGTGCCCACCGGGGCCGTTGCGGACACCGTGCTTATCAATGACAACGTTGTAAAGCTGCGGCATCTATATGAGGATGAGGGCTTCGGGCTTGCCCAGGTGGTGCCCATTGTCCACAAGCTAAATGATTACGAGGCCGTCCTGGTGTTCATGATAAAGGAAGGCCCGAAGACGATGATAAAGAAGATAGAATTTGTGGGCAATAAGCATATACCTTCCAGCAAACTCAGAAAAGCCATGACCAGCACGGAACGGGGCTTTTTCTCCTTCCTGACAAAGGGCGGCTATTACAAGAAGAACGACCTTCAGGCGGACGCGGAAAAGATAGCGGACGTTTATTTCAATAAAGGGTATCTCCAGGCATCCGTTTCAGGCCCGGACGTCACTTTCTCCCCAAACAGGAAATGGGCCTACATCAAATACACAATCTCCGAGGGGGACCAGTTCAGACTCTCCTCAGTAAGCTTCTCCGGCAATAAGGTGTTCAGCACGCCTGAACTTGAGAAGTCACTGAAGATAAAAATAGGCAAACCCCTGTCACGGGCGCTTTTGCGCGAAGACGTGGTGGACATCACCAACAAATACGCCGAAAAGGGCTACGCGCTTGCCAGCATCTCCCCCAACCTGGCGCCGGATGCGGCCGCAAAGACAGTTTCCGTAGGCTTCACCGTGGATGAAGGGGACCAGTACCATGTGGGCAGGATAGAAATTTCCGGCAACACCAAGACCAAGGACCACGTTATAAGGCGCGAGATAACCCTGAACGAAGGGGACCTTTTCAACAGTACAAAGCTCAAGAAAAGCTATCAGAACATAAACAACCTTAACTTCTTCGATTCCGTGGCCATCCAGCCGGAACCCATCCCGGAGAAAAAACTGGTGAACCTTGATGTGAACGTAAAGGAAAAGGCCACCGGCTTCTTCAGCATAGGAGGCGGTTACAGCTCCGTGGACAAGATAATCGGCATGGTGGACATCACCCAGTCCAATCTCGGGGGCACCGGGCGCGCGATAAAACTGAAGGGGGAACTGGGCAGCATCTCCTCCGATTATGAATTCACCTATATGGATCCGTGGTTCCTGGGCCAGAAGCTTGCGATGTCCACATCCATTTACAAGTCCAGCAGGACCTACCTGGATTATGCGAGCAAGGCGACGGGCTTTACCTTCGGCCTGAACAAGAATTACTGGGATAACTGGTGGATCGGGGCAAGCTACAAGCTGGAAGACGACAATATCTACGGCGTGCTTAGCAATGCAAGCCCCCAGATACAGGACCAGGCCGGCTCCAGGCTCACAAGCAGCATAACCCCGACCATTTCACGGGACACGAGGGACAATTACCTGGACCCCCATACGGGCTCTAAAAACAGCTTCTACCTGACATTCGCTGGCATAGGCGGCGACAACGATTATTTAAAAAGCGAGTTTGACACATCCTGGTACATCCCGCTTTCCGACGACACCACTCTTGCGCTCTCGGGGGCGCTGGGTTACAGCACTGGACTGTTTGGCAAGGCTGTGCCGCTATATGAGAGATTTTACGTGGGCGGCATCTACACGGTTATGGGGCTTGGCTATGGAGAGGGCGGCCCGCGCGATATTAACGACGAGCCTATAGGCGGCCTGAATGAGGCCATAGCCGATGTGGATTACATATTCCCGCTTGTAAGCGCCTTTAAATTCAAGGGCGAAGTGTTCTTCGACACGGGCAGCGCGTATGACACCCTGCTACCCAGGGATTACAGGTATACTACGGGGGTTGGCATCAGGTGGATATCGCCCATAGGCCCCATCCGCATAGACTGGGGCTACAACATAAGGAAAAATTACGATGAGAAAAGAAACCGGTTCGAATTTACGTTCGGCGGCTTCTTTTAGGCGGGCCTGAATGCCCGCCCTCACCGGCATGAATACCATTGGAGGAAAAATGAAAACCATTCTGACTGTGATATTTGCATTGGCCCTCACGGCGGGGCAGACGGTGTTCGCCGGCCATGCCGCCGCGGCGGAGTTGAAGGTAGGCTACGTGGATTATCAAAAGGCCATAAACGAGTCCGACGCTGGCAAGCAGGCCAAGAGGGACCTGGAAGTAATACAGAAAAAATACCAGGCCCGCATTGCAAAAAAAATAGACGAAAGGGACGCGCTGAAGGCGGACCTGGACAGGCAGAGCCTGGTGCTGTCTTCCGATGCGGTAAGGGAGAAGCAGGACCAGATAGAAAAGCTTAACAGGGACGCCGAAAGGATCAACAATGACGCCGTCCAGGACATACAGAAGAAACAGCAGGAAAAAGAGATCGTGATAGTGGAAGGCCTCAAGAAGGTGATAGACGCTATCGGGAAGAAGGAGAATTACAATCTCATCCTGCCAGCGGACTCGGTACTCTACGCCAACGGCGCCACGGACCTCACGAAAGAGGTAATAGAGAAATATAACGACATGCTGGCAACCTCCGCCGGAAACAAGGGCCAGTAAGAAATCCGGATGAAACTGGGTGAAATCGCCGCCTTGCTTGGGGGCAGGCTGGCTGGGGACCCGGAATGCCAGATTACTGGTGTTTCCGGTCTGGATACGGCCGGGCCAGGCGACATAACCTTCCTAAGTAAAAAATCTTCCGGGGAGGCGCTGCCGGAAACCAGGGCCTCCTGTATCATCGTTTCCCCCGGGGCGTTCACGCCCGGGGCGCAAATATTCCAGATGGAAGTGGACGACCCGCAGCTAAGTTTTATCAAGCTTCTGGCCGTCTTTCAAAAGCCGCTCAATCACCCCAGGGGCATATCGCAAGGGGCCGTTGTAAAGGAAGGCTCTGGCGTATCCGCGGAGGCCTCACTTTACCCACTCTGCTATGTGGAGGAAAGGGCTTCGGTGGGCAGGGGCAGCATCCTTTATCCGGGGGTGTTCGTTGGGAAAGGCTCCAGTATAGGCGAGGATTGTATAATCTACCCTAATGTAACCATCCGCGAGGGCGTAAGCATCGGAAACAGGGTGATAATCCATGCCGGTTCTGTGGTGGGCTCCGACGGTTTCGGTTACACGGTGCGCGAAGGCCGCCATGTGAAGATACCCCATATTGGCGGCGTGACAATCGGAGACGATGTTGAAATAGGGGCTTGCGTAACGATAGACCGCGCAACTACAGGACAAACCGAGATAGGCGGCGGGACCAAGATAGACAATCTTGTGCAGATAGCGCATAACGTCAAGATAGGACGAGGGGCGCTTGTTGTGGCCCAGGCGGGCATTGCGGGCAGTTCAGCGCTGGGAGATTACGTGGTTGTGGCAGGCCAGGCCGGAATTGCGGACCACGCAAGGATAGAAGCCGGTTCGATTCTGGGCGCAAATGCCGGGGTGATGCCCAACACGGAGCTTAAAAAAGGCGCGTACGCGGGCAGGCCGGTGCAGCCGCACAGGGAATGGCTTAAATCCATGGCGGTGCTGGCAAAGTTGCCGGAGTTGTCCAAAAAAGTGTCCGCGCTGGAAAAAAAGTTGCTTGAGCTTGAAAAGGAGGGACATCAATGATCGATATCAAGGAGATTCAAAGTATCCTGCCCCACAGGCCCCCTTTTTTGCTGGTGGACAGGATAGTGGAGCTGGAGCCGAATGTACGCGCGGTAGGCATTAAAAACACCACCATGAACGAGCACTTTTACACCGGCCATTTCCCGGGAAACCCGATTATGCCGGGAGTGCTGATAATAGAGGCGCTGGCCCAGACCGCCGGAGTGCTGGCGTTCAAGTCCGGCATGCAGGGCAATGCGGTATATTTCATGAGCATAGACAAGGCCAAGTTCAGAAGGCCTGTTATTCCTGGCGACCAGATAAGGCTGGAAGTAAAAGTGGTCCAGCAACGTGGAAAAGTCTGGAAGTTCTCCGGCCAGGCAATGGTGGACGGCAAGGTTGCCTCGGAAGCCGAATTCACCGCGATGGTAAGCGGGAAGGAGATCTGAAATGGCCAAACAACAAAAGACATCGGTGCATCCGTCTGCAATAGTGCACAAGTCCGCATCCATTTCAGAAAACGTCTCCATAGGCCCTTTCTGCATAATCGGGGAAGGCGTTAAAATCGGGCCGGGCTGCAAGCTGGCAAACAATGTAATAGTGGAAGGCGATACGGCAATCGGCCCCAACTGCACAATCCATCCCTTTGCGGGCTTAGGGCTGCCCCCGCAGGACCTTAAATACAAGGGAGAGAAAACCGGGCTTACAATCGGAGAAAACAACGTAATACGCGAATACGTTACCATCCACCGGGGCTCCGTTGGCGATGGCGGCCGGACGGTGCTTGGCGATAATAATTTCATCATGGCTTATGCCCATGTGGCGCACGATAACCTGATAGGAAACCATGTGATCATCACAAACGCCGCCACCCTTGGCGGGCACGTGGAGGTGCAGGACCATGCGATAATAGGCGGGGTTGTGGCCGTGCACCAGTTTACCCGCATAGGCTCTTACTCGATGACCGGCGGTTTCAGCGGCATCGGGCAGGACATACCTCCTTATACAATGGCCTCAGGCCCCAGGGCAAAACTCTATGGCCTCAATCTGGTGGGGCTGAGGAGGCATGGCTTTTCCAGAGAGACGATAAACGAGCTTACCAGGGCCTACAAAATCCTCTTCAGGAGCAAGCACACGCTGAAGGAGGCGGTCAAAAAAATACGGGAGGACCTGCCCCGCTCCGCCGAGATAGAGACCCTGCTTGAATTTGTATTGAACTCTAAAAGGGGCATCTGCCGGCCTTCGGCCTCCAAGACCGCCCTGCCTTTTTAAATGAGAACGATAGGGCTTATCGCTGGCAAGGGCGATCTGCCCCGTTCCATTGTTGAAGAGGCCGCCAAAAACGGCTTGCAGGTGGTGGCCGTGGCCCTGGACCCCGTGGCGGACCCGGAATCCCTTTCCGGCGCGCACGCCGTGGAGCGCGTGAATGTGGGCAAGCTGGGCAGGATGATAGCGGCCCTTAAAAAGCACGGCGTAAAAGAGGCCGTGTTTGCCGGCAAGGTATCAAAACAGCTCCTCTATAAAAACCGGATAACGCCTGACGCCCGCGCCATAAAACTACTCCTTACACTCAAAGACCGCAAGGACGACACTATAATGCTGGCCATAACAAGGGAACTGGAAAAGGACGGCATAACGCTTCTGAATACCGCCGCCTTATGCCCCGGCCTTCTTGCCAAAGAGGGGGTTTACACAAAAAAGAAGCCATCGTCCGCCCAATGGAAGGACATCGAGTTCGGGTTTGAAGTGGCCAAGGAGATGGGGCGGCTTGATATCGGCCAGACTGTTGTTGTTAAAAACCGCGCGGTAATGGCTGTGGAGGCCATAGAGGGCACGGACAAGGCGATAGAGCGCGGCGGCGGGCTTGCCATGAAAGGGGCCGTTGTGGTGAAGGTTGCAAAACCGGAGCAGGACCCCAGGTTCGACGTGCCCGCGATAGGCCCCGCAACCATAGAATCAATGCTGGCCGCCAACGCATCTGTGCTTGCAGTGGAGGCCGGCGCAACCATATTCATGGACAAAATCGCGTGCGTGAAATTGGCGGACCAGGCCGGGATGGTTATTGTGGGGCATAAGCCGTAGGACCCACCCGCCAATCCTTTTCTTTTTATATGTTCCATCAATTTCCGGATTTCCCTTTATTCCCGGCCGCTTAAGGCCAAATTTTCGTTCCATCCGTTCCATCTTTTCCATCGTCAACTCCGCCTAACTGCCCGATTTTCAAAGTTTTTGATTTTTCGCCCCCAAAAGCTTGTTCCAAGCGTAACTGGCTGTATTTTTTGAGTTTTTTTTGAGATTTGGACCTCTCTGCGTCACATTAACGCTTTAGCGGTTATTATCCGGCTTGCCGGTCATTTTACGGCATTTTTTCAAAGAGCAGGAACGGGCAAGCCCATCTCCAGCGCCATCTTACCCCGGCAGACCATGACATCGTCAATATGACATATGTCATTAAGTTTGTGTCATGGGTATTGAGAGGGTGTTGGGTGCAATCCGGGGAACGGAAGTGACGTGAAAAGGGCGGGAGAACCCCGCCCTGCAATTTTTTAAATCTTTGACGTACCTGGCAAAGCGGGACGGTAGTGAGCGAAGTGGGCTGCGCGTGCGCGCGCCTGCAAGGGTCTTGCTGGAAACAGCCCCGGCGCGAGTAATTCCGCAAGGCTGGTAAAAGGTGAGACGCGGCCCTAACCGGAGGCGAACACCGCCCGCTAAAAAAGAAAAAACCAAGATGAGAGCTTAAAGGCATGTCGGCGAACGCCGCAAATAAACAACAAGGGCCGCTTCACCCCTACCCACAG
>JAJYLE010000192.1 GCA_021788025.1 Nitrospirota bacterium
CAGGCGTGTTCACCAGGGCCGTCACCGTATTGCTGTGCTGGTCAGTTGCGGTAAAAAGCACCGCGGCAACGGGCCTGCCGTTTTGCGCATGCCGCTGAAAGGCCACCGCATGCACAGTAAAAGAAGGCCCTGTTATCCTGGTAAAACCGGGCCAGCTCCAGTTTGCGATAACCCTGGCCTGCGAATAGGGAAGGGTTGAGTCATTGACCGCGGAAACGCCGGAGGCCGCATTGCTTGAATGCGTGCCGTCATTGTAAAACCCCGCCGCGATATTGCAGGAAACGGTGTCCCCGCTGTAAACAACATCCGAGAGCGCAACCCGGATATACAGGTTGCCGCCGCTCGATGTTTCATCGTTCGGGTATGGCGTTGTATAGCCGGAGTTGTATACCTTCCGCAGAATTTTTGTGCCATACAAAGTGCGGTTGATTGTTGTGGCGTTTCCGCCCGCATCATAGCCCGGAGACGTGGCTGTGCAAACTATTTTTGCATTGGCCGGATTGTTATGCGTCCCCATGCCCAGGCTGTACGTGCCTCCGGAGGCCACGCCGTTTACAACAACCTCCGCAACCCATCCGTCACAGGCTGCGGGCGTGTTGCAGGCCGAGGTAACATCCGCAGCCGCGGTGGTGTTTATGACAGTCACGGACAAAATATCGCCCGTGGCCGCATGGGCAAGCGATACCCATACTATGCCGATAAGCGCATAGAGCAGCGCAATCAGGCACATCAGCCCCTTCAGGGTCAGCTTGCGTTCTAGTTGCATGTCCAGCCACCGTTTATGCCGGTGAGATACCACTTGCCCGATGCCAGGCAGCTCAGGCCCATCATGGTGCCTATATTGGCATCGCTGGTTACGGAATGCCCGGCAGTACAATTCAGGCCGCCCACGGCCACCTGGTCGGTTCCGTTGGGCGCAATCGTGATGGTGTTTGCCACGGTCACATAAAAGACACCTGAATCCACCGTGGACGTGCAGGCCGGAAGCGTAAGGGTAATGTTGGAAGTTGCCCCCGTGTTGTCCACAAAGCCACGTTCCAGGGCCGTAGCTGATACCGTTGAGTTTGCCGTGTAGGGAGTTACAGAAGGAGTACTGGAGCCCCCACCACCACAAACGCCGCCAGTGCATGTCAGCGTGCCGGTGCCCGAAACTGTAACACCTGTTAATCCAGAACCGCCATAATGCACGGTATCCGCCCAGGCCCATGGAAGACAACATAAAATAAAAAGGACCAATGATGAAATTTTAAATGCAAGATTTGAAACGCTCGGTTGTTCCATAAAAAATAACCTCCACTCGTGGTTAACTCTTTTTTTGCGGATTGTGTTCAAGTGAAATCTCCTGTATTGGCCAAAATTAAAGAATTTTTTTTCATGCCGCTGTTCATCTTGTTCAAATAGAGTGCGTATCAGGGCGGGAGCCCCCGGCGGTCAAAATACGCGGCAATCTGACTGTCATCCGCATCTCTCTCCTGTTTTGTTATAAACCGGCAATGGGGTCCATAGCGCCTCCTGCACGTTCAATTCGGGGTTTTATCCCCCGTCGCGACAGTTTAGAATGGAAAGATATGACATTGTCCATATGACATGTGTCATGATTTTCATGTCATGTTTGTTCTGCGGCAGACTTATGCCAGGCCTGCGCTTTCCCATGTTTCTTGACTGGTTCGTGTTCAGCAGCATGCTGCTTTCTTCGATGCCGGGGCTGGTTGCTGCCCTGGGGGCAATAAATATTTGGGTTGACCGGAGTGAAAGCCGGTTTTTATGATAAACTAAACAGATTTCAGTAAAATTTTTCCGGAGAGAAAACCGTTTGTAGAATATGAAAAAAGCGCTTATTACCGGTGTTACCGGCCAGGACGGGGCTTATCTTGCCGAATTTCTGCTTGATAAGGGATATGAAGTACATGGCATAAAGCGGAGGGCCTCGCTTTTCAATACCGACAGGGTGGACCACCTGTACAAAGACCCGCATGAAAAGGGCGTGCGGTTCAAACTCCATTACGGAGACCTTACGGACGCAACAAACCTTATCCGCATAGTGCAGGACGTTCAGCCTGATGAGATTTACAACCTGGCGGCCCAAAGCCATGTTATGGTTTCCTTCGACACTGCCGAGTACACGGCAAATGCCGATGCGCTGGGGACGCTGCGGTTGCTGGAGGCCATCAGGATACTGGGCCTGTCCAAGAAGACGCGCTTTTACCAGGCGTCCACATCGGAACTGTTTGGCAAGGTGCAGGAGGTGCCTCAGAAGGAAACAACACCCTTTTATCCAAGAAGCCCTTACGGGGCGGCAAAGCTCTACGCTTACTGGATTACCGTGAATTACCGGGAGGCCTATGATTTTTTTGCGTGCAATGGCATTCTTTTCAATCACGAGTCACCCGTGCGCGGCGAGACGTTTGTATCCAGGAAGATAACCCGCGCGGTGGCGCGCATAAAACTGGGCCTGCAGGACAAGCTTTACCTTGGCAACCTGGACGCCCGGCGTGACTGGGGGCACGCCATGGACTACGTGGAGGCGCAGTGGCTCATATTGCAGCAGGACGCGCCTGATGATTTCGTTATCGCCACCGGGCAGCAGCATTCCGTGCGCGAATTCGTTGAGCTTGCGTTCGGCGAAGTTGGCATCGAGATCGGCTGGAAGGACAACGGGGTTGACGAAAAGGGTGTGGACGGCTCCGGCCGGCCGGTTGTAGAAGTGGACAGGCGGTATTTCCGGCCCTCCGAGGTGGACACGCTCCTTGGCGACCCCGCAAAGGCAAAGCAAAAGCTGGGCTGGTCGCCCAGGGTTTCCTTTAAAGAGCTGGTGTCCGAGATGGTCCGGGAAGACCTGAAGGAGGCCGAAAGGGACCTTCTGTGCAAACGGGAAGGGTTCAGGACGTTCAAGAGACATGAATAAGAACTCCAGAATATTTGTGGCCGGGCACCGCGGGCTGGTAGGCTCGGCCATATCAAGGAAGCTTGAATCGCTGGGGTTTAATAACCTGATCACCCGTGCCAGCAGGGAACTGGACCTCACGCGCCAGCAGGACGTGGAATATTTTTTCAAAGAGCAAAAACCGGAATACGTCTTTCTTGCTGCTGCCAAGGTTGGCGGCATACTGGCCAACAATACCTATCCGGCGGATTTCATCTACAAAAACCTGATGATTGAGGCCAACGTGATTCATGCCTCTTATCTAAACGACGTTAAAAAGCTCCTGTTTTTAGGAAGCTCCTGCATCTACCCCAGGCTTGCGCCCCAGCCCATAAAGGAGGAATACCTTTTGACTGGCGAGCTGGAGCCTACCAACGAGCCTTACGCTGTGGCCAAGATTGCAGGGATAAAGATGTGCCAGGCCTACAACAGGCAATACGGATGCAATTTCATACAGGCGATGCCTACAAACCTGTACGGCCCGTTTGATAACTTTGACCTGCAGTCATCCCATGTGCTTCCAGCCATGATACGCAAATTCCACGAGGCCAAAATCTCTCCTGAAAAGCGACCGGTGGTGATATGGGGTTCCGGCGCGCCCAAGCGTGAATTCCTGTATATTGACGACCTGGCTGACGCCTGCGCCTTTCTGATGGAGGGCTACGACGCCCCCGGGGTCGTAAATGTGGGCATGGGCCTGGACGTTTCAATAAGCGAGCTGGCGTCTATGGTAAAAGAGATTACGGGATATGACGGGCAGGTAGTCTATGACAAGACCAAGCCCGATGGAATGCCAAGAAAGATGCTGGACGTTTCAAAGATAAACTCGATGGGCTGGAAGTATTCCGTTTCGCTTGAAGAAGGAATTAAAAGAACTTATCAATGGTATCTGGAAAACTGCGGCAAGTAGTTTCCGGCCGCGTCACCGGCTGTTTTCAAGCAGCGGCGTTTTCGTCACTTTGCAGCGGCATTCGCCGATGCTGAATTTTTTACATTAAGCTTTGCTTTTTTTTGCGGAGCGGTGTTTGCC
>JAJYLE010000193.1 GCA_021788025.1 Nitrospirota bacterium
TGAAAAAATACCGGCGCGCCCGGCGGGCTGCAATCTCAATCGCTGCCCTGTTTTTCCTTGCGGCGGCCGCCTCGTGCGCAGGCCTTCAGAAACAGGTATCTTTGAATGAAATCACCAAAACGCATATCATTGAAATAAAGGCCTCCAATTTCAAATTCGAGCCCAATAATATCAGGGTCTCGCAGGGTGACAGAGTCACATTCAGGCTTGAAAACACTGCTGGCATACTGCACGATTTTACGCTCGAGGACCCCGGAGGTAAAATTATCCGGGACGTCGATTTGCCCGCCAAAAAGACGGTGGAGGTGCCAGTTGCCTTCGAGAAGACCGGCATATACAAGTTCTATTGCGACAGGCCCTTTCACAAACAACTGGGAATGAAGGGCCAGGTGGAAGTGGTGGGGAAATAAAATCCGTTATTTTGATGTGATTAGGTTTTTATGAAGGCCTTAATCATATCAACCAACCGCAATATCTATCCCGAGCCTGTAATGCCAATTGGCGCGTGCATGGCGGCTGAGGCAGCCCAAAACGCCGGGCATGATGTAAGACTTGCAGATCTCATGTTCGCGCGCGATCCCATAAACTCGATACGCTCCGTCATAAAAACATTCAACCCGGATGTTGTAGGCCTCTCGATCAGGAATATAGACAATAACGACCTTTGCGCACCAGTCCGGCTTTTTGAAGGCCCAAAAGAGATGGCCAGGGTAATACGGCAGGCAACCTGCGCTCCTCTGGTGCTGGGAGGGGCCGCCTTATCCGTAATGCCAAGGGAGCTTCTGGCTGAAACAGGGGCGGATATTGCTGTGCTGGCTGACGGGGAAAGGGTTTTCCCTGCCGTGCTCGAAGCGTATGCTTCCGGTAAAGGGCCGCTCAATATTGAAGGCGCGGCAATGGAAGGCACTGCAATGCTTAAAGATGGTGTTTATGTTTCAACTCCTCCGGCGCGGAACAAATCCGAAGCGTGCTTCCGTCCTCCAAGGTATGAAAAATGGCTTGATAAGAGGCGCTATCTTTCTATGCTTTCAGCCGCGCCAATGCTTACCAAGGCCGGCTGCCATTTCGAGTGCGTCTACTGCACGTACAAGAAACTGCCTGGTGGCGTCTATGAACTTATGGACCCTGCGGAGGCGGCCCACGAAATAGAGCGCCTGTCCAAATCAGGATTCAGGGACATAGAGTTTGTGGACAATGTGTTTAACTCGCCTCCAGGCCATGCCATTTCTGTTTGCGAAGAAGTGATAAGGAGGAATATCCGTGCGCGCCTGCATACGGTGGAACTGAACCCCCTGTTTATAACAGAGGAACTGGTGCGGCGGATGGAACGTGCAGGTTTTGCCGGGGTGGGCATAACGGCCGAAAGCGCTTCGGATACGGTGCTGGCAAAACTCAACAAAGGGTTTGGTGTTCAGCACGTGATAAAAGCGGCGGAGATACTTCGGAAAAGCAGCCTTCCATGCCTCTGGATTTTCATGCTGGGAGGCCCTGGTGAAAATGAAAAGACCGTGCGTGAAACGCTCCGGTTTGCCAAAACATATCCAAAGCCGCAGGACGCTGTCTTTTTTAACATAGGCGTAAGGATTTATCCCGGCACGGGGCTGGAGCGCATTGCGCGGCAAGAGGGCCTTTTATCGCTTTCAGCTTCGGAGATGCTGGAACCGGTCTTTTATCTTTCCCCCGGCCTGAATTTCGATTGGCTTTTCAGGGGGGTGGAATCAGTCGTCGCCGGAAATCTCAATTTTATTGATGTGCGTTCCATGCAATCTAGACATCTGCCCCGAATTAGGAGATTATTCAGGATGCTGGGGATAAAACAGCCCTTATGGAGGCACACGGCCCGCATACGAAAAGGGCTCAGGCTTCTGGGGCTGGAGGCCAAATGATAAAAAACGCGCCTAAGATAGCGGCCGTTGCAACGGCCATCCCGGAGTTCAGGCCCACCCAGGACGAGGCCGCCGGATATATACTGGACAGGTTTTCCGCGCAGCTTGGCCGCAAGGGGCGGCTGGCCCTGAAACGCATATTCGGCCACCCTTCCATCAGAACCAGGCATTTCGCCATTGATGACCCGGCCAGCTTCTTTAACGAGGGCCCGGATGCCCGCATTGCCAGATTTACTGAAAAGGCGCTGGAGCTTTCCTGCCGCGCCCTTGAAGCCGTCCTTGCAAAGGCCGGCATAAACGCAGGGGAACTTGACGCATTGATTGTTAACACCTGCACGGGGTATATCTGCCCCGGGCTCTCCACCTATCTGATCGAAAGGTTGGGGATGCCGCGGGGCATTAAGGCCTTTGATCTTGTGGGGGCAGGATGTTCCGGCGCGCTCCCAAATATGGAAATGGCCGCTATGGTGATCAACTCCAATCCCGGCGGCATCGCGGCATGCGTGTCCGTGGAGATATGCAGCGCAACATTTGAAATGGGCGGGGCGGATGACTACGGGCTTATAATCTCCAATGCGCTTTTTTCAGACGGCGCGGCGGCGGCTGTTATCTGGGGCCGCCCGCAGGGGCTGGAGGTGGTTTCCAGCAAGGCGCGTTATGTGCCGGAGTTGCGGGAATCCATCCGCTTTGTCCATAAAAATGGCAGGCTCACAAATCAGATATCGATGGGGCTGCCGGGGCTTGTGGGACAGCACGTAAAGGGGGTTGTCATGGACGCCATTGCCGCAAGCGATATTGGCGGTAACGGCTCCGGCATTGGCGGCATAGGCCACTGGGCCATTCACGCGGGCGGCGAAAAGATAATCGACGCCGTACGGGACGCGCTGGGGATTCCGGAAGAAAAGACCGGCCCGGCCAGGAAAATATTGAACGAGCATGGCAATATGTCTTCAGCCACGGTCTGGTTTGTCCTTGAAAAGATAATCAACAGCGGCGTGCAGGCCGGGCAATATTGCGTGATGGCATCCTTTGGCGCGGGGCTGTCGGCCCATTGCGCCATTTTGCGGCAGAGGTAAGGCGGATGGGCCAGCATTAAACTGGCCCGTAAAAAAATTTTCCTCCGCCGGATTGCTACAAATGCTTCTGGATACTGCTCCAGATAGTATAAGAGTAATCCTTGTTCCCCAGGGAGCCTACTTTGATGGACACATCTGTTCTTTGGGGGTTTACGGACTTGAGGTCTGTAACCACAATGTCTCCGTTGGCCAGTTTTCCTTCCACTTTTCCAGTTAAGCTATCACTTTTACTCTTGGTAAGTTCGATGCCAAGCTCCTTATACCCCGCGACAGTGGCCTTCCAAACGTCAGGAACAGGCTTGTTCACCATTACCAGGAGGTCCCCCAGACTATAACTGGGTATGCCCGATGACGGGGGTTCCCTTTGGATAACCGAACAGCCGGACATAAAAAGAAATCCGGCGGCCAGGCATATCAGAAAAATATTTTTCATTTTTCCCTCCTTTTTTTTAATTATATCCCATTGATTTTTCGGGTCAAACCGGGGGTAAGCAGCAATATAACCAATATTTATGATCCTATTCTTGACAAGCCTATGCCCGTCAAGTAACATAATCCCGATTTTACTGAAGGAGACTGGACTAATGAACGAAGCTACATTGATGGACCTTATAATCAATCCCGATAAGGTCCCCCCGTATGTATCATTTGCAATCCTGGCCTCGCTGCTGCTGATAATTCTTGCGCTTGTCATTCGCGGGGCGATGGCCCTTGTGCCCAGGGGCATCCAGAATGTGGTTGAGGCCGCGGCGGAGTTTGTGCTTAAGACCTGCCATGACAGCATAGGCGAAGAGTGGGGCGACAAGTTTTTCCCGCTCATAGGCACGCTTTTCATGTACATTCTTCTGTGCAACTATATGGGGCTGATTCCCGGTTTCATATCGCCCACGCAGAATATAAACATGACTGCGTCCATGGCGGTGCCGATCTTTTTCGCAACGCATTATTACGGGCTGAAACTGCACGGGCCGAGGTACATAAAGCAT
>JAJYLE010000035.1 GCA_021788025.1 Nitrospirota bacterium
GAAGGCATTCAAGGAGATAGTTTTCTGCGGGTTTGGCGAACCCACCATCCGTCTGGACGTGATCAAGGAAGTTTCCGCCTGGGTAAAGGAGCGCGGCGGGCGCATCCGCCTGAACACAAACGGGCACGGCAACGTTATAAACAAAAGAGACATACTGCCAGAACTCAAAGGCCTGGTGGACTCGGTTTCCATAAGCCTGGACGCACACGACGGCGCAACTTACCAGAAGCTCTGCCGCCCCTCCTTTCCAAATGCGTTCGAGGCGGTCCTGGATTTCATAAAAAAGGCAAAAGACGCCATACCCGGCGTGCAGGCCACGGTAGTGGACGCGGAGGGGGTGGACCTGGAAGAATGCCGCAGGCTGGCGGACAACCTTGGCGTAAGTTTGCGGGTGAGGAAACTGGACTGGGTGGGCTGACCTATACCGCGCCTGACTTGACCAGCTTATATTCCTGCCACGTAAGATATATCAATAGCAGATCCAGCCCGGTCAGAAAAACAAGGAAAATCGAACCAGTATGGCTGTATCTGTAAAGCTGGTAAACGATAAACCCAAAAAAAACCATAATCCCGGTTGGATACGCCCAGAGTTTCCTTTTCCAGAGCGAACCAACCAGCAGAAGCTTTACTGCTCCGTGGGAGAGCAGATAAATGGCGGCAAACGCCTCGGAGTGTATTGAAAAATGGCTTGCCCACATCCGGAGGTGGTTGGCAATAAAATCGCGCGGGTCTTCTACAAGCTCCTGTTCCGTAAGCAGCCTGACAAACCTGCCGATCAAAGAGGGCGGGATGAAAAACAGGGCCACCCCTCCAAGGACCTCAAAAAAAGAAAGCACGCCCTTGAGGGCCAGCATCACAATAAAGGACGCATGGAGAAGTTTTTTGCCGGATTGTCCTGCTTTGTGCCCGCTTTTTTCCCTTGCCATTTTTTATATAGTACAGTTTTTTGAGCGAGTTGAATTAATATAATGTAATAAGGAGTTTGCGGAAAGTTGAAGAGATTTGTCCCAGGCAGCAAAATAGCGCGCAGTCTTTTACTGCTCATCATGGCGGCAGCCCTGCTTTCCGGCGGATATTATCTGGTTATCTTTGGTGACGGCAATTTCCATGCGGTAACGCCGGGCGAGGCTTACAGGTGCGCGCAGCCTGATTACAGCCGGCTTGAATATTACGCAAAAACATACGGCATTAAAAGCATAATAAACCTGCGCGGCAGGAACGCGTCTGACAAGTGGTACAAGGATGAAATCCGGTTCAGCGTGGCAAACGGGATAAACCATTACGATATCGCTTTGTCCGCCTCGCACGAGCCTACGCCGGAGCAGCTTAACCAAATCCTCCAGGTGTTCAGGACGGCCCCTCGCCCTGTGCTGATACACTGCAAGTCCGGCTCAGACAGGTCCGGGCTGGTTGCGGCGATGTGGAAAGTGGCGGTGGACGGGGAACCTAAATACGAGGCGGATAACCAGCTTTCAATCCGGTACGGGCATATCCCGGTAGGAAGCACAACGGCAATGGACCGTTATTTCTTCAACTGGCAGCCGGTAACAATCCACTAACATCAGGCCCTTAAGGGCGCACTTCAAAATGTTTCAGCGCTCCCCCGGGGTTTTCCCCCCATTATTCCGCTTTGCGGCGGATCTTCCCGAATGCCCTGGCCTGCCTGACCGCTATATCCAGGATGCTGGTTGTGGTTTGCAGGAAGGAAATATCTTCTTCCGTAGGCCGCCTGTACCCGGTAAAATAAAGCCCGATTACAGAGGTAGCTATGCCCTCTGAGAGCACCGGGACGGCGCAGGCCGCCTCGAACCCGTATTTTTTCAGGCATTCCGGGAACTCGAAGTCCCCGCCCGCATCCATATCCGGTATCAGCACCGGCTCCTTCAGGGAAAGGGCCCGGGACTCCAGGGAACTCTCGTCTTTGCCGTATATCCGCTCGCCCGGAGCAATGTCCGGGGCCGATGCGGACTTTGCATCAAGATTGCCATCGGCATCCAGTTCCAGCAGCCAGATAAAATCCGCCATCACGGCGCCTTTCATGATATCAAGAGCGGTCTCCAGCATCTCCTTCAGGTCCGCATGGGCCGACAGCGCGGACGCCATCCTGGCCAGCTCCCTGTGATCTTCCGCCTTGCGCCATTTCTGGTGCTGGTACATAAGCTTCATCCTCTCGTAAAGCCTCACGTTTTCAAAGGCCATGCCGGAGATCTCGCCTATGGAGCCAAGCACGTTTTCCTCCGAGGTGCTAAACGTATGGCTTTTAAGTCCGAACACTATGAAAACGCCCAATGTCTTTTCCTTGCCCTTTATGGGGAACACGGCGCAAGCCTTTAAGCCGGTGTGCCGGAGCATGGATTTTTCCGCCCTGTTGTCGGCGGCCAGGTCCGAAGTGGTAAACGCCTGCCCGGTGGCAGCCACCCTGCCTGGTATGTCCTCCCCTATCCTGATGGCGCTGACAGCAGAACCGAAATTATCGGACAGGCCCTTGTGCTTCCTGCACGAAAGCTCCTTGCCGGCGTCGTCCAGCGTGAATACGCATCCGCCGTCCATGCCGGCAAAGTCTACTGTATTATCGAGCACAAGGCTGAATATCTCGTCCCACACCAGCGTTTTGTTAAGCAGCCTGGAAACGCCAAGCAGGGCCGTAAGCTCCCTGGTCTTTACGGCTATCTCGTTTTCGAATTTCTTCTTGCCGGAGATGTCATGGACCAGCATAAGCACGTTTTTAACCAGGCCGGACGGGTCCTTTACGGGATAGGCCGCCATCTCGTAATAAGCGGCATTGCGGCCATCGTTTATCTCGTGTATCTGCCGCGCGGCCGCGCCTGTACTGAACACGGAGGAAACCGGGCAGTCCTCAGGCATGTGATAGCGGCACGAAGCGGGAGGCACCCGGAAAAGGCTGGAGCAGTTCTTGCCGGAAAGCTCATATACTGAACTCTCCCTGGCCGCCTTGTTGGCCGATACAATATTGAGGTCCCGGTCAAGCACCACGGCTGGCTCCGGCATGGCGTCCATTAGAGTGCGGCTGAACTCGCCCGCCCCTGCCAGGGAATTTTTAAGTGACTGCTCCCTGCTGTTGTCCCTGATAACGCCTATTGCACCCGGCGTGATGGTCATTTCCTCACCCACTGGAAACCAGGTGATCTGCACCGGCAACAGGTCCCCCGATTTCGTGATCATTGAAATCTCGTTTATGCGGCCTGCCACGGCGAATGGTTTTTTTCTGAGGGCCCTTTCGTCATCCTCGTCCATGAACTCAAATACGGAACTGCCGATTACGTCCTGGCGGCTGTAGCCAAACAGGTTTTCGAAGGCGGGGTTTATGTCCGTTACGGCAAAGTCCGGGTCTATTATCCAGAAAGGGTCCATTACCTTGTTTATGAAAAACTCTTTCAAAGAAAGCACCCTTGCCTGCCGCTTGAATGTCTTTGCAAGGTCGCTGAAAGCCGCGCAGATGTCCCACAATTCCTTATCGGCATACGAAGGAAACTCGTAATCCAGGTCCCCCCCGCTGATGGCCCGCGCCCCCTTCCTGACCTCCCACAACGGTTTTGTAAGTTTAATCCCCAGAAGAAAAGCAAGGGCGCAGACCGCTGCAACTATGTAAATGCCGGTTTGCAGAAGACTGTCCTTTGAGGCGTTTACCGAGGTCTGGATGGCGAACATCTGGTCTGCCGTGAGTGGAGAGGCGTCTTCCATTGCAGCCTGCATCTTTTTTGAATTCCGGTCGAAAACAGAGTAAGAGGTAATTACGACCGCGGCAGCCGAAATGGCAAGCAGCACAACAAAGCCTAAAACTAGGGTCTTTCTCATGCCCTTCAGGTTTTCAGCAGCAGACCCGCGTCTCTTTCCGGCGTTTCGCCGGACGTGTGCTGCTTCAGATCTTTCCACTTTACCATGCCCGACGCCAGTTCCTCTTCGCCTATGATGAACGCAAACCTGGCCCCGTGCTTGTCCGCCTTCCTTAGCTGGCTTTTAAGCGATCCGCCAAAACCAAGCTCCACGCGGCAGCCATTTTCCCTGAGTCCGGCGGCCAGCTTCAAGGCCCGCTGCGGCGTGCCATTGCCGATATAAGCTATAAAAGCGTCCATAACCGGAAGCGCGGCATTCCCTTCAAGCATGCCGGCCAGCCTCTCCATCCCAACTGCAAATCCAACGGCCGGGGTGGAAGGGCCGCCAAACTCCTCCACAAGCCCGTCATATCTGCCGCCCGCGGCAAAGGCGTCCTGCGCCCCAAGCAGGCTGCTTCTGGCCTCGAACGTGGTGCGGGTATAATAGTCCAGCCCGCGTACAAGCAGAGGGTTTTTATTATATTTAATGCCAAGCGTGTCCAGAAAGCCAAGCACGTTTTCATAATGGGCGCGGCATTCGTCACAAAGCGAATCCGTTATCGCGGGCGCATTCGCCCTCAGCTCCACACAGCGCGGCACCTTGCAGTCCAGTATCCTCAGCGGGTTCTGCTCATACCGCCTCTGGCAGTCCGGGCAGAGCTCGTTTTTAACGGGAGCAAAAAATTCCACAAGCCTCTGGCGGAACACCGGGCGGCATTTATCGTCCCCAATGGAGTTGACATCAAGCCTGAAGTCCCGGACACCGGCGGCCTCCAGGAATCTGCACAGCATATAAATGACTTCCGCATCGGCCTCCGGCGCGCCCGCGCCAAAGCATTCAACCCCAACCTGATGGAACTGCCGCTGCCTGCCCTTCTGGGGCCTTTCGTACCTGAACATCGGGCCGGCGTAATAGAATTTCTGGGGGGGCGGCAGAATGGAAAGGTTATGCTCCACATAGGCGCGCGCCACGGGCGCGGTGCCTTCCGGGCGCAGGGTCATGCTCCGGCAGCCCTTGTCCATAAACGTATACATCTCCTTGGACACAATGTCCGATGTCTCGCCGATGCTCCTTGCAAAGAGGTCCGTGCTCTCGGCTATGGGCACCCTTATTTCGTTATATCCGCAGGAAAGGAAAACGCGGCTGGCCTTGTCTTCCAATTCTTTCCATAAGCCGGAAGACGGCGGCAGAATGTCTTCAAAGCCCTTCAGGGCGTTATAACGCGCCCTCACTGCTCATCCATTTGCCGGCCCGGTTTCTCGTCGAGAAAATCGGAGCTCTCCACCGCGGCCTCTTCGCCCTCGCCCTCGCGCTCCTTGTCAAACTCAATGAGCCGCAAATGGTTTTCAATGAGCCTCTTCATCTCTTCCTTGAAGTGCCTGCGTATGCCTTTCAGGTCCACAATGTCCTCGTGAATCTTCACCACGCGCTCCTGGGCGTCCCTCAGCATCTCCTCGGCCTTTATCTCCGCCTCGCGCAATATCAGCTCCGCTTCCTTGCGGGCATTGTTGCGGTGGTCATCGGCCATCTGCCGGGCCGTCATCAGAGTTTCAGTGAGCGCCGCCTCCATGCCCTTGTATTCCTTCATCTGCGCTTCCAGCCTGGAGATTGTCTCCTTGCCGTGGCTGTTTTCACGCATCAATTCTTCCATCTGCTCACGCACAAGCTCCATGAAGGCGTACACCTCGTCGGCGTCGAACCCCCTGAATTTCACCGGGAACTGTTTCTGCTGAATGTCCAGAGGCGTTATCTTCATCTTTTCTGTCCTCCCCGCTTTATCTTATTCTCACGGCTATATCCAGGAGCGTAACTATCAGGAACCTCCGGATAAACCAGATTATCAAAATGGCTATCAGCGGCGAGATGTCTATCCCGCCGATCGCCCCAGTCAGCCGCCGTATGGGGCGAAGCACCGGGTCCGTTACCCGGTAAAGGAAACGCACTATCGGGTTATAAGGGTCCGGGCTGACCCAGCTTATCAGGGCCGCTGCAATTATGATCCAGGTGTAAACGGACAGGGCCCAATCCAGGATCGAAGCCACTGCGGACAAGAAATTAGAGGCTATGAACACCCCGGCTCCTTTAAGTACATTACCCCTTTCCCAGTTCCGCGGCCCTCCTGGCCGCGGCATCTATTGTATCATACAGGGCCTGCTTGAATCCCTTGCCTTCAAGCACCTTCAGCCCGGCCTCGGTAGTGCCGCCCGGCGATGTAACCATGCGCCTGAGGTTTTGCGTGTCCATGCCATCTTCAAGCATTTTAAGCGTACCGGCCGCCGTCTGAAGCGCCAGCAGCCTTGCGTCTTCCGCCGCAAGCCCGGCCCTCACCGCGCCTTCCACCAGCCCCTCTATAAACAGCGCGAAAAAGGCAGGGCCGCTGCCGGAGAGCGCCGTTACGGCGTCCATGTATTTTTCGGGCATCACGCTTACCTTGCCCACGGACATGAATATGTCCTTCACCACGGTTATAACGGCATCCTCCAGGCACTCGCAAAGGGATATCACCGTCATACCCTCGCCAACAAGGGCAGGTGTGTTGGGCATTACCCTTATGAGCTTTTTAGTGCCAAGCCTTGCCCCCAGAAATGAAAGCCTTACACCGGCGGCAATGGATATCACGGTGTGGTCCGCGGTTATGCCGTCTTTTATCTCGCCAAGCACACCCTCCATTATCTGGGGTTTCACCGCAAGCAGGACGGTCCTGGCCGCCCGGACAGCTTCCATATTGGATGCAGTTGCCTTCACGCCGTATTTCTTTTCAAGGTGAAGCCTTTTTTCCTCGCCAGGCTCCGCCACGGTTATCCGGTAGGAACCAGCCCTGCCGGAACTAATTCCTTTTATCAGGGCCTCGGCCATATTGCCGCCGCCTATGAACGCCAGATCAATCATTTTCAAACGCCTCCGGTTCTTTCTCGTTTTTCCGCGCCCCAAAAATGGCCTCTCCCACCCGCACCAGCGTGGCGCCCTCGGCTATCGCAACCTCAAAATCTCCGGACATCCCCATCGAAAGCGCGCCAATACCGCTGAAACCGCGCCGCCTGGCCTCGTCCCGAAGCTCCCTTAATTTTCTAAAGTATGGCCTTGCCGCCCCGCTGTCTTCAGACCACGGGGGCATTGTCATGAGCCCGACTATATTAATATGTTTTGCGCCCCTGGATTTCTCCAGGAACCCGAACAGTTCCTCCGGCATCAACCCGTGCTTGGAAGGCTCATGGGAGAGCTTTATCTCCACAAGCACGTCCTGCGCTTCAATATTTAAAAGCGCGGCCTGTTTTTCCAGCTCAAAAAAGAGGCGTTCGGAGTCCACTGAATGAATAAGCTCAAACCCCAGTTTAAGGGCCGCCCTGGCCTTGTTGGTCTGCAAGTGGCCTATGAAATGCCACCTGGCCGGCGTTGCCTTCAGGGCCTGCATCTTTTCCCCGGCCTCCTGTATGCGGTTTTCCCCGAATACGGCAAGCCCTGCCCCAAACGCGCGCTTCACGGACTGGACGGGGGCCGTTTTGCTTACGGCCACAAGAGTGAGCTCTTCAGGATTTCTCCCCGCCGCCAGGGCAGCGGATTTAATCCTGCCAAGTACCGAGGCTATGTTTTCTTCCATTGCCATTACACGCGCTAATATACTAACTCAACACGGCAGAAATAAGCAGTCACTGATATTGACGGTGAGGGCATTTAAAAGTAGAATTTGAGAGTTCCCAGGCCGGCAGCTGCATTGCCGCAGTGACGGCAATCACGGAAGCGGCTTTTTTAAAGGTGTACAATCCCCGGAAACAAATTCAGGAGGAATCGTGAAACCAACACCATTGAAACTTATTGCGCTTTTCTTTATGTTTATTGGCGGCGCTTTCTGGCTGGCCAGTTGCGGCAGCGGGGGCGGCACATCTTCCACGCCGCAAAGCGGCGCCGTTGGGCTGTTCATGACAGATGATGCGTCAACTTACCAGCAGGTGGCCGCGGTCATCAATTCGGTGGCGCTGGTCAACTCCAGCGACGGCAGTTCATGCTCCGTCCTTAGCACCCCTGTAAGCATGAACCTTTCAGATCTCTCGAATGTGGTGCAGCTTATAAACACAACCACCTGCCCGGCGGCAAATTATAACCGGCTGCAACTGGTGTTCAGCAACGCAGTGGGCGTTACGAACTCTGGCGGGATCAGCAACGCCTGCGCCTTTACATCCTACAGGACGGCCCACAACGGCACGCCAAACGCCCTTTCCTGCTCCGGAAACAACTGCACGCTGGACATCAGCGGCGCAGTTAACGTGCTTGCCAGCCAGGACAATCAGGTGGGGCTGGATTTCGTGCTTAAGGATTTTGACGTTAACGGGTTCGGCACCTCCGCCTGCACCGTTACCATGAGGGTTAGCCCCCTGGATGCGGCAGGCATGAATTCGCTTGGTTACACAAACGGCATAAGCGGGCTTGTAACCGCCTTCAATTCAAATGCCGTCACGATGAATGCCGGCAACAAGAATTTTACTGTAACCACTTCCGCACAGGGCCAGTCCAATTTCCAGAACCTGATGTCCTTTGCCCGGCAAAACGGGTTTCCGGGGGCGGCAAACTGCACCAGCTTCGACTTTAACGCCGGCACCTGCACTGCCAGCCAGGTGCAGACTATAGCCGCAGGCACAGTGTCCAGCCTGGACAATGCGGCTTCCACTTTCGCGCTCGGGCTGTCAAACGGTTCTTCAATAGTCGTGGACTTCAGCCAGGCCGCGGCTTCCGGCCAGGTGAAAGGCCAGCTGCAAAATAATCAGACGGCCGTTTTGAAGCTGCTGGGAGTGGGCGGCAACGGCATCTACAATGCATCGGAAGTACAAAGCAGGGCTGGAATGGGCGCCATGGGCAACATGCCTTCCGGCGGCGGAATGACCGGCGGCGGCACCCCCATGATGTGAAAATGGTGTAACATGCTGAAATCAAGGTAAAAAACCTGATACGCCAGCCCCGATTGCAATTGGGGCTGGCGCTTTTATTCATAGCTTATATTTATGAATGGATTTCCTTCTCTTTTAGAGTTATATTTAGAAAACAGGTAAAGTCAAAGAATGAACCAAGGTGGGTATAACCGCCATGAGGCGGCATAATAATAATAAAGAAGAAGGGGGAGAACGATGAGAAGCGCGTTCCGTAGATTCCTGGCAGTTGCAGGCGTAACCTTTGCAGCGGTTTTATTTTCAGCAGGATTTGCCGCGGCCTCCGGCAGGCCTCTGGTAGATGCCCAGTGGCTTTCCGCCAATGCCAAAAAGGTTGTTGTAGTTGACGTCCGTAAAAGCGGCGATTACACGGCAGGGCACATTCCTGGCGCCATAAGCATCCCGCTTGGCACCCTTCAGGGCCCGCCGGATGCGGTGCCCTACCCTATCAAACAGGAAGAAAAAACCCTTGGCGCGGACGGCCTCACCATCGGCAAGGATGTGGTCCTGTACGGCGCCGGACGTGAGATGGCGTTCCGTGAATACTGGATTTTCGATTACCTTGGGATGCGCAACATACACGTGCTGGACGGCGGCATCGAGGGCTGGAAAGGGCAGTCTTCAACTGAGCAGTCCAAGCTTCCGGCGGCAAAGTTCGTCGCAAAGCCGGACCTCTCCAAGTATGCAACAACCGCCTATGTGCGCGCCCATCTGAAGAACAAAGGGGTTATCCTTGTGGATGTCCGCACCCCTGGCGAATACCGCGGCACGGACGTAAGGGCGCTCCGCGGCGGGCATATCCCCGGCGCAATAAATATGAACTATGCAAACAATTTCCAGAAAGGCACAACCTTCCTTAAGCCGGCAGCCGACCTGAAGAAGATTTACGCCAAACTGGACAGGCGCAAGGAGATAATCACGTATTGCCAGACCGGCTCCAGGGCCGCCAACGCATTTTTTGTTTTAAAGATGCTCGGCTTCAGGCGGGTGCGCGATTACGTCCCCTCCTGGATAGAATGGGGCAGCAATGAGAGCCTGCCCGCCCAGGACGTAACATATTTCAACTTCGTCCCGGTAATCAAGGCTATAAAGAGCATGCAAAAATAGGCCAACGGCCCAGGCTTCAATCAAGAAAGGGGTTCTGTGACAATGTCACAGAACCCCTTTCTTTTAAATGGCTATAATATCCGCTGGAAAGGCTGGCAGACGTGCATAAATACATATGCATTAAATAAATGAGAAATGGGGAAGAAATGAAAAAGGCATTTTCAGTTTTACCGGCGTTTGCGCTGGTTTTATTATCGTATGTTTTTGTCCCGTTTGCGGCCAAAGCAGCTGTGGAAAACCCAGCGCTTCTTGTAAACGGGCAATGGCTTGCCGCGCACGGCAAGGCCGTTGTGGTTGATGTGCGGGCGGAAAAGGATTACGCGGCCGGGCATATACCAGGGGCCATAAACATTCCGGTAGACAGCCTTCAGGGCGGCCCGGACGCAGTGCCCTTCCCGGTCAAAAGAGAAGAAAAGACACTTGGGGCAAACGGCCTCTCCATAGATTCAGAGGTGGTCCTGTACGGGAACAGGATTTCCGCATTCCGCGAATTCTGGATCCTGGACTATCTTGGCATGCCTGATATCCACGTACTGGATGGCGGGATCGAAAACTGGAAAGGCCAGACCGCCACGGCAAAGACCGTACTCAAACCCGCTCAATTCAAAGCCAGGCCGGTCCGCACAAAATACGCAACAACCGCCTATGTGCGCGCCCATCTCAAAAAGCCGGGCGTCATACTGCTGGATGCCCGCACTCCCGCTGAATATCACGGAATGGTGGCACTGGCCCTCCGGGGCGGCCATATCCCCGGCGCCATAAACATCAATGCCTGGGAGAACTTCCAAAAAGGGTCTACACTCCTTAAGGCCCCTGACCAGTTGAAGAAGATTTATGCCGGGCTAAGCAGGAAAAAAGAGGTCATCGTATATTGCCAGAACGGCTCCAGAGCGGTCACCTCGTATTTTACCCTGAGGCTGCTTGGGTTCAGAAAAGTGGCCACTTATATCCCTTCATGGGTGGAATGGGGCAGCAACGAAAAGCTGCCTGTTCAGGAGACCAGCTATTTCAACTTCGTGCCGGTTATAAAGATGATGAAAGCGCTTAAAAAGTAGAAAAATAGCTTTTGGGCGGGACGGCGCCGGGCCATTAAGAGTAAAATACTCTGGTGAAGCTCCTGCTGCACATATGCTGCTCCAACTGCGCCGTTTACCCCGTTACAAGGCTGAGGGAAGGCGGTTTCAGCCTGAAGGGCTTCTGGTTCAACCCCAATATACATCCGGAACCGGAATATGCCAGCAGGCTGGGCTCTTTAAAAAGGCTCCAGGCGCTTTGGGGCCTGGACATCCTCTACAGGGACCTTTACGGGCTGGACCAGTTCGTAAAGGCCCTTGGGGAAAACACGGCGGAGGGGGCGCGCTGCGCCGTCTGTTACAGGCTGCGGCTGGAAGAGGCCGCGGCCGAGGCAAAAAGGCTGAAGATGGACGCCTTCACCACAACCCTGCTGGTAAGCCCCTACCAGAAATTTGATATAATAACCGCCGAGGCAGCCAGGGTGGAATCCACTTACAACATACCTTTCCATTACGAAGATTTCCGGCCCGGTTTCCGCGAAGGCATGAAGACGGCAGGGGGGCTTGGCCTGTACAGGCAAAAGCATTGCGGCTGCACATTTTCCGCCATGGAAGCCGTTCGGCGCAGGGCTGAAAAAAAAGCGCACTCGCCCGGATGACAGGCATGCAGGACATAGGCAAATTCCTCCTCTTTACAGGCGTCATCATTATCGTTGCCGGGCTTTTTTTCCTGCTGGCGGGAAAGGTCCACGGGATTGGCAGGCTTCCGGGCGATATCCTCGTTAAACGGAAAAATTTCACGTTCTATTTCCCGCTTGCAACCAGCATTCTGATAAGCCTGGCGCTGACGCTGATAATGTGGCTGATTGGCAAAAGATGAAAGCGAAGATATCCATGCGGGCTTTCTTTGTTTTCCTTGGGGCCGTCCTGATGTTTATTGCGGCATCGCCTGGCCTGGCCCGCGCCGTTTCAATCCGGGTCCTTATACTGGCGGATGAATTCAAATCCATACCCGCCCCAAATGAAAAACTGAAACTGCTGGACAAGGAGCTTGCCAAGCTGCTTGTGGGCGACCGCCCTTACAGCGGCGATGTGGAGGTCTGGAGGGGTGAAAACAGTCTTTACCTTATAGACTCTGTGGACCTGGAAGATTATGTGAAAAGCGTTGTCAAGGCGGAGACCGGAAGCAACTGGGCGCTTGAGGCGTTAAAGGCCCAGGCCGTGGCTTCCCGCACATATGCCTTATACCAGATGCAAAAGAACAAGGGGCTCCTTTATGATGTTACTTCCAGCGTGCTCAATCAGGTGTACCGCGGAGACATCCATGATGACAAGGTGGAGAAAGCGGTTGATGAGACCGCCGGCCAGATACTGGTTTACGGCGGCCAGCCCATCGAGGCCCTTTATCATTCCACTTGCGGCAACGGCACCACTGAAGACCCCGCTGAGGTCTTCGGCTTTTCAGTGCCTTATTTGAAGCCGGTGACGTGCGATTGCGACCAGTCCCCCTATTACTCCTGGGCAAGAAAATTCCCGGTCTCGCAGATAGAAAACGCAACAGGCGTCGGGGACATAAAGGACATAAAAATAGCATCGCATACGGATACCGGCAGGGTAAAGGCGCTGGAACTTGATGGGGGAAACGGCCCGGTTATGGTAAACGCCACGGATTTAAGGAGGATGCTCGGCTGGCAGACGCTCCCCAGCACCGAGTTCCAGATGGACTTCACAAACGGCTACATGGACCTTGAGGGCAGCGGATATGGCCACGGGGTAGGTATGTGCCAGTGGTCCTCCCAGGAAATGGCCAGGGCAGGCAAAAACTACACGGACATCCTCTCCCATTTTTACCCGGGCGCAAGCCTTGTAAATTCCGATGGCGTGCCAGCGGGCGGCGTGCAGCAGGCAACAACGGCAAGTGGAAAGTAAGACGGGCCTGGAAACCAGCCTTTTTGACTTCACCCTTCCACCGGGGCTTATCGCAAAAAAACCGCTTCAAAAGCGGGACTCTTCCCGCCTTCTTGTGCTTTCGGAAACCGGCCCGGCGCATTCGTCTTTTTCCAGCCTGCCGGATTTCATGTCAGAGGGGGACGCGCTAGTACTGAACGAAACCCGCGTTATGCCTGTCAGGCTTATAGGCGAAAAACCCACGGGCGGCAAGCTGGACGTATTGCTTGTAAAGAAGAAGCAGGACGGCAGCCGGTGGGAGGCGCTCTGGAAAGGAAGATACACCGGCTGGCTGAAAATAGGCGAGGGTTTATCCGTTTTTTTAAATGAGGACCGTGAAGCCGAACTGGTTTGCCAGGGCGGGCCGGACAGAGCGCTGAAAGAGCACGGCCTCATGCCTCTGCCCCCTTATATAAAAAGAAAGCCCATACCGGAAGACGGAAACTGGTACCAGACCGTGTATGCCTCCAGGGAAGGCTCCATCGCGGCCCCCACGGCGGGGCTGCATTTCACGCCCGGCCTTCTGGAAAAACTCTCCGCTCGCGGCGTCCGGATTTTAAAGATAGTCCTGCACGTTGGCAGGGGCACGTTCATGCCCGTTAAGGCCGGCAACCTGGCGGAGCACTTAATGCTGCCGGAAGAGTTTGAGATCCCGCTTCAGGTTCTGGATGAAATAAGCCGGGTAAAGGGCTCGGGCAAAAAAATATTTGCGGTTGGCACCACCGTCACCCGCGCATTGGAGGGATACCTTTCCGGCCAGTACCAGCCGCTTCCGGCCGTTTCCCCTCAAACGGTGCGGGGACAAACGGACATATTCATCCGCCCCGGCCACAGGTTCCAGGCAGTGGACTGCCTTATAACCAATTTCCACCTGCCCAAATCCACCCCTCTTGTGCTGGCCTCCGCGCTGGCCGGCAGGGGCCGTTTACTTGGCGCGTACAAAGAGGCAATCTCCTTGAATTATAGATTTTTTTCTTTTGGGGATGCTATGCTAATATTTGGATGTGGCAATGGTGATGAATCATCAGCCCCCAGTTAAAAAAAGAGCGGTTATGGCTCGTTTCCGGTGTTTCAAACGGTAACGGCACAAATAGAAATAGACCTCGAAAAAGAGCTTGATCTTGTTACCGGCGGATTGCAGCCGGTGTTCGGCATGATCGAGGAGGCCCTGGGTGTGGCCATGAGCTTCCGGGGCGACAAGCTCTTTGTGCAGGGCCCGGAGCCTTCGGTGCAGAAGGCGGAGCAGCTTATCGAGGAACTGCGGCTGATAAACCGGCAGGGATATGTCCTTAAGCCGGAAGACGTAAGACAGGCCGTGGAGGCCCGCAGGCAGGGCGACGGCCCTTCCCTCCAGAACCTTTTCACAAGCAATATAGAGGTGCCCTCCAGGAAGCGCCTTGTAATCCCCAAGACCGAATCCCAGAGAAAATACATAGACGCCATAAAAAAGCACGACATAGTTTTTTGCATAGGCCCGGCTGGCACCGGCAAGACGTACCTGGCCATGGCCATGGGCGTAAACGCCCTTCTGAAAAAGGAAGTAAACCGCATTGTGCTGGCCAGGCCCGCAGTGGAAGCGGGCGAGAAACTTGGCTTTCTGCCCGGAGACATCTACGAGAAGGTAAACCCTTACCTGCGCCCGCTTTATGACGCCCTTTTTGATATGATGGAGGCGGAACGGGCCATGAGGCTGATAGAAAAAGGCATAATCGAGGTGGCCCCGCTTGCCTTCATGAGGGGGCGCACGCTTAATGACGCCTTCATAATACTTGACGAGGCCCAGAACACAACCTCGGAGCAGATGAAGATGTATCTTACAAGGCTGGGGTTCAACTCCAAAACGGTAATAACGGGCGACGTCACCCAGATAGACCTTCCCGCGGGCAAGGCCTCCGGCCTCATAGAAGCCGAGAGAATATGCTCCAATATAAAAGGGATAGAGCTGATATATTTCACCGAAAAAGACGTAGTGCGCCACAAGCTGGTGCAGGATATACTGAGGGCATACGAGCAATATGAAAAACGGAAAACAACAGAAGGGTAGCGTTTCAGCCGGCATAAAGGCCGGGCTTGGGCCGCAGGAACCCGGCGTAAAGACCGGCAGGCATGCCAGCCTGCCCACATACGGCGTGATGGCCCTTTTTGCAATGCTGGCGGCCGCCGCCACGCTGAGGACCCTCCGCGTGGAAACCATGGCCGGGGCCTTTTTTATCGCTTATCTGCTGATGGTGGTCTTTTACCGTGATATCGTCCGGTATAAGCCCAAATACCTGGCAAGCGCCAAAAAGCTGGTGCTTCTGGGCATACTGCTTTCCGGCACGCTGCTTACTGCAAGGCTATGGGAGTTTGTTCTCCTGGGGATGTCCAAGGGGATGGGGATACCTTCGGGCAGCATTATGTATGCCCTGCCGGTAGCGGCCGGCGCAATGATGGCGATGCTGCTTTTCGATTCGCATACGGCCATCATGTTCTCCTTTATAGTAAGCATTCTGGCCGGGATGTCGCTGAGGGAGTCGCCTTTCGCGGTATACGCCTTCATGGGCAGCCTTACTGCGGCCTTCAGCGTTATCAGGTGCAGGAAGAGGACGGAGGTGCTAAGGGGCGGGGCGTACCTGGCGGCTGTAAACATTATAACGGCGCTCTTTATAATGCTGTTTGAGGGGCGCCTCACGCCGGAAAGGACCGTTTACGCGATCTTGTTTTCCTCCATGTCCGCCGTGTCCGTGATTGCGATAGTGTCGGTTGTGCTTCCCATGCTTGAATACCTGTTCGGTATAATGACGGACATAAGCCTGCTGGAGCTTCTGGACCTGGAACATCCCCTTATGAAGACGATGATGATAACCGCGCCCGGCACGTACCACCACAGCATAATAGTGGGCAACCTTGTGGAGACCGCCGCCGAGGACGTGGCCGTAAACCCGCTGCTTGCAAGGGTAAGCGCCTATTATCACGACATAGGCAAGATAAAGATGCCGGATTACTTCATAGAAAACCAGGGCGGCGGCGCAAGCAGGCACGAGCGGCTGACGCCCCATATGAGCAGCATGGTGCTCATCTCCCACGTGAAGGAAGGCGTGGACCTTGCAAAACAGTACAAACTGCCGGAGACCGTTACGGACATAATAGAGCAGCACCACGGCACAAGCCTTATAACCTATTTCTACCAGAAGGCCAGGGAGAACAACGAGGACCTGACCGAGGACGAATACAGGTACCCGGGGCCGCGCCCCCAGTCCAAGGTGGCAGCGCTTGTAATGATGGCCGACGCTGTGGAGGCGGCCTCCAGGGTGCTTGCAGACCCCATACCGGCCAGGATATCGGGCCTGGTGAACAAGATAATAAACCACATATTCCTTGAGGGCCAGCTGGACAACTGCGACCTCACGCTTAAAGAAATACAGGCAATCAAGAAGCGTTTCATCTACATACTTACGGGCATACTCCACAAGAGAGTGGATTACCCGGGGTTCGATTTCAGCAAGGAGGGGGCCGGTGCCGGCACTGATATCCAACCGGCAAAGAAAGATACCCTTAGATATCCGCCGGACAAGGAAGGACAGCCTCAGCCTGCTTCGTCTTTACGGGCTTACCGCAACTGAGCTGGGCGTATCCTTCGCCGGCGCAAGGCTGGTCCGCAAGCTGAACCGGGAATTCCGGGGCAAGGACCGCCCCACGGACGTCCTCTCGTTTCCCGCAAACGATCCGGCGGCGCCCGCTTCCAGCGCGCCTGGCGGAACACCTTTGCTTGGCGACATTATAATCTGCCCGGAAGTTGCCATGGCAAACGCGGCGGAATATGACGCCAGCCTGGATAGCGAGATAAGAAGGCTGCTGGTCCACGGTTTTCTGCACCTGCTTGGCTACGACCACGAAACCGGCCACAAAGACGCCGCCCGTATGAGGCGGAAGGAAAAGGAGTGCTTACGTGCCCTTGAAGCAATGGATTAAAAGCGCCGGGTACGCCATAGAGGGCGTGCTGCATTCGGCGCGCCATCAGCGCCATGTAAGATATCATTTCTATGCGGCGTTTTTCGTCCTTCTGCTGGCGTTTGTAGTGGGTGTGTCCAGAACGGAGTTCCTCCTTATTGCGGCGTGCGTGATAATGGTGCTGATGGCCGAACTCCTTAACACCGCGGTAGAGGCCACGGTGGACATACTTTCCCCAGAAAAAAGCGAGAAGGCCCGCGTCGCCAAGGACGCCGCGGCCGGGGCGGTGCTTGTCACCAGCGCGGGCGCTGCCACGATAGGCGCGATAATACTTTATCCCTACCTGGGAGAGATATTTGAAAAAGGCTTCAGGATTGCCAAACAGGCCAAGCCCGATATTGCCATACTGGCCCTTGTGTTCATCCTCATTACCGTTGTTCTGCTGAAAGCAAAACTGGGCAAGGGGCATCCGCTTTCGGGCGGCATGCCAAGCGGCCATTCGGCCCTCGCCTTTTCGGCCTGGATTTCAATCACGTACATAAGCGGGAATTTTGCCGTCTCCGTCCTTGCGGCCGCCCTTGCCGTTGCGGTTGCCATATCCAGAATTGTAGGCAAGGTGCACAAGCCATTTGAGGTGCTGGCCGGAAGCCTTCTGGGGGCCGCGGTGACCTTTGTCCTTTTCAAACTCTTTTCGTAATCCATACCTGGCGGGCCTTCGTAAATATAAGATTTATTTATAAGTTCCTTGAGAAAATCTTAATTCATTATGCTATATTAATTTACTACGGTGTAACCGTAGTAAAAATTAAGCAATAAACCTTCAGGTTATGAGCATAAACGTAATCATCAACGGTGTCCGGACGGAAGCCGAAAGCGGCAGGACCATACTTGAGGTATGCAAAAGCGCCGGCGTCCATGTCCCCACTCTTTGCTATGACGAAAGGCTGGAGGCCTACGGCGGATGCAGGCTGTGCCTTGTAGAGATAAAAGGCGTTCCCAGGCCGCTTGCCGCATGCACCACGCCCGTGCAGGACGGCATGGAGATCACCACGGAAAGCGAAACGCTCACCAGGCTTAGAAGGACCAATCTTTCACTTCTTCTTTCCAATCACCCCAATGACTGCATGAACTGCGAGAAAGAGGGGGACTGCGGCCTTCAGGACCTGGCTTATGAATATGATGTAAGGCCCGGCGGGTTTGCGGGCGAGAAGTGGGACGTGCCCATACGTGAAGACAACCCGTTCATAACATATGAGCCCAACAAATGCATACTGTGCGGCAGATGCACAAGGATATGCAATGAAGTTGTAATGGCCGGCACCATATCGCTTACCGGAAGGGGCTTTAACGCCATGCCGGACACTGCTTTCAGAAAGCCGCGCACGCTTGAAAACTGCGAGTTCTGCGGACAGTGCGTATCCACCTGCCCCACCGGAGCGCTTACGGACCGGAAAGGCAGGGGCAAAGGACGCGCCCCGAAGATGAAGAAGGTGAAGACCACCTGCTCATACTGCGGCACAGGCTGCAATTTCTTCCTGAACGTGAAAGACGGCAAGGTGGTAAAAGTTACCTCCGCCTACGATGCGCCCGTGAACCAGGGCAACCTGTGCATAAAGGGCCGCTACGGGTACGACTTCATTCACAGCCCGGAAAGAATAACCAGGCCGCTTATAAAAAAGGACGGGCAATTCCATGAGGCCACCTGGGACGAGGCCCTTGGGCTTGTTGCCCGCAAATTCAATGAGCTTATCGCCAAGCACGGGCCGGAAAAGGTGGGCGGATTTTCGTCCTCCCGCTGCACAAACGAGGAAAACTATCTCCTTTCAAAATGGGTGAGATGCGCAATTGGGTCCAATAACGTGGACAATTGCGCGCGTGTCTGACACGCCCCAACTGTGGCCGGTCTGGCCACAAGCCTGGGGGCGGGGGCCGCTACCAACTCACTAAGCCAGATGCCGGACGTGGATACGCTGTTCCTGTTCGGTTCCAACCCAACAGAGGGCCATCCCATTGTTTCGCTGTGGCTTAAAAAGGCGCTCCGCAAAGGCGCAAAGCTCATAGTAGGCGACCCCAGGAAAACCTGGATGGCCGAACGCTCGGACGTGTGGCTGAATCTCAAACCCGGCAGCAATATCGCCATGCTAAACGGCCTTATAAACGTGATACTGCAAAACGGGTGGGAGAACAAGGAATTCATCGCAAAGAGGACTGAGGGCTTTGAAGATATAAAGGCCAAGGCCGCCGAATACGATCTTGCCCGCACGGAGGAGCTTACAGGCGTTTCACAGGACCGCATCATCGAGGCGGCCCGCCTGTACTCACATGCGGACAAGGCGATGATAGTTTACGGGCTTGGCGTTACCGAGCACCAGACAGGTACGGAAAACGCCATGGCCATCGCAAACCTTGCGCTTGTTTGCGGCCACATCGGAAGGCCGTCCACAGGCATCATGGCGCTTCGGGGGCAAAACAACGTTCAGGGCGCGTCTGATCTTGGGCCTCTGCCAGCCACGCTGCCAGGCTACCAGCCTGTTTCCAATCCGGAGGTTCGCGAAAAATTCGAGAAGGCATGGAATGTAAAGATAAGCCCGAAGGCCGGCCTTAAATCCGTGGAGATGCTGGATGAGTGCAAGAGGGGCAACTTCAAGGCAATTTACATCCTTGGGGAGGACCCGGCGCAGACCGATCCGGACCTCAACCATGTGCGGGCCGCACTGGAATCGGTGGAGTTCCTTGTAGTGCAGGACATATTCCACACGGAAACCACCCAGTTTGCTGATGTAATATTGCCGGGGGCCAGCTTCGCCGAAAAAGACGGCACATTCACCAACGGCGAGC
>JAJYLE010000036.1 GCA_021788025.1 Nitrospirota bacterium
ATACGGTCTTTAAGGGAGATCCCCGCAACCATGCAATGGAGCCCCCGGCCTTTATATGAAATTTGACATCAGATTTACAGTCTTCTCAATCTGCCTGCTTCCGATGCGCGTATGAGTGGGCAAATTGACCGTCAGTTCACAAGCCCTTTCCGCATTGGGGCACATCCCCTTTTCATAACCTATTTTTTCCCATCCAGATAAATTCGGGTGGACGGGAGAAACAAACCAGTCTCCCATTTCTATCATGTTCTTTTTGGCTGAGTGCAATAGTGCCTTTTTGTTGCCAATACGAACTGGGTACCTCAAAAAAACAGCCTCATAAGCGGGCGATAATTTAGACGGCTCGAACCCTGCCTGCGGAAGCAGTTTATCATATTGGGCCGCTGCCCAAACCCTGTGTTCTATGACTGTCGCAATTTCTGACAACTTTTTTTCGACCAGTTTTTCCTGCCAATCTGTCATTTTTTTTGCATAGTGAGCGGGCATTGCGCCTGATAGCTCGTCTATTGACGATGAGCCTATTGCAAATCCGTATTTTGACAGCTTTCTGTACGCTTCCTGGGTAATCCAAAATAGAGAGGGTGTCAGAAGGGCCTCATGCAGGAGGTATTGCATCCTTAATACAAGGCTTTCTTTGGTGGACGGCTGCGAAAAAGATGCATGTATTTCTGCCAGGCGTCTTTTGAGCTCTGGGTTGTTTGCCTTAACCCACCCACCCAAACCGGAAGTGACGGGCTTTGACCACTGTGATGAAAAGAAAGCCGCGTCCCCATAAGTTCCGACCTCCCAGCCCTTGTATTTAGACCCAATGGCGTGGCAGGAATCTTCAATAACAAATAAGTTGTATTTTTTTGCGATTTTTATAATTGCATCTATTTCAGCAGGAATACCGAAAGTGTGCTGGGCTATTATTGCGCGCGTTTTCCTGCTTATTTTCTCATTAATCTTTTCTGGATCGATATTGAAGGTGTTGGGATCTATATCGATGTAGCATGGTTTTGCGCCAAGATATTTTATTGCATTAGGAACGACAACGCAGGTGAACCCTGGAAGGATCACCTCATCGCCATTGCGTAAGCCAATGGCTTTAAGAATAGCGTAAAGACCGACACGCCCTTTGAAAAAATACAGGTTATCTGACATTATCAAATGACCTCTGTATCTCTTCCTGACGCATTAGGGACATGATTTTATGCAGAACGTGCCTGTCGGGTAATTTTTCCAGCACATGCCGCAGCGGATACATAGCCTTGATGCCGAGCTGCAGCCAACGCTCATAAAAGATATTCAGCTGGCAGAACTGCTTGCGAAAGCCGAGGGAGATGAGCACTTCCTGATAGTTGGTATTATGGGCTATAGACCTGTTTCCGTTGCTTAGGGTCATGCCATTGCGCACCACATATGTTTGGATCAAATGGTCGATAAGCGCAAATGCGCTTCGATGTCTTAAAAAGGCCGGATGATATTTGGTGACATTTGTCGTTGCATTTTTTCCGTCGACAATGCATTGGCAGTATCCAGCAAGATGCCCTTCATGAAAAACTCCCCAGTAGGAAAAAGGGCCGCCACATGTATCAATTATCTTTTTTCGGAAGTCGTTTTCCGGAATGGGTTTCTGGTTCTGGTACCTTTCGAAGGCGGCCAGATAGCAAGGATACCCATTGTCTGCGAGCCACTTTGCTTCAACTTCATCAACAGTGCACTCACGCCGCCCCCGCCTGATATTTTGCCGGGTCTTCGCTGTTATACGCTTGGGATCATAATGGTCGCAGACAATGTACCACCACGATGTTTCGTAATTGCAGGGCGTGGACGAATAGCGTATTAGCCAGGCCCTGGATGCCTTTAAGAGAGAGAGGACCTCACCGGAATCAACATGGTAATAGCCTGGAAATGGCAAGGCTGGGATTAGGGCCCCATTGTAAATAACCCAACTGGTTCCAGCCCCCCTGAACAGGGTGGTCCCATTTTTCTCTAGCCATGATATATATTTACTGCCCGTCATGCTTTATCTTTTACTGCGAAGCGTCCTGCTGTCCGATTTTTGGGCGTAAATTCAACATCGGCCGGCAAAATATTCGATGACTTCGCTGTCAACGGCACGGTCGAATTTGCGGGCAAAAAATTTGTTTGATTGCTCAATTTCAGGCACATCCGCCATCGTCAGCGTTGCGGCATGGTTATTATCCTTTTTTGTCTGTCCAAACCTGATATAGGTCAGGTTGTTGCAGACATTGTCTTTGACGTACTCGGAATTCATGAGCAAGGTCTGGAAAAAATATTCGTCTGGCGCAAGCGAGTCTTTGAAAAATTCATAATACCAGACATTATTTGCCACGAAATTAACAATATATTCCGCAGCGTATCCTGGTACGCAGAACCACTGGGACCCTCTGTATATGTCCATCTGCATTTTCTTAGGATTTGGGAAGAAGTTAATACCCAGCTTGTAAAGCCTGATTAGCGCGGACCGGAATATCCTGAAAGGATGGAAAGCGGAGTCATACTGCCTTCTGGTAAATCGCGGCCATTTGATTCTCCAGAAGTAAGCGCCGGAGCCGCTGCCGTCCATTTTCCATGCATTCATGAATAGTTTATGGCGGTTCAGTTCCAGGTAATCTGCAAGTCCGGAACGCACCAGCAAGTCCTGGCCGCTTCTGAGACAAACGAAATCATATTTCCGGCCTGAGTTGACCGCCTCCCGCAGAAGGCACATTGCAGCATCAACAAGGCTGATATCGCCCCAGGAAATATCGACCCTTTCCTTCAGTATTGTAATATTTTTGCCGTCTATTTCTGATGACATTTTTACATAGTTTTTTTTATCAATATGCACATAAATATCGGCAAATTTATCCATTGACAGCTGCTCGGTAAATTTATTTAATTGTTCAGGATTTTTGTGAGCCAGTAACAGATAGGCTATGCGAATTTTTTTCTTTAGCATGCTAAATAATCCTCTCACGCTGCGCGTGGCAGAATGCCATGCTGCGTTTAATCACGGCGGCATAAAAGATTAAAAAATTGGAGGAGACGGGCTTCAGGCGCCCCTTACAAGGCTGCTTAACGCCTTCACTATTTTGGAGCCGGCATCGCCATGACCGTAAAGGCCTGTGGAGAAGTTCATGTTTGCCTGAGTCAGATGTCTCTCGGTCTCGATTATGGCATCTTTCCCCGCACCAGCAATGATATTGACACCATGTTTTACCAGCTCCACCCACTCGGTTTCATCCCGTAGCGTTACGCACGGTTTTTTAAAAAAATATGCTTCTTTTTGCAATCCCCCGCTGTCGGTGAAAACGGCCTTGCAGCCATCGAGCAGTGTGAGCATGTCAAAATAGCCTACTGGTTCGGTAAGAGTGACCCTGTTTACATGCAGGCCGTATTCACGAAGGGCCTTCCTTGTTCTTGGGTGAAGCGGCAAAATTACCGGCGTGGATGCGGCTATCGTTTCAAGCGCCTCAGCTATGCCACGAAGACGATTATAATCATCCGTATTTTCTTCCCTGTGTATAGTGGCAAGATAATAGTTTTCGTTGGCCACGCCGGTAATGGCCTCTGAGCGCCTGTTTTGCCCCGCAGCGTGTCTGTAGAATCTCACTGCGTCATACATGACATCGCCTACGTTCATGACCGAAGGGGCTCCTGCCGCGGTTCGTCTGCCAGCATCATCTATGCCTTCCCGAAGCAAATTGTTAACGGCCGTTTCCGTAGGGCAGAACAGAAAACTTGAAATGTGGTCCGTCAGTATCCGGTTGATCTCTTCCGGCATGTTCATTTTAAATGAGCGCAGGCCGGCTTCGACGTGGGCCACCGGAACATGCTGTTTAGCGGCCGCCAAGGCGCCCGCAAGCGTGGAATTTGTATCTCCATATACAAGTACAACATCTGGCCTGGCCGAAAGTATGACTTTTTCGATTTGTTCCAGCATGCGGCCGGTCATCGCGCCGTGCGCGCAGCCGCTAACGCCCAGGTTATAATACGGCCTGGGAATTTGCATCTGCTCGAAGAAAATTGCCGACATGTTGTCATCATGGTGCTGGCCTGTATGTATGATGATCTCCTGTATGTTAGGGCCCTCACCACTTGAATTATGCGCGGCAATTTCCCGCGAAATCACGGCGGCTTTCACGAATTGGGGGCGCGCCCCCGCGATTGTCAGAACCTTTATATTATGTTTGGCCATGGCCGCCGGATTCCAGTCAGTTCAGGGCGGTACGTTTTTTATGTCTGTCCAGGCGGGCCGCAACCATTCCAAGCGCCAGGAAGGCACCGAGGTACTTGTCTTCCACCTGTGACGCTTCAGCCTTCTTATTTATTATCCCGTTGGCCTTTAGAGTCTCGAACGCCTGGTTCATTACCCTAGTTTGCCGGACTTTGCTATAAAAAACGGGGGCATTGCGTAACGACGCCTTCTTGCTTTTGCTGGCGCCCAACTTTATCAGGACCCGCTTTATTTTCTCGTTGATGTACGCTGGCAGATCGTATATCATGTCAGCGGGCCTGGATGATACCGATATCCCGTTTTCCGAAGTTCTCAATCTGGCCAGCGCAGGATTGATTTTCGTCAGCTCTGTTCGATGAAAAATATTGTAAACACGCCGTGTCCTGTCAAGCTTGAAACCCATTCTTGCCAAACCGGTGTCAAGAAAGGGAGCAAGGCAATTTACAAAGTGTGTGTGCGATGTCATGATCCTGCCGGCGACGTTGCCCATAAGCACGTTATAAAAAATGTTATCGAACGTTTTTGTGTTGGTGTCCATGACATAAACGGAGAAGGCCTTGGCCAGATTGTGTTTCAAACCGCGGCTTGAGGGTTCAAATTTTTCAGAGAGAATCCCATGCATCGGCTCGAACGACATGATCCTCATTTTTACGAACCTGTCTATGCTCGAAGTGCCCCTCGAATAAAACGGGAACTCGTGCAGCCACCAAAAATCCTTGAAGAGCTCCCCGCCGACGCCGGAAACAATCGTATCGATGCCGCGTTTTCTTCTGTCTTTTTGCAGTTGGTACAGGCGATGGTAATAGACCAGATCGTACAGGCCGTCGGTGGCTTCAAACATGTCCTCTACATCATCTTCAAAAGTGGACGCAGAATGTATTGTGCCAAACCAGGGGCGTCCCATCACCTCCGCAACCTGTTTTGAAATCGAGATGTCTTCATATTCCTGCACGCCGCCGGACGAGGCGGTTTCGAATTGAAGGCCGCAGCGGTCCAGCATTGCCGCTACCAGCCTTGTATCCGCGCCACCGGTCAGATCGACGCTTACCCTGCAGTTGCGAAGCGAGGCCGCCATTTCGGTGAAATGCTGCGCAAACGGCTTTGAAGGATTTTCCGGGTCTGCCAGCGTCCGGGCGCCTTTTTTCTTTATAAATGTTATTTGTTGATGTGATTGTTGGATGCGGAGCACATCGTCTTTGCCGATCCGCCTGATTGATGGCAAATATGTTCCGCCAGTCAGCATCGAGCCGAAATGCAAAAATTCAACGACCGCCCCGGGATCAAAATCAGCCGCAGTCAGTCCCTGGCTTTCAGCCAGCCCAAGAAAGGAAGTAGACACTTTTTCGGGCGTGCAATAAGCGTGGTACAATCCGGAATTGTCAATGAATGCGTGGATCACGCCTTTTTTTTTCGATTCGATTACAAAAAAATAGGTACCCTTGAGGATACTGCATGCGCTCTCTATGCCTTTTTCTTCCATCTCGGCAACAAATGCCTTTACCGAGTCGGACCCCGACAGGATTCCGCTTACAAAAACAAGCCCTTTCCAATAAACGTTGTACTGGCCGTCTGACCAAAAATTCCAGACGCTTTTGTCTGGAAGCAAAAACGAGTCATGGCCTATGTAACGGCTGCTATTTGCCGCTTGGATGGATGCCATTGTCATTTGATATTGTCTTTTTCTATTCCGTGGAAGCCTGAAATCTTCTAAAGAACCGCCTGGCGGACTCTTTTGCCAAGGCGGCCAGGCCGGAAGCCGAGCCCAATCCATACGAAAAATGAAGGGCCAAAAAGGATAAAAAAATAAACGGAAAATATAGCGGCCTTTTTTCCCGTGCTGCAATCATCAGTGAGAAAATTGCATTGGCAGATACGTAAGCGCCGGCAATGAGAGCCAGTGAAAAGGTCGATGGAGAATAGAAAAGAGAACCAGCCGTTCCGGCAACCAGGCTGCAAATAAAAACAAAAGGTACAAGGTGCCGTGGTGAAAATGGCATATCAGCAAGCCCGGCGCTGTAGATGACCCAAAAACCGTTCCTGAAACTCTTTACTGCCAGGTCTTTAAGGTTCGAATCGGCAAAATAGCGGCACTTTATGTCAGGCACCAGGAGGATTTCCCCCCCCGCCCTTCTTAAACGGACGTTAAATTCGATGTCCTGGCTGCGAAGCAGTTCTTCCTTGAAAAGCCCGATTCTTGAAAAGACCTCCCGTTTGTAGCAGCCAAAGGGGACAGTGTCAACGTATTTTGGCTGTTTGGAACCTACCCTGAAATATGAATTGCCTACGCCGAAGGGGTGTGAAAGGGCCAGGGAGATGCACTTTCCCCATAAGGTGTCTTTCGACGGGGTCGTGATCCAGATGCCGCCCACATTGTCAGCGCCGGATTTGGAGAGCCATTCCACGCATTTGCTTATGTATTGCGGATCATATTCGGTGTGCGCATCCATCCGGATGATGATCTCTCCGGCAGCATTGCCAACCCCGATGTTTAGAGCGCATGGGGTTGTCGTCTTTTTATTGTCGATCATCCTTATAAAAGGGACCTCCCTCTCGAATTTTTGGACCACCTGTCTTGTGCCGTCTACGCTCATGCCGTCAATGACGAGCACTTCAAGGCTTCCCTTTGGATAAGTGCTGGAGATTATCGAAGCAAGGCACTGGCCTATGAACCTGCGTTCATTCCTGCAGGGTATGATTATCGACACAAGGGGTTCCGTGAGCATCATTTGATCAGACCTCGCTGTTGGTAAACTTTTTGATAACCATTCCAGATGTCCCGCGAGTTCCATAACGGATTGACGGGTGGCCTGAATTGCCCAATTGCCTGTAAATTTCAAACAACTTTTTTTCCATTATGGGCCAACTGTATTTTGTATCTGAAGCCTTTCTGGCGTTCAAGCCCATTTCGAGGGCCCTGTTACGATTTTCTACGAGATAGTTCAGCGCATCCGCGTAAGACGAAGCTGAATTTCCGCGCACCACAAGGCCGCACTGTTCATCTTCGATCAGTCTGCTAATATCGGTGCAATGATCCGGGGCGACGACCGGCATGCCGAAATGCATGTAATTAAACAGTTTGTTGGGAGCGGCGATCACATGATTTGGAAGTTTATCAAAAGCTATCAGCCCTATATGGCATCCCGAAATAGCAGGTCCGATTTTTAGATATTCCAGCCACCCGGTCCGCTGCACTATATCTTCCATCCCATGCTTTTTAATATAAGAGTCAAGCCATTGCCTGTCCCTGCCGAAGACATCGCCAACGATCCTGAATTTTACGGCGTGCTTGGCGGCAACCTTCCTGATCGCTTCAATAATACATTTAAGGCCCCGTGCGAACTCCAGACTGCCATTGTGGCAGATTACCGTTTCTTCCCCCCAGTGATTACTTCGAGCGGGACCAAGAATGTCAGGCATGGCGCCGTTAAGAATAGTTTCAGTTCTGTCCGGGCCTGCCGTTTGGGCAAGATATCTTGAGATCGACTGCGTGGCACCAATTACAAAATCACATTTTTTCACTTTGGTTTTCTCGAACCGCTGGTATACCTTCATGACAGGGGCTTGCAAAACCTTAGGAAATCGCTGTGCAAGAGTTGCAGAGTACATTTCATGGCTGTCGAATACTACTTTGCAACCGAGGACCTTTTTCAGACGCACTGCGGTAATAAGCGATTCAGGCTCATGGCAATGATAAACGTCTGCCCTCAGGCTTGAGGCGGCTTCAAATAACTCCTGCATGGTTTTTAAGCGCTTGCCCCACCGTTCAGGATGTGTATTTATTGGCAAAAAACGGATTCCGTCATTGTCGGCGGGTATGTGAGATGCATAGGGCGAGACGATCCAGACATCCCTGTACCTTTTGGAAAGGGACCTGGCCTCTTTAAAAAATATTCGTGGATCATTAGGTTTATGAGTGCTCGTAAGAAGGCAGATTCGCATTAACTGTCTTCCCTTCTCATTCGAAATTTCTTCATGCGTCCTGAAAACTTATTTCATGCAGCTAATTTTATGGCTTCCTTATAAATCTCGATCATTATACCGGCGTTGCATTTCCAGGAAAATTTTGTTTCAACAATTTCTCTTCCCCTGATCCCCATCTGCTTAATCAAACGATCATTTCGGACCAGATATTCAATTAATACGGCCAATGACTTTGCATTTTGCTTATTTACAAGAAAACCGCTTTTCCCTTCTTCAACTGCTTCCGGGATACCCCCCACTGCGGTGGCGATAACCGGCAAACCGCAGGCCATTGCCTCCAGCACCGCGTTTGGAAGTCCTTCGTGATGTGAAGGAAGGACGAATATATCGGCCGCGCTGAGGTATTGCGGGATTTGCCAGTGTGGAAGACCGCCAGTCATATGCACTGAACGTTTCATTCCGTTTTCCATCCTGGCGAATATTTTTGAGACGGCGTCGTGCGGGGTGCCGATTACAACCAGGTGCAAATCTTTTTTTTTGTTCCGCACTTTTCTGAATGCCTCTATCAATTCACATACCCCTTTCTCCTTCGATACATCTCCCACGAACACCAGCAATTTGGCGGTTTCAGGAATGTTGAGGGCCTTTCTTAAATATGTGCGTTTATCACCGCAGGATTTGAACGTGTCATGATCGCATCCGTTATAGACAACGCTTATTTCATTTTTAGGTTTCGCGATAAGCCCAGCCGCTTCTTTTAGTGCGGCGCTGACGCTGACCAGCCTGTCGGCCCCCGTAATCACCCTTTTAGTTAAGTGCATGGAGAGCCTTCCATAGCGGGGATATACGTTGATATCGTCTCCCCTTATGCTGCACACCAGAGGAAGCCCATATCTTTTTTTTAAGAGTAACCCAACGAAGCCGGGGGGGGTGGCCATATGAGCATGGATTACATCGGGCTTAAAAGCCCTGATTGCGGAATCCGCAAGGTGCAGCAAGCCGCTATATTCCGCATAACAGGACAGGGGGTGAAACCATTTACCCGGCAGGCGGAAATACCTTGGGTAATATACCGGTATCCTGTCAATAGTGTCGTGTCCGGGAATATTGGCATATGCGCTCCAACCGCCAAGTTTAGTGATTATGCCGGGACAGTATGCCACCGGGGCTATTACTTTAAGCTCGCAGCCGGCATCCACAAGGTACTTCGCCTGCTCATGGACGAACATTCCCCCCATTGCCCTCGGATACATACTGGTTAGAACCAATACTTTCATTGATCTCTCAGGGAAAAAACTGGCGATTACGATAATCTATCCGATTTTGTTATGACTTTATCTATAAACATCTGATGCCACAGCTCCAGACATAACAAGGACCATAAGCGGTGGGCATGGTCGGCCTTCCCGTCAAAATGCTCTGCAATCAAGTTTTTGATGCAGTCCATATTGAAATATCCTCTTTGAGATGCCCTCCGGCCAAGAAGAACATTATTGAGCAATCGCATCATGTCGCCCTTCCTGAACCAGGAAACTATCGGTATGCCAAACCCCCATTTCTTCCGGTAAATGGCCCGGCGCGGGACATAGCGGGCGGCCAGTTTTTTCAGCAGGGATTTCTGCCTGCCATGCTTTATCTTTATATGCGAAGGCAGCTTTGCGGCGAATTCCATCAATTCATAATCCAGGAAGGGAGACCGGGCCTCAAGGGAATTCATCATTGTCGCTACATCCACTTTGGTCAGAAAATCATTTGGAAGGGTAGTTTTAATGCCGATGTAAAGCGACTTGTCCACCTCGTCCATTCCAACTGCCTCGTCGAAATATTTTTCAAAGATGGCAATGGGGTCGTATGCTCCCAGCCGGTTTTTAAATTCGTGCGTATATAGTCCGCTCCTTACGCCTGGCCTGATAATTCCGCCTACGCCGAGACTGTCTTTGAATGTGCCCATGCCGTATTCAGTGAGGGTCTTGATTTTGCCTATAGCTCCCCTCCGGCCGGCAACTGAAACAAGGGCGTCAGCGATTGACGGCATTAGACCATTGCGAAGGCAAGCAGGCAAATACCTCCTGTACGCGCCTGCGTAATAATAAGCGGCTGAATTGCCGTATCCGCAAAAGGACTCATCCCCTCCGTCTCCCGTGAGCGCCACCGTCACGTGATCTCTCGTCATCCTTGCCACAAAGTAGGTTGGGATTTGCGAAGCGTCCGCGAAAGGCTCGCCATAGGCCCAGATCAACTCTGGAAGAACGCCCAGCGCGTCCGGTTCAACTATAAATTCATGATGGTCGGTCGAGTATTTTTCAACCACCATTCTTGCAAAGCTCAATTCGTTGTATGACGCCTCCTTTACTCCCATGGAAAATGTTTTGACAGGGCTGCCGGACATTTCGGCTGTCATGGCGACAACCAGGCTGGAATCCACCCCCCCGCTTAAAAAGGCGCCTATGGGAACGTCGCTTACAAGCCGGTTGCGCACGGCGGATGAGAGCTTTCTTTCGAGCTCCTCAAGACACTCATTTTCATCCATTGCCAATTTGGGCATGAAATCCAGGCGCCAGTATTCTCTGGAAGCGGAGCCATTTGCATTGAAGGTGACGTAATGGGCTGGCAGGACCTTTTTGACTTCACTGAATATGGAACGGTTTTGGGGAACGCAATGGGAATAGATAAAATCATCGATTGCGCGGGCATCTAAAGTCAGATCTTTTTCAGCGGCAAGGTGAATGGATTTAATGTCCGAGGAAAAATAAACGTTTCTATTTAGTTCCGCGTAAAATAACGGTTTAACGCCCAATCTGTCGCGGACAAGAACAAGTTCTTCTGTCCGGCAGTCCCACAGCGCAAAGGCGAACATCCCGTTTATTCTGGCCAGCAAATTTTCTATTCCCCATTCTTCGTAACCGTGGATCAGAACCTCGGTGTCCGTAAAGGAATGGAAGCTATGGCCCTTGTCTGTCAGTATCCTGCGAAGTTCCTGGAAATTATAAATCTCGCCGTTGAATGTGATCCACAGGGTTTTGTCCTCGTTGTGCATAGGTTGATGTCCGGCAGATGAAACATCAATGATGCTCAGACGGCGATGGCCCAGCCCGATGTGGCGCCCCAGATACAGTCCCGCGTCATCTGGACCGCGGGAGATCATGACATCACGCATTTTCATTAAAACACCTGCGTTAATGTCAGGGTTGATCCGGCCGTATATTCCGCATATTCCGCACATGATCAGTCAAGCGTTCTGTGCAGCCTGAAAAGGCGATGCTAATCCATTTTCAGAATTTTTCAGCATAACGATCATCATCCATAACAGCCAAAAAGATTTGTACCATAACACGTCCTGGGTCAAGCTGCCGACCAGTATTGCCCAGAAAGCCGCCTTGAGAATACTCTGATCGTTGCTCCCCCCTTTTTTCGAGGGCCCAATGGCAAGATAATGCATGAAAAGAGCGGTCAGTAACAGCATTCCCCCGATTATTCCAAGTTCAACAAAGCTTCCAATGAATACATTATGAGGCGCCCTGTCGAGCCCCATATAAACAGGCGTATAATTGACGAACTCAGTATAAGCATTTGGAAAACAGTCTAGCCCGGCTCCAAAAAGCCAATATTTGCCCAATGCCTTCATTCCTACATGCCAGATATCGAATCTTCCGCTTGCGCCAGTTGCAAGTGACCTGTTAATCCGGTCAAGATAAAATTGTGGGGTCATCGCGAAGGTCACCATCAGAATCAGGCCAGCTATTATTATGGATTTGAGCTTGTCACGTTTTGAAAAAATAAAATAAAAAAGGGCCGCAAGGCCGGCGGCAAGACCTCCCCGAGACCCGGTTATCATCATGCTAAAAAAAATCAGCAGGAAGGTAATAAATAAAAATCCTGTAAAAATGGGTTTCCTTCTCTCAAAAATCATGCCAATGCAAATGGAAAACGGCAAAAGCATATCAAATGCCTGCTTATTTACCAAGCCCATTCCGCCGCCGTTGTCTAGGGACATCATAGATACCCTCTCAGCCTCTCCAAGCTCAAGAAGCCCCTGGTGGTAGGCAATAATGGTAAGGACCGCAGACAATAACCCGCCTGAAACCAAGAACCATTTTAGATAATCGTACTCTTGCTTTGTGACCTGATACGTTGATGCAACCAGGTAAAGCCCGGCAAGCCCGATTATCGTAACTATTCTGACCAATGGGAACTCGGCCGATATTCCCCATAAAGTGGACAAAATGCAGTAAAAAGAGAACAAGACCCACCAAAGATTAATTTTGCCAGGGGCCTTTAGCCTTTTTTCATAAAGACCTTTCAGCAAAATAGCTATAATAGCCAGAATGCCCAATAGCCTGGTCAGTGTGGGCCCGTGTTTGGCGCCGTTCATTATCAATATGTTTTCAAAAGGAATGGAAAAAACGTATATTCCGAAAGGAAAGATGAAAGGCCTTTTAAACGAAAGATAAAGAAGCAAGGGGGCCAGCAGTATTGCCGCGCCATACATCCATTTGACCTCAGTAATAGTGATAGAAACGGCAACGGCAAGGGGCAAGGCCAGTAATGCAAAGAGCTTTTTGTTGCCAAGGGATTTTTCGGATATGTTCATGCGTTGCCTTCCTGCCCCTTGCTTTTGGATATGGCCGAATTTAACAAATCGGAATATTGAAGCGCTATCGAATAGTAAGAATAATTCTCGATTGAATTATTTCCCTTGAACTTGATAAAACCGGATTTTGAAAACTCCTGGTAATACTTCATAATTATTGATTCCATCTGTTCTTGGTTTTCCGCAAACATCCCGGCGTCCGTGCTGGCCAGAAGCCCCTTTACTATGCTGCATGCACATCCAAACGCGATTATGGGACGCCTGGAGCCCAGATATTCAAACAATTTGCCCGTATACACGCCTTTTTCTTTCTCTTCGTTCCATAGCAAAAGAAGCAGGAGCTGGGACTGCTGCTGCATTTTTATTGCCAAATCTCTAGAAACATTTCCGCGGATATGGACGATGTCATTCAGCCCGGATTTTTCTACATCGGCTGCAAGCCATGGCTCATCAGGCCCGTAGAAATTTATTTCTATTTGCGTCCTGTCGATTATTCCCCTGGCTATCAATTCCGCAACGGCCCTAAACAGCACGGAGGGATCTCTTTTCCCGTTATATAGCCTGCCAGTATACGTTATGGTGAATTTTTTCGAAAGAGCAGGGTCTTTATGAAAGTCTTCAGGATCAAATCCGTTTGTGATGCATACAATTTTTTTGCCGGCGTGCATACCTTTAAGTTCATCAGCCAGCGGCTCGGAGATGGCCACCAAGGCGTCCGCGCCTGACAAGGTTTTTAACTCCATTTGCCGTTCCAAATATTTAACAGGCCAAAATTTGCCGTAATAGTGGTTTTGGGTCCAGAGGTCCCGCAGGTCTGCAATCCACGGGATGCCATATTTACGCTTCAGTTTTTGGGCTATCAAATGGGTTGTGGCCGGGAATGAGGTGCTGATTATTGCGTCAATTTTTGTTTTGGTTATCAGTAGTGAAGCGGCCGCCACCGCATGGCGCAGCCAGCCTATTTCTTCGTCGGGGAAGGCAACTATTTCCTTTATTGCCTTTATAGTTTTGCTTTTTAATGAGTTATACCGGAAGTTTTTGGCCAACACAATTCCTATTTGCTGATGTATGCCGGTCCCGTTACTAAACCCGGCTATTCTCTTTATTAATGCAATCCTGTCAGTGTAGTTAGTGGGGTGCACTTCTATGCCTTGTGGGAAGTCTCCTTTGTGATCAATTGTCAGCACGGTGGGTTTCCATCCAAATCGCGGTAAATACTTGGCCAGCCTGTATGGGCGCTGTGAGCCGATAACCGGCATTGGAGGGAAACAGAAGGCAATGATCAAGATCCTACGCTTCACTTCGTCCTTTTGTGGTAAACGCCTTTCAATGTTTTCCACAATCCTCCATTTTGCTGCCAGGTGGGGCTGAGCCCAAACTCGTCCAGTATCCTGTGTTCCATTGGCCAGGGCCAGAGATGCCTTGTGGTAAGAGCTCCTTTTTGATATTCATACAGTACAGTTGCTCCAATACCTGTGCCACCCTGTCCAAGGCCTCTCAATGTAATTGGGACCATCAGGTATGCGCCATTGCCGTAGGTGTGCGTATCATAGTTAGGGCTGATTGACTTGTCATGGGGACCTCGCTTTTCAGAGTGGCCTGAAGTGGAAAAATTGTTGTAATCTTCATTTGTAGTCCCAATATAGCTGCCCCAGGCAGAAATGCCGGCCCCCCGGCAGTGCAGCAGAGAGTTATTTGAAGCTTCGGTGTTCAGTGTATAGCCGGCTCTATATCCGGACTGCTTAAAGGAACAAATGCTTATTCCCGGTATACCTCCTCTTATATTTACAATTGTGTTATTTTTCATAACCTGCGCGTTGTCCCCTCCGTTTCTTAGCCCATAAGGGCAGCCTATCAGCACATTGCCGCTGATATTTGAGCCATGCACCTGGAAAGGCGGGGGATTGTGATTGGGCTGGGTGGCGGTCCAGATGGCCCAGCCAGAACTGTCCATTACAATGTTGCCATAGGCCCCATTGTTGCTGGAATGGGAATTGTAGTTATTATACCAAATGAAAATTCCATCACCGCCATTGGTCTCATCAGCGATTATATTGTTTTCTACAATACAATCGCTTGCACCGTAGACCTGGATGCCTTTCGGACTTGCAGGGTCCCCCCCTGGCTGCCAGTAGATGAAATTACGCCTTACAATGGAGTAATTGGATTCGTAAAGATTGATGCCCATGCGGGGGCTGCCATTGTGTTGATTGGTGCCCGCATTTATAAAAATTGCATTGTCTTCGAGCAAAATATTGGAGCCGCCGGCAACGTTAATGCCGGCGCTGTTATTTTCTCCCGAAGCTGCTGAAAGATTATTGTACCCAAAGCCCTTGATAGTGCACCTTCTTATTGTCACATGATTGCCCGCCAAATCCATGCCATGGCCCCAATTAGAGCCGCTGCCACCGCTGCTTCTGAAATTAATTCCATCTACCTCTATATAGTTCCGGCGGGATTGGTAGCACAGAACTCTTTTCTGTCCGTCCACTATAACCTTGCCCTCATGGAGCGCCCTGATTTTCACGGGCCTGCCCGCCCTGCCGGATTTAGTAACATATAAAATCGCGGGCTGCCCAGGATTGTTTCTCAAGGTATATGTCCCATCCAGAAGATACAGGGTATCCCCTGGGCGAAGGAAATTCATGGCGTGCGCGAATGTACCCCAAGGTGCCCGTCTTGTCCCCGCTGCAAAGTCCGACCCTCTGGGCGCAACATAATAGACCGCCGCAGAAGCATCCGCCATGAATGAGATGAAGATATAGGCAACGACCGAAAATGAGAATACAGCCATTCTGCCAGACGTCCTCAAGAACGCACCCATCTTATAACCTCTCTCTGAAAAAAGCATTTAATAATCCTGCAAGCTGTAATGAAGGCAGTATGGTTGCCGCCCATAGCTTCCGCCACTGCAAGCCATTTCTGAAAGGGGATTCATTTCGTATTCCGGTTTCATCATAAAATAATGGAAGTCTGCGCCGATAAAGGGCAGGTAATTACCTGGCAAGGGGGCAGTTTCCTGTGATTTTATTTCAGGCCTGCAATATTTGCGCGTACAACCGGAGTTCCTGCATGTCTATGAACCTGGTGTTGTGCCAGAGTATGACAAAATCACCCTTGAATCGGCGGCAGATATCCTTAATGGATTTTATATATAAAAACGCCTCTTCTCCGGCGCCAAGACCCATATAACGTTGATCGATTACCGTGCATTCCATGACAAGCAGAGGCCTCTCCCTGAGGCGTAGCCTTTCCCTGGTCAGGATATTGAACACCGGGAATTCGTAACAGACCCCGCAGCGGAAACCGGCGCTGTTTGCGAAGGACAGTGTGGAGTCATAGTCAACGCCTGCCCCGTCAATATTGGCGAAAGTCTGCGGGGTATCCCAACGCAGATAATGCTGCCTGCAAAGCCATTGCTTCTGTCGTATACCTTGCTCAAAGCAAACGGTTTTCAATTTGTCGAATTCTCTTTTTGTCTGCGCCGGATCATCAAATGACCCATAGCTTAAATGCAGTCCGATTTCGTGCCCCCGCTTTACAATGCCGGACAGCAGCTTCCTTGGCAGTTTATCTGATACGCAATAGTTGCCGTCGAACTCCGGCCAGGCGGCCTCTGCGATAAAAAGGAAAGTGCTGTGAATGCCTGCCCTGTCGCTGAAATCCATAATGCTGTCGAACGTGTTGTAAGGATCTTTTTTGGCATCAACCATGGTTGTCCTTGCCCATAGATTAAAATTATAGACGGCGGCACCGGGGTTTTTGCGCTTAACAAGGTCTCCGCCAAACTGTTTAATTGCAACGGCGGCGCTCTTGCCCGCATACCGGAAAGGAGAATCTACGTCGTGGGTGGCACAGACCCTGAAGGCCCTTTTTTTTCTGGATTGGGCGCAGTTTAGTTTGCAAAGCATGTTCCAAAGCATTTCTACATATTCATTGACAACAGCCCGGTTGAGAAAACCATTTTTGTAAGCCAGTGATTCATTGGCCGGGAAGCGGTTATGGGCATCTCTTTTTTTATTTGCATATTCTTCCCACCGGGCAAGCATGAAAAAAGAGGAGGCGAAGACATCAATGCCGCACGTTATGTTATTTTGTTTGAGAGTTAATTCACCGGTGCCAAAGATAACAGGTATATTTTCACCTGGGATGAATTGGTTTTTAATGAAATCAACCTTATCGGGTATTTCGTTGAAACTTAAATAATCTTGACCGTCCTTGAACCTGCTGAAAAAAATATCTCTGATCAAAAGTGAATTTCCATTTTCAAGGACAACTTCGTAATCGCAGTTTCCCGGGGCGGATAAAATTTTGAAATCCAGGCCGATAAAATCCGAAAGCAGCACATCAATAATGTACTTTTTTTCCTGGATGAACTTGTCTGAAATTTTTACCGTTATCATTTGGTGGAAATTACTTTAAAACGAGTCTTAATAAGCCTTTTGCCTGACTGCTGATCTGCATCCGCCGGCTGTTTGTTTTTGATATTTCGAAGTAGGGTTTCTGAATGCATCCGAAACTGCGGAAAAATTCTTCGATCGGCTCTATCATGGAGCCTTCAAAATCGTAGACCCTTGTGACCGTGGAGGCGAATTTTATCGATTCCCACATTGCCAGAGCATTGGCGCCGCTTCCACGCAGTTCGGGGTCTCCGCCTTGCATCAGGTTATACATTGAGTTTGCGTCGAATACGCAGAAAAGGCCGGTCTGGGGGCGGCCTGTCTTGTCGCGGGTGATATAAATTTTTCTTGCGCCCCTGCTGGCGCATGCGTTATCCAATCTCCGCACAAAATCCCTTGTAAATGGCATCAACATGCCCTGCCTCTTGAAAGTCAATTCGCAAAGGTCCAGGAACGTCTCGATGTCATCGGTATCGGTAACTTCTATTCCGGCCCTTTCGGCCTTCCGGATCTTGTTACGGATATTGGGCTTCATGCCCGTCCAGAGATTATCGGTATTTGAGAGGTCATCAAGAATGTATGTATATCGCGTGGTCTGATTAAAACCTTTCCAGTAGAAAGGGAGCCAGTTCAATATGGAATAGTGGAACCGCTGGTAAAAAAAATCATGCTGCGGCAGGCGGTCTATCAATTCGGTCATCAGCTCTTTTTGAAGGGAAAGCTGGCTGGACTGCCGGCCCTGCATCGGCTTCAGCCACGGGCCAAGCGTTTGCGTCACCGGGGGCATGGTCAGCCCGGTGAAGCCGTTTTTCTTTTCTGTTACATATGGGAACCGGAGAAGCGGTTCGCCGCCCTTTTTTATAATGATGTCGGCCCAGCGGCCCGGAGCAACTGCTTCCAGCCACCACGGCTGCTGGAAAAGCGAGTTTACCAACGGCACGCAATTGTTACCAGCACATGTATCCATTTTAACTTTCAGTTGGCAAACTGGTTCATGAAGGCTGTTATTTTTTCCAGCGATTCATGGCTTATATACGGATGAATTGGCAGGCTGAAAAGTTTCTTGCCCAGCTGCTCGCTTCTTTGCAACCTGGAACGGTCAAAATCCAGCAGTTTGTTATAGGGATAACACAGGTGAGCCGGCGCGCTCCAGTTGAAAATGCCGAGTTCAAGGCCTTCTGACAGCGCCGCGGCTTTTATTTTAGGATTGGCATAACCAGACTCATTAAGAACGCAATACCTGATGAACGCGGGTTTCTTGCCGTTTGAAATCACCGGGTTTTTAAAAATGGACGTTTTAAGGTGGTCGGAATAATATTGGGCGTTCTGGTCACGCTTTGCCTTATAAAGGCCATAATCCCTCTGGCATTCAGCCCCCACTGAACTTCTTAATGAGTTCATTAAAAGGTAATGGTGATCTATCCTGGGTATCTTTGGGTTCCAAAGGAACATGCGTGCGTGGCCGATGATCCGTGAAAAAATGCTGTCTTCTGAGGATTTGTTATGGCCGCACATCTGCTTTTTTTGCATATACGGCCATATGCATTTCCGGAATTGGGTTTTGACATCGCCGCGGACAGCATCTTTTATCATGGACAGTAGGAATTTGTCTTTTTTTACCGCCTGCTTTCCATAATCAACTGGCAAAAAACCGTTCCGGGGATAAAAGTCCTCGCCGGTAGCCAGATAATGGAGGATAAGCCCGCACACGATCTCCTCTTCTTTTTCCAATGGGACCTTGCGATAACTTTCGCGAATGCTTTGTGCTCTTTTTAAAAGGCCCGGATCATTAATAAGGAGCATGCCTCCATCCCCTGTAGATACCGGCTTGTCCACGTCGAAGCTGTAGAAGGACATGCTTCCGAACCGGCCCACAGGCGCTTTATTATATTCCGCCCCCAGCGTATGGGCGCAATTTTCTATAAGGCAGCAATTGTGCTTGCGGGCTATCCAGCTTATTTCGTCCATATCGCATGGCACGCCAAGATGAGTGGCTATTACCGCCTTTGTCTTTGCAGTTATCATGCTTTCAATTGATTCCGGATCGATATTGAAGTCTTCAAGACGGCTGTCCGCAAGGACAGGTTTGGCGCCGGTTTCAAGTATCGCATCGATGACGGCATGGAAGATAAAGGACTGTACTATTACCTCGTCCCCCGGTTTTAAGTTCAGTATTTTCAATGCCATCAATAGTGCGGCGCGTCCCCTGTCCACCGCAATCGCTCCGCATGCGCCAACCCGGCCTGCAAACGTATTCTCGAATTCCGTTATGGCCTCCTGGCCTGGCGCATGGGCCAATACCCTGGTCATTTTTTCA
>JAJYLE010000194.1 GCA_021788025.1 Nitrospirota bacterium
CTCTTTTGAGATGATTTCAAGATAGGGAGATCATTTTCAAGAAGATGTGAGTTGATTTAAGCTATTGAACTGCAAGGAATTAAATAATATTATGGCGGCTTGGCAGTGAGAGCGGACTTGTCCATTTGGTGCTTTCGAATCCTGATATAATTTTAATATATCGTCCAAATGAATCTGGGTATCGATATATCGACCGGGAGATATTTTTGAAGGAGGATGCGATGAATAAAAAAAAGAGTATACATGATGAGATTGCGAGGGTTGCATATGAACTTTATGAAAGAAGAGACAGGGCTAACGGATCCGAATTAAAAGATTGGTTAGAGGCGGAAAAAATGGTGATGCAGAGGCATGAGAGACATGCAAAGGAAATAGAGCACGAAGTTGATGTTATTAAGCAGCAAGCAAAGGAAGGGTTCCGGAAAACTGATAAAATAGGAGGCCGCGTGTATAGAGATTAAAAAATGACTCTTAGTGGGAGGGTAGTGTAAACTGATTAGCTTGAAGCAGCATAACATGGCTTTGCGTAAGGAGAAAAGGATTTTTGCAAAAGGGGCATACTGATTGACAACGCTTACGGCGCATTTCCCGTACCTTGGGTTCTTCATTATCCTAGTCCTTGGAGGGCTGGGATTTCCTTTTCCCGAAGGCGTCACGCTTATAATCTGCGGTTTTTTAATAGGTGCAAAGATTGTGGAGCCGTTTATAATGTTCTTTGTGGTCTATTTAGGTGTTTTGACGGGAGATTTTCTTTCCTTTTATATAGGAAGAAAATATGGACGATCCATCCTTTCCAGCAGGAGATTTAAAAAAATCCTGTCGCCGGCAAAGATATCCACCTTTGAACGCAAATTCGATAAATTTGAGATACCTTTCATGCTGCTTGCTGGCCGCTTAATAAGTGGTGTCTTTCTTGTGGCGGGCATAATAGGGATATCCCGTCAAAAATTTCTAATAGTTGATGCTATTTCCGCCTTTGTGGCTATTATTATATGGCTTGGAATCGGATATGTCGGCGGAAGCAGTTTTAGAGTTATAAGAACTGGCATCGTAAGAATAGAACACGTGGCGGCCTTGTTGTTAATAATTCTGACGATTGCCTTGGTGCTTTATGTGTATTTCAGAACAAGAGGTCATGGCGATATGAAATCCCAGGCGCTTAAGCAGCATTAATTGCTGGCATTAACTGCCCTTGAGGGAAGCCATTTCGGTTCTTGATATTCCGATGGGGGGCACAAAAAGGGGCACAGTCCGTATGTGCCAGTGTTCAAAGCGGGGCTTAACTTCTTGATTTTATTGGTGGTCCCAACGGGATTCGAACCCGTGTTTTAGCCTTGAGAGGGCCACGTCCTAGGCCTCTAGACGATGGGACCATAAGCGAAAAAAGGGAAAGATGGCTGGGGAGAAAGGAATCGAACCCTTATAAGCAGATCCAGAATCTGCCGTCTTGCCATTAGACGACTCCCCAAAAAGCCGATATTCCCTTTGTTTTGGAGCAGTTTCAGATTATCATAAAGCCCCAAAAAGAGTCAATTTTTTGAAATGCGCCGGCAATTACTCTTCTATAAACGGCCCTTTTTCTTTTGTTATTCCGATGTGGCTTTTCCAGTTGGTGGTCTTCATTGGGAAGTCGGAGCGGTAATGGGCCCCGGCGCTGTTTTTGCGCAAGAGCGCAGCCCTGGTTATCAGCGAGGCTATCTGGATCATGTTCTTCAGCTCCAGTTCGCGCCGTGTGACGAACACCTTGTCTTCTATATACGACCATTTCTCCAGCTGTTCCGCCGCCTCCTTCAGCGAATTGCGGCTCCTGATTATCCCAACATTGCGCCCCATCAGCCGCCGCAAGTCGCCCCTGATTTCATCATGGGCCGGTATTGAATAAGGCAGAAGGCCAAGTTGAAGACCGTCTACATCAGGCTGTCCGGCAGCCTCCAGGGCAGCTGCGCTGCCAGCCCTTTTGCCAAACACCAATCCCTCAAGCAGGCTGTTGCTGGCCAGGCGGTTTGCCCCGTGCACGCCGGTGCAGGCGGCCTCTCCCGCGGCAAAGAGGTTTTGTATGCTGGTGCGCCCGAAAATGTCTGTCTTCACTCCGCCCATCATGTAATGCGCGGCCGGGCATACCGGGATAAGTTCTTTGGCAATATCCAACTCGTATCGCTGGCAGGTTGCATATACCATTGGGAAGCGCTTCTTGATGAACTCCCTTCCCATGTGCCTTAAATCCAGCCAAACGTGGCTTGCGCCGGTCCTGTTCATCTCTGTTATTATGGCCCTGGACACCACGTCCCTGGACGCAAGCTCCATGTCGCGGTGGTATCTCTTCATGAATCTTTCGCCGGATGAATCAAGCAGTAGCCCCCCTTCGCCCCGGAGCGCCTCGGTAAGCAGGAAATGAGGGGCCGAGGGCAGATAAAGGCTTGTGGGATGGAACTGCACAAACTCCATGTCTTCCAGCATTGCTCCCGCGCGGTAGGCTATGGCTATGCCGTCGCCGGTGGCAACTTCCGGGTTGGTGGTAACCGCATAAACCTGCCCGGTGCCTCCGGTTGCAAGCACAGTGGCCCTGGCCAGGATAATCGAGGGCGTCCTTTCGCGGGAAACAGCGGCCCCCAGGCATGCTCCGTTTTCTACTATCAGGTCCACAGCCAGTGTAAAGGGATAACGCTTTATGTTCGGGATGCTCCTTGCCTTATTAATCAGCACCCTCTCAAGCTCCTTGCCGGTGGAATCTCCCTTGCTGTGGAGTATTCTTTTTCTTGAATGGGCGGCCTCCAGCCCGAAGGCCAGTTTTGCGCCTTCCTTGTCGAACTCGGCCCCCCAGGAGATAAGCTCCATAATCCGTTCCGGGCCTTCCTCCACCAGGGTCTTTACGGCCTGCTCCCTGCAAAGCCCGTCTCCGGCCCGCAGGGTGTCCTCGTAATGGATGCCCACTTCGTCTTCATCGCTCAGGGCAACAGCTATCCCGCCCTGCGCATATTCGGTGCTGCCCTCCGTGGGAATGTCCTTGGTTATAACCAGCACCTTCCCGTGTTTTGAAAGCTCTATGGCGGCGCTCAACCCGGCCACGCCGCTGCCTATAACCAGAAAATCGGTTTTCTCTTTCTGCATGTCAGTACCAAGTGTAATCGGCCACTGTGTGGTCCAGTTCCTTTCCAAATAGAAAATTGATTTCCTCCGGCACCATTACCGCATATGGCGGGGCCTTGCTGAAATCCATGGCCATAAATAACGGCACCGCTCCCTTAACGGCGTGCGCGGCCCCAAGCAAAACAACTACAGGCCCCCTGTATTTTACGGCAAGCTCCGCCACATGCCATGCCATTATATAATCTCTAAGCCTCTGCGCGTTGCAGAAGTTGTTAAAAACGGCGTGATGGATTGTAAATCCGGCCATAAGCATGGTCCTGTATGCGGGATCGCTGGAGCAAGGGGTAAAATTTATCCTGAGCAGATCTTCCGCCCGGAGGACCGAAAGCCCGTTCAGTTCCACCCCCTGAATAAAATCTTTTCCGGCGTTAATGCCCACAAGCGGGAGCCTGTGTTTTTTTGCGTACTCAAATATGTTTGCGTAATGCGAATACCCGATCTCCCAATGATTTTCGTAAAACCGCCTGAACTGCTGCTGGCTGATTCTTCCCTGCTCCCATCTGTTTAGAAAAACCCCGTCGCCGTCCGGAAACATCTCCATGGCTATTACCGGCCGGCAGCCTTTTTTAACAAGGTATTTTATCACTTCCAGCTGCACGGAATGGTCGCTGTTTTGCGTGTGCGCCTCGCCTATGAATATAACGCGATTGTGTTGCAGCCCGGAGAGCAGTGCGCCTTCGTCCAGCTTGCGGCGGCCATTGGCGGTAAGGCG
>JAJYLE010000037.1 GCA_021788025.1 Nitrospirota bacterium
GGAGAGACAGAGGCGGACATTTTAGAGAGCTTCCGTTTCGCGGCCCGCCTTGAGCTGGACACTTTTGGCTTCAACCGGCTTTGCGCCTACCGCGGCACGCCGCTTTGGAAGGAGTACGTCGAGCGAGGGATAATCGACGACGCGCGTGACTGGCACAAGTTTTTTAAGTGCGCAGACATTGACCCGATGGTCCTTCCGAATGAGGTGGTGAACCGGATCCGCCGTAAAGGGTACCTTATGCTTTTTGCCCATAGGCTCTTCCTGCGTCCGGTCCAGACTTTCAAGCTGCTGCGCAAGTTCGGACGGCACATGAAAACGGCAGACATCCTTAAGCTGCTCTGGAGCCCATTCCGCAGGCGTACCCTGACGCGAAAGCCTGAACTGCCAGCATCAGCAATTCCCGATGCCAAGCCTGTTACCGAAGCACCCCGGAATTAGAAGTTTAGGCATCTCCTTTTCCGTTTGTTTTCAAGCGAAACAAACGCCAGCGGATTGGCCCCCGCCTCCCAAAAACATGACACCGCGCCTCTTGACCATGTCATGGCGCGCCGGGTTATGATGGCCAGTGGCACTCAGGGCGGGAGTGCTCGTTATGCTTTGTTGAAAATGGAAGGGGGCCAAAAAAAGAAACAGATGGAACAGGAGGAACAAAAATTTAGCCCTAAGTTGCCGGAAATAAAAGGAAATCCAGAAATTCATGGAACATATAAAAAAAAGGGGCTGGAGGATAGCGCGCCGGCAGCCTTTCACATTTAAAAAACTGCCGCTCTGCCGCGCCATGAAATCAGAAACGGAGCTCCGCAGATGGCCGCTTTGGGCTATTGCAACCGGTTATTGTGTTTGATAAAAGGGCCGTCAGCATTTTATAATCGAAGTTTAATCGGATTCATTACTGTTTAGGGAGGAATGATTATTTGGCAAAGCCGTCTAAGCCTTCTACAAAGATATTCAGGATAGAGCCGCATCACCGGAAGCTAATTTCCAAGACCACGCTGCTTAAATTCCTTACCGCGATAGACAAGCCCAAACTCCAGACCCCGGCGCTGCTTCTGGACAAAGAGCATATAGAAAAGAAGATGGAGGTAATAGGCTCCAATATTGCCAACTCCAGGGTGTTTTATGCCGTAAAGGCCAACCCATCGCCCCTGGTGATAAAACTGCTTGCCAAACTGGGCGCGGGTTTCGAGATTGCCTCCGACGGCGAACTGGCCCTCTGCGCAAAAGCGGGTGTAAAGCCGGACAGGATAATAACCAGCAATCCGATAAAGACGTTCAAGTTCCTGAAGGCCGCCGCCAAATACGGCGTGCAGTATTACGCATTTGATTCCATGGAAGAGGTGGATAAGATAGCCCATTTTGTGCCGGGGGCCAGCGTTTACGTCAGGCTGTCCGTGCCAAACGAAGGCAGTGAATGGCCATTGAGCAAGAAATTCGGTGTGGAGGTGGAGGAAGCGGTCGACCTTGTTACCTATGCCAGGCAGAAGGGGCTGGATCCGTGCGGCATCACCTTCCATGTAGGCTCCCAATGCACAAATGTGTATAACTGGGACAACGCCATCTACAAGGCCCGCATACTTTGGGACATCTGCGCCAGGAAAGGATTGAAGTTCCGCATGATCGACATAGGCGGCGGATACCCCGTAAGCTATACAAAAAGCGTGGTTGGCATCGAGGAAATAGAGAAGAACATAGACAAGCTTATCAAGGAGAATTTCCCGCCTGGCCAGGACGGCCCGGAGATATTCATAGAGCCGGGCAGGGCGGTAGTGGGCGATGCCGGGATGTACGTAACTTCCGTGATAGGGAAATCCAAGAGGGCCGATGAGGACTGGCTCCATATAGACGTGGGCGTTTTCAACGGGCTTATGGAGAGCATCGGCGGGATCAAATACAGCTATATAGTTGAGGACAACAGGAAGGCCGGGGTGCCCAGGAAGCATTGGACAATTGCCGGGCCAAGCTGTGACAGCATGGACGTGATAGACCAGAATGTGGAGCTGCCGGAGCCTTCCGTGGGGGACATCATCCTTTTACTTTCCTGCGGGGCCTATACACTTTCTTACGCATCGGAGTTTAACGGGTTCTCGATGCCCGATACGCTGCTTGTTTAAAGAGGGGAAAAACCTGAGATGATCAAATTTTACGAGAACGCGCCTTACGTGCCCATGCAGACGGGGTACGACGTGGAAAATATATTGTACAAGGGCAAAAGCCGCTTCCAGGACATCATGGTGGTTGAAAACTCGGATTTCGGAAAGATGCTGCTGCTGGATAACGTTGTTCAGCTTACCGAGGCCGACGAGTTCTTCTACCATGAGATGCTTGCCCACGTGGTGCTGCATGCCCAGCCAAACCCGAAAAAGGTTGTGGTGATAGGCGGAGGCGACGGCGGGGTTGTAAGGGAGGCCCTTAAACACAAGAGCATAGAGAAGGTCTGGTTCATCGAGATAGACGAAGAGGTCATAAAGGTAAGCGAAAAATTTTTCCCGCAGGTGGCCTCCGGCAACAAGGACCCGCGGGTGGAGATCAAGTGCATGGACGGGGCGGAGTTCGTAAAGATGCTGCCCGCCAAGGACATAGACGCGATAATAGTGGACTCCACGGACATTATAGGTTTCGCCCGCACGCTGTATACCAAGGAATTTTTTGCCGCGGTAAGAAATTGCCTGAAAGACACCGGCATGTTCGTGACCCATTCGGAGTCCATAATCTTCCACAGGGACACTGTTGTAAAAGTGCAGAACATACTTTCAAGGGCCTTCCCGGTGGTCGATCTTTATACCGCCGCTATAGCCACATATCCGGGGTATTGGTGGAGCTTTTCCATAGGCTCCGTCTCTTTGGACCCAAGAGAGGTGCGGCAGCCGTTCAGCATAGAAACGAAGCTGTATGATGACGAGATGCACAAAAACGCCTTTCTGCCCCGCAAGTTCTACAAGAAACTGGTTGAGGGCAAACTGGGCTGGGGAATAAGGGGGATATTCGAATGAGCGGAGGGGAACTGGCCGGTTTTATTGAGCACAGGGGCAAGCGGATATTACTCCTGGACTGCAAGAACGGCGGGCCGGATGTTGTTATGGATATGATCCGGAAGGCAAAGCCTGTAATCTCATCACAGCCGCCCGCGTCTCTTCTTACTCTTACGGATGTAAGAGGCATTCACTTCAACAAGGAAGCCATTGCGGCAATAAAGGAGTTTGTCAGCCAGAACAAGCCTTACGTGAAAGCGGCCGCTGTGGTTGGCATAAGCGGACTGAAGGAAGTGGTCTTCAAGGCGGTTGCCGCATTTACGGGCAGGCAGATTGCCACTTTCGATTCAATAGAAGATGCCAAAGACTGGCTTTCGATGCAGTAGGACAAAAATGATGAAAAGACAATTTTCAATTTTTTTTCTGGTTTTGATGCTATCGCTGCTTCTGCCTGCCCTTCAGCGCAGCGCCCCGGCCTGAGGATGCAGCAGCGCTTATATCACCAGGAAGGGGTTCCTGGCAGGCTCTACTCCCGAAAATCTGACACTGGCCACGGGGTATGAAAAAGACGGCGATGAGAAACGGCTTGCGGCTTTTATTAAAGACGGGCGTGCTGTAAGGTTGGACGGCAAGACTGCAATACAGGTGATCGAAAGATCAGTCAAACTGAAGATGATCGAGATAGAACTACCCGGACGGAAGGGCCTTTACTGGGTGCCGGCCGACTCTCTTGCGCCTCTGAAATAATCAGCTGGCCGGCTTTGAGGACATTAACTCGTCTATGCTGGCAGGCGCCGTCCCCAGAGAATGGGCAAGCGCCGGATGCACCACCCGTCCCCGGTATATGTTCAGGGCCGTCCGCAAAGGGGTGGAGTTGCCCACGGCCGCTTCCACACCGTTGTCGGCAAGCATAATGATATAGGGCAGGGTTGTGTCGGACAGCGCTATGGTGGATGTGCGCGGATACGCGCCCGGCATATTGGCCACGCAATAATGCACAACGCCCTCCGCTACATATACGGGGTCTTCATGCGTAGTGGGCCTGGAGGTTTCAAGCGTGCCGCCCTGGTCTATCGATATATCCACCACCACGGCGCCTTTTTTCATTGTCCTTAATAAATCCCTGTTTACAAGCACCGGGGTCCTGGCGCCCGGCACCAGTACGCAGAAGATTGCAAGGTCCGCATCCCTGAGAGCGTCTTTAAGATTGCCTTCCGTCATCGCGGCAGTGCGCACTTTGCCCATGAACATCTCATCCAGTTTTCTCAGCCTGTCCATCCCCTTGTTGAGCACCAGCGTTTCCATGCCAATTTCCGAGGCAACCCTGGCTGCATTGGCGCCGGCGGTCCCGGCGCCCGCTATTACGCATACCGCTGGCTTTACGCCTGCCACTCCCGGCGGGAATATCCCGCGCCCGCCGAACCTTCTTTGCATGTAGAACATGCCCATCAGCGGGGCCATGCGGCCTGCTATCTCGCTCATCGGGGCCAGAAGCGGCAGCCCGCCTTCCGCCTCAAGGGTTTCATATGCAAGGGCTGAAATGTTTTTCTCCAGCAGCATGCCGATAAGCTCCGGGTTCGGCGCCAGGTGCAGGAACGTAAAGAGCGCCTGGCGCTGCCTGAATAATCCAAACTCTTCCTTCAGCGGCTCTTTTACCTTGATGATAACGTCCGCGCCGTTAAAGACAGCCGCCCTGTTTACAACGGAGGCCCCCGCCTCTGAATACCCGGCATCCGGGAAGCCGCTGCCATCTCCGGCGCCTTGCTCAACCAGCACCTGATGGCCTTTTGCCGCAAGCTCGCGCACTCCTTCAGGCGCCATGGCCACCCTGAACTCGTCTTTCTTGATCTCTTTTGGAACCCCTAAAATCATGGCCTTAATTTACCAGAACAAGATAAAAGCGGCAAGTTATACAGAGAGGGCAATAACTGAAGATTGCCGGCCGGCCTGTGCGCATTGATTGACATTGACAACTAGCCTGTCTTTTATAGAATTTGCTTGTACCCTCTTGTTGTAAGCCTCACTTAAAGCCAATTTTAAAAAACTTCCGGGGTGTCTTTTGCCCTTGAGCTCTGCGGAGCCGAAGATGTGCCCGTGCGTTTGCAAGGAGAAGAAATGGCCGAAGGCGAGCAGCTGACGGAAAAGCGAGACAGTAAGAGAGATCTTGTCACGGTGCCCATATCCTATAACTATTCAATCCAGGAGCAGGGCGAAACCAGGAATTTCACCATGAGCGGCATCTCCCTGAATTTAAGCGACGCCGGCATCTGCTTTTATACCCATGTGCGTCTTGAGGACGGCACGGCATTGAACGTGTACGGCAGGGCCTTATGGGACGGGGCAAGGAAAGGCACCGTGAAGTGGTGCAGAAAGATAACAGAGGGCCTGTTCAGGGTGGGGGTGCAACTCATATGAGAATAAAACGGCCCGTACGCGCAATTGTCTTTTGCGCCGCCCTATGCCTGCTTTGCTCTTGCGGTTCCATAGGCACGATAAAAGGCATGACAGGCTCCCAGGCTTTCCAGGCGCAGAACCTGCCGGTAAGGAATCTGAGAGTGGCAGTATTTACTGATGGCAGCAAGCCTGACAAAGAGATAAAGCGGACTATTGCCCTTGCTTCGGACAGCCTGAGAAAACAGGTGGGCATCGCGCTTGTTCCGGTCTCATGGCAGAAGATACAGTTTAAATCTTCCGGCAGGGCCGCAATGATAAACCAGCTTTACAGGCGCACCCTTAAAACGCTTCCGGGCAACAGCTTCGATATAGCCGTGGCCTTTACCTCTTACAACGCCATGGACGATCTGAAATTCGTCTTTTCAATGTTAGTTATGCCGGTTCCGGTGTGGGCCGGGGTAATAGATGACACTTACAGGCGCTACATTGTAATGAAGAGCACGGATAAAGACAATCTTATTCACGAGGTGTGCCATGGTTTTCTGTTCGAGTATGTCCATAGCTCCAGGGGGGTGATGCAAGGGACCAAACTGGTTCTGCTGCCCTTTACCCCGCCAATAAACGAAACTCAGTATCTCACTGCCCAGGACCGCAACAATATTCTTAAACACAAGTTCAGGGATTTCAGCATGAGGCCCCGCCTGAATCTGCCCGAAGGAGACTTGCTGAATACCGGCCAGTCCGCGGCAAGTTCCGTGCAATAAGTCTTTTTATCTGGTAAATGCTTTTATAACCCCGTCCGCCGCTATGTAAATGCGGCCGCCCGCCAGGACAGGCGTCTGGAACCGCCTTACCTTGCCGATTACATTTTCTCTTCCCTTGCCGGAGTAAACCACCCTGCCGGTGTCGCCGTCAAAGCCGTGCAGGCGGTTGCCGCCTTCCGCTCCTACGCTCCATACTATTGCCTCCGAATGCCCGTTAGTGATGGTTACCATCGGGGCCCCTCTGCCGTTCTGCCGGCCGCACCATGCCGTGCGCACCGAGGGAGGCGCGCCAGGCATAAGACGTACCGCCATGATATCGCCGGACTGCCCGTCAGGACAATGAATTCCCTTACCGGTAAAGGCCACATATGTGCCTTTGTCCGTGGTGTATGCCGCTGCGCTGCCGATGAGGGCGTTTCTGGCAACCCCTGCCACGGCCACCGGCCTTCCAATCCCGCCCATGTTGTCTCTATTTATCAGGTAAATCTTGCCGTCTTTGCCCAGCGCTATTATTAGCCTGGAAGGCCTTGAGCCAGGCAAATCCACCAAAACGGGGCCTTCCCCACCAAGGTCCGTATCCCCTGCATCAAGCAGCCGCCAGTTTTCAGGAGCGAAGAAATCTTTTGGAGAGCCGCTAAAGACCGGGCCGCCACGGAAACGAATGACCGCCTCCCCGCCGGCCCACTTTGCGGCGTTCGCCGTGTTCTTTGTATTGCCGGTTGAGATGAATACATCGGAGCCGTCCGAGGCAACTCCCCCAGGCGCCCAGCTTCCGCCGCCCTGTGCGCCTGTTGCCCATGCCTTCACATTAGCCGGATGGGAGACCGGGATGCCAACAAGCCATCCGTGATAAGGGCCGCAGTCGCCGAAATGCCCCCCGTACGGCACGTACACCGTTCCTTTTACAAGGGCAAGAGCGCCGCGCTGGTTCTGGTATCCGGAATTAAACCGGAGGTTTCCGTATCTGGCCCTGGCCGATATATCCACCGGCCAGCCGCGCAACACATGGCCGTCCTTTAGCGAAAGCGCGAACACCAGATGCTTTTTGGTTTTGCCTCCGTCTGGCGTGACCATCGCATCCAGATAAATAGTGCCTGTTTTTTTGCTTATTACGGGGGTGCCGGTTATGCCGAGAGGGTCGATATCGCCGCATGGCAGACGGGAGAGCGGGACCGGATCGCCCAGTTTTTTCTGCCAGAGCGTCCGGCCCGTGGCCGCATCGAAGGCGGCCACAACGTCCTGCTCGCTGGCGGCAATGATCTCTCCTTTTCCGCCAGGTCCCGCAACATAAAGCAGCTGCGCATACACCGCCCCTGGGATGCGGGCTTTAAATGCCGGGTCCATATGGAAGCCGGCTGCGGACGCCTTTGTCAGTGACGGGTCCGTATAAACGCCGTCCCTCTTCAGGCCATTATGGTACTGCCGGACGGATTTGCCTGTGCCGGCTTTCAATGCGTAACCGGAGGAAAGGAAAATAAAAGCACTTGCCGCAAGTACCCCAATTAAGATTGCAACAAATCCTTTCTCCCTCATATCGCGCTCCTTTTTGATTAAATTATATTCCAGTCCCGCTGTATTCAAAGGTGTTTTGTAATGTACGGTGTTTTGTGGTAATCCTTTTGTATGGAACTGCGCGCTCTTGGCAACTCCGGTTTGAAAGTTTCAAAGCTGGCCTTTGGCGGCAACGTATTTGGCTGGACCGCCGATGAGGCCACATCGTTCAAGCTGCTGGATGCGTTTGTGGCTGCCGGCGGCAATCTCATAGACACGGCGGATGTCTATTCAAGGTGGGCCCCGGGCCATAAAGGCGGAGAGTCAGAGGCCATCATAGGTAAATGGCTGGAAAAAAGCGGCAAGCGCAAGCAGGTGGTGATCGCAACAAAAGTAGGCTTCGATATGGGCGAGGGCAGGAAGGGCCTTTCAAAATCCTACATCCTGAGCGAGGTGGAGGAATCCCTGAAGCGGCTCCGTACGGATTACATAGATCTTTATCAATCTCACGGCGATGACGCTTTCACGCCGATTGAAGAGACCTTGCAGGCGTATGACCGGTTGATAGAGCAGGGCAAAGTAAGGGCGATAGGCGCATCAAACTACACGGGCGAAAGGCTCTCCATGGCGCTGGAAGCAAGCAGGAAATATAAGTTCCCCAGCTATCAGTGCCTTCAGCCCCTTTATAACCTGTACGACCGGAGCGAATACGAAACCACGCTGGAGCCTGTCTGCAAGCAACACGGGCTGGGCGTGATAACCTATTATTCGCTGGCCAGCGGGTTTCTAACCGGCAAATACCGCTCTGAAAAAGACTTTTCCAAGAGCCCAAGGGGCGTAAAGGCCAGCGGGTATATGAACCAGCGCGGGTTCCGCATACTTAAGGCGTTGGACGATGTTGCTGCCAAAATGAACTCAACGCCGGCCAGCATAGCTATTGCCTGGATAATGGCGCGCCCAAGCGTTACTGCTCCCATTGCAAGCGCAACCAGTCTTGGGCAATTGAATTCGCTCATCGAGGCAGCCAGGCTAAAGCTGGACACGGCTGAAATGGAGACCCTTAACCAGGCTAGCGCATATTAACACATGCGCCTTTTCAAGCTGATGCGAGAGAGGGGATTTGAACCCCTACAGGTTTCCCCACTGGATCCTAAGTCCAGCGCGTCTGCCAGTTCCGCCACTCTCGCTAATTGATTTTAAAGGGTCTTTTGGTTTGAGGTCAAACAAACCCCGATCCTTAAAATAAGATGCCCTGGGTTTTTATAGCTGGAATGGCTTAAAAAAGAAAATTCCCCGACGAAATAATTTCTAGTGCAGCGGGCCGGAGGAGATTATCTTCTCCACTTCGGTCTTTATGAGGTAAGATGGGATGCCCCCATGCATCTTGGGCACTCCGTTTATCAGCACAATAGGCGCGGTTATCAGCCCCTGGTGCAGAAGCTCCCTTATCTCCGGGAAGCTCTCCTCGTCGCCCTCAAAAAGGTCTATATACTCCACGCTTGTGACCGAGGGGTAATTGTAATTAAGGTCGTTCCTCAGTTCCGCGGCTATGGACTCGTTGTCCACCGGCCTGGAAGGCGCGGCCCCGCCGGACCAGTAGGCCGGATTGTCCAGGATCTGTATGATCACCCTCTGTAGCATGATTTTATTTTAGTTCATTGACAAGAACATTGTCTATAAGCCGCGTGTTCCCGATCCTAATCGCGCCGGCCAGAAGCACCGGTGTTTTTTCTATGGCGGAAAGCTCCTCCAGGGTCTCCGGATTATAAACAGAGGCGTACTGGATTTCACTTATAAGTGGCCGTGAAGAAAGTATTTTCTGCATCTCTGTTTTTGCTTTTTCCGGCCCGGCACCGCTTCTTACCAACCCGGCGCCGGCCTGGAGCGCCTCGTAAAGCGCGCGGGCCGCTTCCCGCTCTTCCGGAGCAAGATATGCGTTCCTGGAACTCATCGCAAGCCCGTCTGGCTCCCTTATGGTGGGGCAGAGGACGATGTCCACGGACAGGTCCAGGTCCGATGCCATCTTCCTTATGATTACGGATTGCTGATAATCCTTCAGGCCGAAATAGGCCCTGTCCGGCTGGATGATATTGAACAGCTTCAGCACTATTGTGGCCACACCTTTGAAGTGGCCCGGCCTGAACCTGCCGCAGAGTTTCCCTTCGGAAAGTCCTTCCACATACACCCATGTGTTGTACCCGGAGGGGTACAGCGCCCAGGCTTCGGGCGCAAACAGGTAGTCCGCCTTATCCTGTATCATCCCTGCGTCAGAGGCCAGGTCGCGCGGGTATTTGTTAAAATCCTCCCCGGCGGCAAACTGGGCGGGGTTTACGAATATGCTTACCACTACAATATCGTTTTCTGCCCTGGCCCTTTTTATAAGGGACATGTGCCCGGCGTGCAGGGCCCCCATCGTGGGCACAAGCCCAACAGAGCGCCCGCGGCGCCTCTCGCGCGACGTTATGTCCTGCAGCATCCGGGGCAGCCTTATGGTTTCCAGGACTCTACCTCCAGCATCAGCTCATCTATCAGGCGGTCCTCCGGAACAGTGCGCAGTACCTTGCCCTTTTTAAAAAGTATCCCGGCCCCCTTGGAACCGGCAATGCCAAGGTCCGCCTCCCGTGCCTCTCCCGGCCCGTTTACCGGGCAGCCCATAACGGCCACCTTCAATTTCTTGCCGGATTTTGCCAGCCTTTTTTCCGCCTCCCTGGCCAGCTTGCGGATGGCTATGGAGGTCCTGCCGCATGTGGGGCAGGAGATTATCTCCGGGCCCGAGGCCAGCTCAAGGCTTTGCAATATCTGTTTGGCCGTCCTTACCTCGTCACAGGGCGGCCCTGTAAGAGACACCCTCATCGTGTCCCCGATGCCTTCGGAAAGCAGTATCCCAAGCCCTGCCGCGCTCTTGACGATGCCTGCCGGGGCGGGGCCAGCCTCCGATATGCCTATATGAAGCGGATAGGGCGCCTTTTTGGAAAATGAGCGGTAAGCCTCCACCGTCATCGGCACGGAAGACGCCTTGATGGACACCTTTATAAGGCCGAAGCCAAGCCGCTCCAGCATCTCTATCTGGTTGAGCGCGCTTTCAACCAGGGCCTCAGGGTGCGGCCCGCCGAATTTGGCCAGCACTTTCTTGTCCAGAGATCCCGCGTTTACGCCCACCCTTACAGGCACGGGCCTGTCCTTGAGGGCATCCACAAGTTCCTTTATCTTCCAGCTTGCACCGATGTTGCCCGGGTTTATCCTCAGCCCGTCCACTCCCTGCCTGTGGGCCTCCAGCGCCAGCCTCCAGTCGAAGTGAATGTCTGCTATAACAGGAATTGGGGATGATTTTGTTATAGGCCCCAGCGCCATGGCCGCGTCCATGTCCGGCACGGCTATCCGTATTATCTGGCAGCCAGCCTTGTGAAGGGCGCGTATCTGGGCGGACGTGGCCTTGATATCGTGCGTATCTGTTTTTGTCATTGACTGAACGGAGACCGGATTGCCCCCGCCAACAGGCACTTGCCCAACGTGAATCAGCCTGGTCTGCTTCCTTTTTTTCATTTATCAGGCCTCGATGCCGGTGTCCCGGAATTTGCATTTGCAATGCTGGACTCGGCCATCTGCTCCAGCACGCGCGAATTCTCCACGGCCTTCAGATGGTTGTCGTAATTTGAGGAAAAAGTATGTGTGCCGTCGTAGTTGGCCACAAAATACAGGTAATTTACCTTGGCCGGGTACAGCGCGGCATTTATTGAGCTTAAGCCCGGGCAGCAGATAGGCCCCGGCGGCAGACCTTTGATCAGATAAGTGTTATAGCTGCTGTTTCTCAGCAGGTCGGCCTTGGTCACTTTGTCCGTCCTCAGCCCGTAAACGGCTGTGGGGTCGGACTGAAGCGGCATCCCTATCTTCATCCTGTTGTAAAAAACCGCGGATATGAGCGGTCTCTCCTTATCCTCCATCGCTTCCTTCTGTATCATGGAGGCAAGCGTAAGCACGCTCTTTGTATCAAGCCCAAGTTCACCCGCCCTTGCTGCCATGGCGCTTGTATATACCTCCGAAAGCCTCTGCACCATGGTGGTAAGCACCTGTTGCGGCGAGGTGCCTTTCGGGAACCAGTAAGTGTCCGGGTAAAGATACCCTTCCAACGAAGGGGCGTCCACCTTGAGTGATTGCAGAAAATTCCCGTCGGTGGTCAGCCGGTCGAAATCGGCGCCGTTCATGATGCCGCGTACAATCATTTTTTGTCTTATGTCGGACAGGTTTTCGCCGGGGACGATAGTGATCTCTTCCTGCACAAGCTGTCCGCCCCGGAGCATATCTAATATTGACCAGGGGCTTAATCCTCCGTTAAGCGCGTAATAGCCGGGCCTCACCCTTCTGTCCGCGCCAATCAGCCTTCCCATAATCGAGAAAAGCCGCCAGTCCCTTATATATCCCTTGCCGGCAAGCAGCCTTGCCGTCTGCCTGAAAGTAAGCCCCTGTTTTATGTATACCTCTTCCGGCCCCTTGCCGGGGCTGGCCGGAATGGCAAGCTGAAAGAACATGTAAACCAGCATTATCCCGGCCGATACGGCCGCGAAAAAAGGCAGCTGTGCCCTTGCCCTCATCTTACGCCTTCTTTCCGGTTTGGTTTGTACTCGGTCTGCGCCAGGGTAAATCGAAGCATCAGCTTATTGTAGCAAATTTGCGCGCTTGAACGTTGCCGCCGCAAAAAAAAGTATTGACAAAACCATACGGGCCTGCTACATTGGGAACAATGTTTGGCAAAGGACTGATGCTTGTAGCCGGTAAACTCGTTGGCGCATGGCTCCGCAGGGGGCCGCGGCCGGAGGGACCTGTTTAGGCAAAAAAGCATCAGGCATACAGGAAAAACCAAAGGCCGCGGAATAAAACCCCGCGGCCTTTTTTATTTGCAAAAAAGGAGGCGTGCTTATGAGATGGGACCCGCAGATGTATGATGCCGTAAAGGCGCCGCAGGTTGAGGCGGGCAGGGATTTGATAAAGCTTGCATGTGTAAAGATCGCCGATTCGATACTGGATATAGGCTGCGGCACAGGCAAACTTACGCTGGAACTGGCGCGGTTTGCCCCGGCGGGGAGCGTGACGGGGCTGGACCCGTCCGAAGACATGCTGCGGAAGGCGGCGGAGGCGTCCGCAGCAAGCGGCAACGTAAGTTATGTAAAGGGCTTGGCGCAGGAGATGGATTTTAACGGGCAGTTCGATCTGGCATTCTCCAACTCGGCCCTGCAATGGATAAAGGGACCGGAAGGCCAAAAGGAAATAATCGGAAGAACTTTTAAGGCATTAAGGCCAAATGGCAGGATAGCCTTTCAGATGCCGGCGATGGATTTCTGCCGCGAGTTTTTCGAATACGCGGGCCGCGCTATCAGGGCAAACGGCTTCGAGAGGTTTTTCAGGGATTTCGAGAGGCCCTGGTATTTTCCTGCGGCCAGGGAATATGAGGCGCTGTTGCTGAAAGCCGGGTTTTCGGCTGTAAATGTTTATTACAAGGATTACAGGCTGGCGTTCGCCTCGATAAAGGAGGTCCTGGACTGGTGGAGTTCGGCGGGGCTCAGGCCGTATCTGGCCATGCTGCCGGAGGCGGAGCAGGCAAGGTTCAAGTACGCCTTTGCCATGGAGTTTGAAAACAACAGGACCGCAAATGGGATAGAGCTTGATTTCAGGAGGCTCTTTGCATTTGCCGAAAAACGGGAAGGAGCATTTGCCTGAAAGTGAACACAACCAGCCGCATGGATTTAAAGGAAGTGGCTTTCATTGGGCGCACATACAGCGAATATATGGACATATTCGGCCTTAACGAACAGGCCCTTTTAAACGGCCCTGTGCTGGACTGCCCGGCAGGGGCGTCCTCTTTTACTGCCGAGGCAAAAAAGAAAGGCTTTGATGTTACGGCCTGCGATATATTATATGATTTGCCTGCTGCTAAACTGGAGGCAATGGGCAGGCAGGCCCTTGCCATTATCGAACAGAAAATGGAGGAGACGGCACATCTTTTCAACTGGGGCTATTACGGGGACAGGAAAAGGCATATGGGGCACAGGGCCGGGGCATTCGAACTGTTCATGGCCGATTATCCCGCCGGCAGGACAAGCGGCCGTTACATCTGCGCGGCGCTGCCGCGCCTGCCTTTTAAAGACAGGTCCTTTGAGCTTGTGCTTTCAAGCCACTTCCTGTTTCTCTATGGAGACAGGTTCAGCCCGATGTTTCACGCCGGAAGCCTGAAGGAGATGGCCAGGGTGTGCCGGAACGAGGTGAGGGTATATCCGCTTCTTGGGCTAAACGCCAAACCATACCCGCATATGCAACAGGTGCTGGATATGGCCAGGCGGGATGGCATGCGGGCGGAGATCAGGGCGACGCGGTTTGAATTCTTCAAGGGCGCTGACAAGCTGCTGATTTTGAATCCGGCAAAATACAACGCGGGTGAAAAGGAGTAAATAATGAGAAAAGAGACAAAATGCGTTCACAGCGGCACGATAGACGACATAATGTCCGGAGGGGTAAACTCGCCCGTCTTCCCGTCAACGGCGTTTAACTATGTGGACAGGCAGGACGTCCCCTATCCAAGGGCTTACAATACGCCCAATCAGAAGGCCGTTGTGGAAAAAGTATGCGCGCTGGAGGGCGCTGGAGAGGGCGGGGACGGCGTGCTCTTCAGTTCCGGGATGGCCGCCATAAGCACGGCAATACTTGCCTTCGCGCAGCAGGGCGATCACGTGGTTTTGATGGACGAGCTTTACGGCGGCACCCATTCCTTTGCCACGGAGCAGTTTAAAAGACTGGGCATCGGTTATACGTTTGCGGCAACCGATGCAGGGGCCATCTGTGCGGCAATAGGCGAAAACGAAAACACAAAGGTTGTGGTAATAGAGTCCCCTACAAATCCGCTTTTAAGCGTGATAGACATACGCAAGGTGGCGGACTGCGCCCGCAGCAAAAACGCGGTAACCATAATAGACAACACATTTGCCACCCCCGTAAACCAGAATCCCCTGAAGCTGGGCGTGGATGTGGTTGTGCACAGCGGCACAAAGTATTTTGGAGGGCATAGTGACCTGTGCTGCGGCGTTGCGGTTGCCGGGAAGGAAAACGCTCAGCGCATACGCTCTGAAGCAAGGCACCTGGGCGGCAGCGTGAACGCGCTGACGTGCCATCTTATTGAAAGAAGCCTTAAAACGCTTGCTCTGAGAGTTGAACGCCAGTCTGAAAACGCGCTGCGGATAGCTCAATTCCTGGAAAATCACCCGAAAGTCAGGAGGGTATACTATCCGGGGCTTGCCAGTTCGCCGCATCACGAAATGGCCAAATCCCAGATGGAGGGCTTTGGCGCAATGGTTTCATTTGAGCCTGGCATTGATGCCGGGCGGTTTACAAGGAACCTGCGCATTATAAAACCGGCGGTTAGTCTGGGCGGCGTGGAATCCACCATATGCCCGCCCGCGGCCACCTCGCACGCGGGCGTTCCGGTTGCAGACAGGCAGCGGCTGGGCATCTCCGATTCTCTCCTCAGATTGTCCGTGGGAATAGAGCACTATGAGGACCTGATTGAGGACATCGGCGGTGCGCTGGAGTTATGATTAGAAAGACGGGCTCAATGCATTACAGAAGGAGATGGCATGATCCATAAAAAGCCGTGGGCTGCGGGAAGGGGACAGGCCGGTTGAACATGAAAAAAGAGCCCAGTGGAAATATCTTTTCGGACCGGATATCCGACGTCCCCAGGTCTTTTATCCGTGACATACTGAAACTTACCGCCGATAAATCCATAATCTCGTTTGCCGGAGGGATGCCTAACCGCGACCTTTTCCCGGTAAAGGAGCTGGGCGCCGCGGCCAGCAAGCTCTTTGCCAGAAGCGGCAAGGACATACTGCAATACAGCACCTCAGAGGGATATTGGGAATTGCGGGAATGGATTGCCCACAGGTACAAATCCGTAAAGGGCATTGGCATTACCCCTGAAAATGTGCTGATTACGTCAGGCTCTCAACAGGGGCTGGACCTGCTTGGCAAGACGTTTCTTGACGAGGGGGACGGCGTTATTATCGAGGAGCCTGGATACCTTGGCGCAATCCAGGCCTTTTCCGTATATAAATCATTGTTCCACCCCGCCAGGGTTGACATGGACGGCATCGACCTTGAAAGGCTTAAACAGGCCCTCTCCGATTATCCAGTGAAATTGTATTACGCCGTGCCGGATTTCCAGAACCCCTCCGGCATAAGCTACTGCGAAGAAAACCGGCGGCAGGCGGCCACGCTTCTGGAAGGCAGGGACACCATGCTGGTCGAGGACGATCCTTACGGCGAACTCCGGTTCCGTGGCGAGGCAAAATCTTCCTTCTACAAGCTGATACCGGGCAATACGGTGCTTCTGGGTTCATTCTCCAAGATCGTGGCGCCGTCGTTCCGTATCGGCTGGCTTGTTGCCGCAGGCGAGGTCATGGAAAAACTGGTGATCGCAAAGCAGGCCTCGGACCTCCATACAAACTACATTGGCCAGAGGATAATATACCAGTACCTTAAGGACAACGGCATCGATTCCCACATTGAAAAGATAAGGGCCGCCTACGGCAGGCAGCGTGACGCGATGATTGCCGCCATGGAGGCGCATTTTCCGGCGGAGGTGCGTTACACAAGGCCTGAGGGCGGGATGTTCCTTTGGGTCACACTGCCGGAAGGCTTGCCGGCGATGGACGTCTTTAAACAGTCAATCGGGCAAAAGGTGGCGTTTGTGCCGGGCGACCCGTTTTACGTAAACAAAAAGGATGTAAATACGATGCGGCTGAATTACTCCTGCGTGGACGAAGACACCGTCCACACCGGGATAAAGAGGCTTGGCGGGGTGCTAAAGAAAATGATAAGCGCCTTGCAATGATCTTGCCTTGAAGCGTCATTTGGCATTATTATAAGAGCTGCGCAGGCAGTGCGCCATGTGGCATAAACGCAGCAGGGTCAAGAAAGGAGATGCAATGAGCGCCGCTTCCATCAATAAAGTGCTTTTGGAGACAATGGGGCTGAAAGACTCCGATTTGAAAAAACAGAAAGCCAAGGGGATGCTGGCCTTCGACGCCATTATACGGAAAGGCATTCCGTCCATGAAGCTTCAATCCCTTAAAGAGGCCCTGGACCTTACGGACAGCCAGGTGGCCGATTGCCTTGGCATAAGCCTCAGGACATTCCAGAGGAAGCGGGACGCGCGCGAAAAGCTCTCCGTTCACGAAGGCGACAGGTTCTTCCGTGTTGCCAGGCTTTTTGCTATTGCCGCGTCTTCCCTTGGCAGCCGCGGCAAGGCGCGGGAATGGCTCTGGAAATCACAGAAGGCATTGGCAGACAGGGCGCCTATCAGGGTGATGCAGACGGAGGCCGGCGCCAGAGAGATAGAGGCCCGGTTTAAATAATGCGCGCCGTGGACATCATAAGGAAGAAGCGGGACGGCGGCTGCCTTGCGCCTGAAGAGATATCGTCTTTAATACGGGGATACAGCGCAGGCGCGGTGCCCGATTACCAGATGGCTTCCTTTTTGATGGCCGTTTATAACAATGGCATGCGCGATGATGAAACCATGGCCCTTACCCAGGCCATGCTCAACTCCGGCGCCAGGCTGGACTTGAGCGGCATCACCGGCATTAAAATAGACAAGCACTCCACCGGCGGCGTGGGCGATAAAACCAGCATCATCCTGGCCCCTCTCATGGCGGCTATGGGGCTTAAGGTGCCCATGATAGCCGGGCGCGGGCTGGGCCATACCGGCGGCACCATAGACAAGCTTGCCTCCATTCCCGGCTTCAGCACGGAGGCCAGCCCGGAAGATATACGGGAACGGCTTAAGACAGTGGGTTGCTCGATCAGCCGGCAAAACGGCGCGATAGCCCCCGCGGACAAAAAGATATACGCCCTGCGGGACGCCACTGCAACTGTGGAGTCCATCCCTCTTATAGCGGCAAGCATCATGTCGAAAAAACTCGCCGAATCTCTTGACGCCCTTCTTCTGGACGTGAAGACCGGCTCCGGCGCGCTGATAAAGGACATCCAGGGCGCCAGAAAACTTGCCCGGCTTATGGTGGACATCGGCAACTCCGCGGGTGTAAAGACCGCGGCCGTTATAACCGATATGGACGCGCCGCTCGGGCGCGCCGTGGGCAACAGCCTGGAGGTAAAGGAATGCGTATCCGCCCTTAAAGGCAAGGCCGCGCCGGACCTGATGGAGGTCACGCTTGTGCTTGCCGCCTGGGCGCTGCACCTGGCCGATTCTGTCAGCGAGGAGGTGCCGGTGAGGACAATGGCCGGTCCCGTTGTGGCAGGTTATAAAAACGAGGTATTCGATTACCTTGAGCACGCCGACGCATTCAAGAAGTTCGCGGAGTTCGTGGATGCCCAGGGTGGAGATCCCGAGTCCGTGTTCAAGCTGTCCATGCTGCCCGCGGCAAAGGAAATCAAAACGATAGAATCCCCGTGGGAAGGATATATAAAAAAACTGGACGCCTTTGCTGTTGGCCATGCCGCGGCGCTCCTTGGCGGCGGACGGGACAGGATGGAGGATGAGATTGACCTGTCGGCCGGTATCCTGATAAACAAGAAACCCGGTGATAAGGTAGCCAAAGGGGAGCTGCTTGCCACGCTCCATACCAATGATACCTCCCGGCTCAAGGAGGCCGGCGAGGTCTATCTTTCCGGGATTGAGATAACGGAGCGCGACCTGCCTGCCAGGAAACTTGTTCTGGACGTAGTGGTCTGACGTAAGGCCTGTCCTGTAACTTCCCTTTGACTTTTTCCGTGGAAGTGCAAAAATCTGCATATACGGGTTGAGCACGTAAAAAACTGCCTTCCTCTTGCTAACTGAAAGCCGGTCAAAAGGAGAATACCATGGGTAAAAACAGGATTTCAGGGTTGATGGCTGTCATTTTAGTGCTTGTCGCAGCAACCGTGGCGCAGGCTGCCTGGAGGGGCGGAATGGGCAGCGGCGGATGGGGTATGGGGTCGGCTTACCAGAGGATGTACAATCCGCAGACCGTTGAAACGGTTTCCGGTGTTGTGGAATCCGTGGAGAAATTCAAACCGATGAGAGGGATGTATTCCGGGATACATCTTATGGTCAAAACGGAAAAGGGAGTTGTCCCGGTGCACCTTGGGCCGGACTGGTACATTGACAGGCAGGATGTAAAGTTTAAAAAGGGAGACAAGGTGGACGTTACGGGCTCAAAAATTACGTTTGATGGAAAGCCCGCGATCATCGCGCAGCAGATAAAAAAGGACGGCGGCACGCTTGTGCTAAGAAACAGCGCAGGCATACCGGAGTGGGCAGGATGGCGCAGAGGCAGATAAAAAGTCAAAAATTTATCTAAACCAGACCGGGCTTTTCTTTTTTGCCGGGTGCTATGTACTTAAATTCGATGGCTTTACCGGGTTTCCTGTGGGTAGGGGTGAAGCGGCCCTTGCTGTTTATTTGCGGCGTTCGCCGACATGCCTTTAAGCTCTCATCTTGGTTTTTTCTTTTTTAGCGGGCGGTGTTCGCCTCCGGTTAGGGCCGCGTCTCACCTTTTACCAGCCTTGCGGAATTACTCG
>JAJYLE010000038.1 GCA_021788025.1 Nitrospirota bacterium
CATATTTTTGCTTGCGCTGGCAAATACGGCTTTTATAGGAGCGGACCTTGGCGCCATGGCCGCATCAGCGCGGCTGCTAATCAATATTCCGCTTTGGATACTGCTGATAATTACCGGCGTCTTGATTCTTGTACTTGAGATTTTCCTCACTTACAGGACGTATTCCAGATTTCTGATGTATCTCGCGTTCTCCCTGCTGGCATATTTTCTTACCGCCCTTGTTATAAAACAGGACTGGGCCGGCGCAGTCCGCTGCACAGTTATCCCCCACATATCCTTTAACAGGGAATTTCTTTTAAACATTGCAGCCATAATCGGCGCCAGGGCGTCTCCTTACATGTACGCATGGCAGCCAAGCCATGAGGCCGAAGAAGAGACAGCGCAAAATATGCGCGGCAATGGCGCGCCGGAAACCGGCAGGTATATTAGAGGCATGAAGCTTACTACCGCGGCCGGCCTGGTCTATTCGGGTTTTATCATGTTCTTTATTATCGTTACCACCGCATCAACAATCGGCAAGCACGGGGTGCGCACAATCGAGACCGCAGATCAGGCCGCGCGCGCGCTTGCCCCGCTTGCGGGGGAATTCGCCTCATTGGTATTTGCGGCGGGAATAATCGGTGCCGGGCTGCTTGTGATACCCGTGATGGCCGGATCGGCTGCATATGCCCTTTCCGAGGCGTTCGGCTGGCGGGCCGGCTTAAGCAAAACGCTTCCCCAGGCACGTGGCTTTTACGGAGTAATCGCCACTGCAATGGCCCTGGGCTTATTAATTAACCTTACCCACATAAAGCCCTTCCGGATGCTTTACTTCGCGGCCGTGCTTAACGGATTCATCTCGCCATTTCTTATGGTTTTTATTATGCTTATTGCCAACAATAAAAAAATAATGGGGCAATATACGAATTCACGCATTTCCAATATAAGCGGATGGATAATAACCGGGTTGTCGCTTGCCGTGCCTGCCGCCCTTATTGCATCCCTGCTGCAATGAGATTGAAACACTTACCCCAATAAGTTTAAAATTTTAATATGCTAAAACCATTCTCCACTACAGGAATAGGAAGCCTTCCGCACACAGACCCTCAAGCCGCCGTGGAGCGTGTGCTGTCCAGCTTCGACATACCTTTCTGGCCGCAGCTGCCCAGGCTATCATTCCGCGAGCAGATGATCCCTCAATACACCGAAGGGCTCCCGTTTATCAGGATCAACGAGGAGAAAAAAAGCATATGGGTAAGCAGAACTGGCGGCGACGAGCTCGAAAGGTTTTATGAGTCCTGCAATGAAAACACCCGGATTGCCATATCGGAAAATTTTGCGGAAGGGCTGCACGCTTTCCTGCGTATTGCAAGGAATGATAAAAAAAGGAAATTCAGTTTATTGAAGGGCCACATAACCGGGCCGCTCACGTTTACACTTGGGCTTAACGATGCAAACGGCAGGCCTGTGTATTACGACGAGGAGATGAGGGAGGTTTACCTGATGGGCCTTAAGGCAAAAGCCAGATGGCAGGTGGACCAGTTGGGCGCGCTTGTCTCGCCTGAAGAGTCCGGGGCTGGCCGATCTGTAATTATATTCATTGACGAGCCTCTTGCCTCCGCTCTCGGATCCACAACCTATATAGCCGTGGACCGCGCTGAAGCGCTCAGGCTGCTAAGCGAAACAGTGCAGGCCATAAAGGAATGCGGAGGGCTGGCCGGAATTCACTGTTGCGGACGGGCGGAATGGCCTTTCCTGATGGAATCCGGGGCGGACATACTTAATTTCGACGCCTACGATTATGGCGAGACAATTGCGATGTATCCTGCCGAAACTAAAGAATTCCTTGAAAAAGGAGGTTACCTGGCGCTTGGGATTGTGCCGACAACCGAGGCTATAAACAGCGAGAACGCCCAATCCATCAAGGACGTCTTTGCCCGGAGGATTGAGGGATTGGCCCGCTTCTTGCCGGAAGATCTGATAAAGGCACGGATATTGCTGACCCCAGCGTGCGGCACAGGCTCTCTGTCCGAAGCTGAAGCGGAAAAGGTTTTCGAGCTTCTGTCCAGCCTGCGGAGATTTATTGGACAGCAATAATGCCCTGAAAGCCATCGGGCTTTGCGGAAGTCATCGGAGCGGCAAGACCACACTTGCCGGATTGCTTGCAGAAAAAACCGGCTTGCCTTTCATAAAAACGAATACATCCGGCGTTTTTAAAAGGGCCGGCCTGGATCCGGCCGCGCCAATGGATGCCGAAACAAGGCTTTCAATCCAGAATCTTGTGCTGGATGCAGCCATTGAGGAATGGATTAAGGCGGGCATCGGCGGATTTATCACCGACAGGACCCCGCTGGACATGATCGCATACACAATGGCGGACATCCAGGGGACAACCCGGATTGATGAACAGGGCTTCTCCGGATATATTCAGAGGTGCTTCAAGGCAGCAAACAGGTTTTTCAAACTCATCGTAGTAATACAGCCTGGCATCCCTCTTGTAAAAGCGGAGGGCAAGGCCGCGCTCAACACCGCTTACCTTGAGCACCTTAATTCACTGGTGCTTGGATTGTGCGCTGACGAGCGTCTGGAAATACCATGCCTGCAAATCCCGCGCGCTACCCTGGGGCTTGAAATGCGCGTGGATTTCATACTTAAGCGGACCTTATAAACAGCTTTTATTTTTTTCTGAAGGCCTCCCTGTCCGCTTCGGCGTAAATCCGTGAAGTTGCCGAGGTGGGGATGGAAGCGGTTTTGAGTTCATCATCGAAATCCTTTAAGAGGCTGTTTTCTTTCCTTATCTCTGAAAGGAGATAGAAAAGAAGATAACGCGGCACCAGAAGTTTCGCTTCGCCATCCAGCACGGTTTCGCCAATGGGAAGGATCTCCTCTTCGCGTTCCACCTGCCGGTTCAGGTGGGCCGACAAGGTGGCCAGTTCGTCCGGGCTCAGATGGGGAGCCTCCATCTGTTTGCTCTCCACTATGGCCTGTTGTATGAGGCAGCGCTTTTCAGCTTCCAGCTTTAGTATCCTCAGGAATGTTTTAGTGAGTGTGTTCTGATTTTCTGGTTTACCGGTTTGCTCGTCCACATAGCTCATTGCATCTGTTTCTATTGCCTGCCAATCGGTAATAAGGTCCAGCATGCCCGGGTTCTTAGAATGCGCTTTCATATCGGCCTCCTTAGGGATACAATCCCTAGCCAATTTTTATCATGGAAGAAGGAAATAGTACAGTAGGCATGGGGGGGAGAGAGCAAGGCCCGCCGGATTGGCGGGCCTATAAAGAAAAGTTATTCCGGGATGCGGTTACGTGCCCATCTCCCAGCTCTGGAGGTATTTTTTCTGCTCCGGGGTAAGCTTGTCCATCCGGATGCCCATGGCCTCAAGCTTCATCCCCGCAATCCGCCTGTCGATATCGGGTGGAACGGGATAGACCTTTTTTTCCAGCTTCTTGTAATTTTTTGATATGAACTCGGCAGCCAGGGCCTGGTTGGCAAAGCTCATGTCCATAACCTGGGAGGGATGCCCCTCGGCCGCAGCCAGGTTTATGAGCCTTCCTTCCCCAAGCAGATAAATCCTCTTGCCGCTTCTAAGCGTGTATTCCTCAACGAAATCGCGAATGGTCCTCCTGGATTTGGACATCTTCTCCAGGGCCGGTATGTCCAGCTCCACATTAAAATGGCCGGAGTTAGCCACAACCGCGCCGTCCTTCATATTTGCAAACGCCTGGCCGGAGATAACGTTTATGTCGCCTGTGACGGTGACAAACATGTCCCCGATCCCTGCCGCTTCCTTTATGGGCATGATCGTAAAGCCGTCCATTGTGGCCTCAAGCGCTTTTATCGGGTCTACCTCGGTTACGATGACCCGCGCGCCCATGCCCCTTGCCCTCATGGCAACACCTTTGCCGCACCAGCCATATCCGCACACCACAAAAAAGGAGCCGGCCAGAAGCCTGTTGGTGGCCCTTTGAATTCCGTCCAGGGTGGATTGTCCCGTCCCGTAACGGTTATCGAACATGTATTTGGTGTAAGCGTCATTGACGGCCACTATGGGGTATTCGAGGACGCCCTTTTCGGCCATTGCCTTAAGCCTGATCACTCCGGTAGTGGTCTCCTCGGTGCCGCCCGCTATGTTTTTAAGCAGGTTCCGTGCGTCTTTATGAATAGTGCTCACCAGGTCCGCCCCGTCGTCCATCGTTATATTGGGCGCAAGCGAAAGGGCCTGGTTTATGTGCTTGTAATAGGTCTTGTTGTCCTCGCCCTTTATGGCAAATGTGGGGATTTTGAAGTCCTTGACCAATGAAGCCGCCACGTCGTCCTGGGTGGAAAGGGGATTGGACGCGCACAGATGCACATCCGCCCCGCCGGCCTTTAGCGTGTCCATCAGGTTGGCTGTTTCCGAGGTCACATGCAAGCATGCGGCAAGCTTAACGCCTTTTAAAGGTTTTTCTTTCAGGAACCTGGCTTTTACGCTGGCCAGCACGGGCATGTCTTTTGCCGCCCATTCTATCCGCAGGCGGCCCTTTCCGGCCAGTTTTAGATCCTTGACGTCGAATTTCACAGCCCTACCTCCTTCTTAAGCGCCTCCGCTTTATCGGTTTTCTCCCACGTGAAATCGGCGTCCTCGCGCCCGAAATGTCCGTACGCGGCGGTCTTTCTGAATATCGGACGCCTGAGTCTAAGCTCGTCTATAATGCCCTTGGGCGTAAGCGGGAACAGTTTCCTTATCGCTTTTACGGTTTTTGCGGGATCCACCTTTGTGGTCCCGAAGGAGTCCACCAGAAGGGAAACCGGTTCCGGCACTCCTATGGCGTAGGCTATCTGGACCTCAACCTTATTGGCAATGCCCGCGGCCACTATGTTCTTGGCTATATAGCGGGCCATATAAGCGCCGGAGCGGTCAACCTTTGTCGGGTCCTTGCCAGAGAATGCGCCGCCGCCATGGCTGCCAACGCCGCCATAGCTGTCCACTATTATCTTGCGCCCGGTAAGCCCGGTGTCGCCCATGGGGCCGCCCGTGACAAACCGGCCAGTAGGGTTAATGTAGTATTTTATTGTCTCCTCGTCCAGAAGGTTTTTGGGGACAACCGGCTTTATTACCTTCTCTATGATGTCCTCTTTAAGGTCCTTAAGATGCACCTCCGGGCTGTGCTGGCTGGAAACAACTATAGTGTCTATCCGGAAGGGCTGGCCGTCCCTGTATTCAACAGTCACCTGGGTTTTGCCGTCCGGCCTCAGGTAGGCCAGAACGTCGCTTTTGCGCGCCTCGGTCAGCTTCATCGCAAGCTTATGGGCAAGCGATATGGGAAGCGGCATCAGCTCCGGGGTCTCGTCGCAGGCATAACCGAACATGAGCCCCTGGTCGCCCGCCCCGCCGATGTCCACGCCCATGGCGATATCGCCGGACTGTTCATGTATGGAAGTTACAACAGCGCAGGTCTGGTAATCGAAACCGTATTTGGCCCTGGTATAACCGATGTCCTTTATGGTTTCACGGACGATGCTGGGGATGTCCGCGTAAGCGTTCGTGGTTACCTCGCCGGCAACGAAGGCCAACCCGGTAGTTACGAGCGTTTCGCAGGCCACGCGGGCCATGGGGTCCTTGCCGATTATTGAATCCAGGATGGCATCCGAAATCTGGTCCGCGATTTTATCCGGATGACCCTCCGTAACAGACTCAGAAGTAAAGTAATAGTTTTTTCTGGACATCCTTTACACCCTCCTCTCAACCCTGGTCAGTATAGTTACGAACGATTATTCTACATTAAAACGGTTTGAAATTAAAGAAAAACCACCGGCCATTGTTGGCCAGGAAGCACATAATTCCAATATTTTTCAAAATAAAAATCTTTACACTTTTTGCCCTTTCTTTTTATATGTTCCGTCTATTTCTGGGTTTTGCTGTATTTTCAACAACTTAAGCCAAATTTTTTGTTCCACTTGTTCCATCTTTCCCTCTATTATTCCACCGGTTTGGCTGGATGTCTGCCAGCCGCTCTATTCATAACACACCAACCCATGACATAGTCCATATGAAATAGTTCATGAAGTTGATGTCATGGTTTTTGGGGAATTAATCTTTCCCTTCCTTAGGGGAACGCGAATTATTTATCACCCTTTCCCCCATTAAGGGAGGGGATTACAAGCGGTTCTTGTGCTGAAAACAGGAAAGCATGATTTAATCTAAATCATCAAATAGTTGATCGATTACATTCTTACTTTTAATGACAAAGCCCTAAAAACTTCTTCTCCCAAGAAACTGCCTTGGTTTTCCCGCGGCCCTTGGGGGGCCGACAAGGCTGTCCTCCTCCATCAGCTCCACTATGCGGGCGGCGCGGTTAAAGCCTATCTTGAGCCTGCGTTGTATGGAAGAAATGGAGACCTCGCCGGTAGAGGCGCAGAAATCCACAGCCTTTTCGTAAAGCTCGTCCCGTTCCGTGCGCCCCGGCTCGGATTCCTCCTTTTCCGGAGGGGTTATCGCCTCCATTATGGCGTAATCCGGAGAGCCCTGCGCCCTTATGAAATCGGCAAGGGATTTTATCTCCTGCTCGGATAGATATGCCCCGTGCACGCGAAGCACCCTGGCCCCCGGCATCAGAAGAAGCATATCGCCCCTGCCGATGAGCTGTTCGGCCCCCTGGGAATCCAGGATGGTCCTGGAGTCTATGCGGGAAGCCACCTGGAATGCTATACGGGTAGGGAAATTGGCCTTTATCACGCCTGTAATCACGTCCACGGAAGGCCTTTGAGTGGCTAGTATAAGGTGGATGCCGGACGCCCTGGCCATCTGGGCAAGCCTTGCGATGGAGTCCTCCACTTCGGCCGCAGAGGAGAGCATCAGGTCCGCCAGCTCGTCTATTACCACTACTATGTACGGCAACGCGGCATCCTTCCCGGCCATCTGGTTATAACTGTCTATGCTCCTTGCCCCTTTTTCCGCTATCAGCCTATAACGCCGTTCCATCTCGAATACCATCTTCTTCAATGCCTCCGAGGCGGGTTTTGGACCGGTTATAACAGGGCTTATCAGATGGGGTATCCCCTCATATGCCGAGAGTTCAAGGAGTTTCGGGTCTATCATCAGCATCTTCACTTCATCCGGGGCCGCCTTATAAAGAATGCTGGAAATCATGGAGTTTAAGCAGACGCTTTTGCCAGCCCCCGTTGCCCCGGCAACCAGCAGGTGCGGCATGCGCGCAAGGTCTGCCACCACGGGATTTCCGAAGATGTCCTTGCCAAGGGCCAGCGTAAGCTTGGAGGCGCTTTTGGCAAACCCATCGGATGAGATCATATCCCTGAGCAGAACAGTTTCTCTCTGGCGGTTAGGTATCTCGATGCCTATGGCCGCCTTGCCCGGTATGGGGGCTATCCTTGTGCTTTGCGCCTTCATGGAAAGCGAGAGGTCCTCGGCCAGCGAGACCACCTTCTGGATTTTAACTCCGGGGGCGGGCTCAAACTCATGCATCGTCACCACCGGCCCGGCATGCACCTGTGTAACCTTGCCCTGGATGCCAAAGTCCTTCAGTTTCCTTTCAAGCAGGGCAGAGCCAGCCAGCAACTCATCCCTGGTGGGCCGCTCCACCTGCGCATCCGGCACGGCCAGCAGGTCTATGGGGGGCAGTTCGTAACCGCCCTCTTTTTCAGTGGCCTCAACACCCCTCTGTTTTTCAGCATAAACCGGCCTGGCGATAACCTTTTCTTCCGGCATGGTATTAAGCACAGGCCCGCTGATGGCCGGCCCAGTCTCCAAAGCCACTGCGTTCTCATTGAAAAGAATGGGGGCCGGCTCCGGCACGGCATCCGGTTTCTCTACGCTGAGGGCTGGCGGCCTTTGCAGGCCGCCTTCAAAGGGGGCCGGTCTTTTCCCGTTTCTTTTTACAAGGTCCGATACCGGTACTGGGCTAAGAAGGATAATAGACGATATCAGAAGAAGAGCAGCCATTATGTACCCGCCAGTTATGGAAAGAAATTTCACAAGCACTCCGGACACCTTAATGCCTACAAACCCGCCGGAGTACCACCCTGTGGGAATATACACCAGTTTTGTGAGCCCGGCGGTCACCGAAAAGGCAAATATGAAAAGGACCGAGCCGATAAGATGCAGCTTGTATTTTCCGGAGCCAAGGAACCGCCTTGCTCCGGAGATGAGCATGAAGACCGGAAGAAACAGCGCGGCAGGACCAATAAAGGCAAACAGTATGTCGGCCAGGTAGGAGCCGATCACCCCTCCCAGGTTGTTAGTGCCAAAATCCCCCGCGGCCGAAAAGGACGGGTCCCATCTTGAATAGGTTACAAGGGAGATTGCAAGATAGACGGCCCCAAGGACGTAGGCGGCCCCGGCAAGTTCCAGTTTCTTTTTTCCGGTCACTTTGGGATTATAACAAAAACCGGAATGCGGCAGGGCGGCCCGCCGCACATTGCAGGGCGGCCGGAGGCGGGGGGATAAACAGCTCTGCCCTCAGCCTCCGGCCTCTTTTTTAATTAATTCCCCGCCTTCTCGAAGGCCCGGCACTCAACCCAGGGTGCCACAAAGCGGTCCAGCCTGGCGCAGAGTCCGGCCTCCCCGCGGACGGACCCGAACGCCGAACTCAGAGTATTGAGCCCCGGTATTGAAAGCTCTATGCGCTGCGGGTCATTTACAAAATGCCTGCACTTAAGGCAGGAAACACCGGAAGTCTCCGGTCTTCTGGTTTTCATGCTTATTTCCCCAGGGCGGCCCAGTGCCCGCCAAATACGTACACCGACAGCACAAACCCCAGCACCACGTTTACAGCCACACCGATGGTAAACGCAATGAACGGCTTTAATCCCGAGGATTTAAGCTCGCGGAACCTGGTTGTAAGCCCGATGGAGAGGAAACAGAATATGAACGCCCACGTCCGCAACGACACTATTGGCATTATCAGGCCTGGCTTTACCACACCGTTGAAATCGGCCTTGGAATATCCAGCCGTCAATAGCGTCATGAAGAGCGAGGCAACCAGGAACCCGATTACGAATTTGGGGAACCTCCACCAAATCTCCATTGCGTTTGGCCTGGTCTGGCATTCCTCTTTCTCCCATTTCAGGCAGGCTATCATTGCAAACACAAAGGACCATATGCCTATCCACATGTCCCTGCCTATTACTTTCATAAGGGTAAATCCCTGTATGGCTGCGTTCTCGTTTCCGGCCATATGCCCGTAGGCGGTGGCCGCCGCAAACCCTGCGGCATCGGCGAATTCCGAGGTGCCAACCCATGCCCCGGCAACGCCAGCAGGCAGGCCCAGAGCCCTGGAGACAAACGGGATAAACAGTATCATCACAAGCGCCCACACAACAACAAGCGTAACGGAGATATACATATAGTCTTTTTTGGCCCCAACCGCGCTTGCCGCCGCCATGGAGCCCGAAACACCGCAGACAGCCCCGCCCACACCCATCACGGCGCCAAGCCGCTTGTCCAGCCCGAATATCTTTGTGGCAGCAAAGTAGATTACCAGGCACGTTGCCACGGATATGAACGTTGCCTGGATAAGCGCGTATGGGCCGGCCGTCAACACCAGGGTAATCGGGAATGTTGCGCCCAGAAGCACTATGCCGGTTTTGATGTAATACTCCACCCTGAAACCCGAGTCCATCCATTTGGGCACTCTTATGATGTTTGCTATTATCAACCCCAGAATCAGGGCCACAAGCGGGGGCTCCAGGTTGTACTGGGCGGCGTGCGCCCATCCGCTAATGGTAAACATCACGATTGAAAGCAGGTACAGGATAATAAAGGATGGTATGAACTCTGACAGCTTCATACCCATTATTCTTGTGGTGGCCCCGAATATGACTAGCCAGCATAGCATCTGGAGCAGATATGTGCCGATGTTGGCGCTGAAATAAGCGCCAACCTGGCCAAGGGTTGTCCATTTCAGCCCGCCTGGGTTGATGGACAGGGTCTGCACCAGCTTGCTCCCGTTTAAAAAGGCCAGCAGCGCAACTACGGTTATGCCCAGCCCCAGGTAGATGGCCCACCAGTCCTCTTTAAGATAAAGTTCCCTCCAGCCCATCGCCCTGGCAGGCGGAGGGGCCTCCGCGCAAGTCTTGGTCTCGCAAAAATCCCTTCTGTCAGTGACCTTCTCTTCCGACATTGTGCCTCCCGAAAAAACCCTCCCTACTGACGTTTATACAAAGAGCGCCTCTAAAAGACGCGGCGCTGTCCCACTCAGGGTAAAAGGGAGAAACTGTCTTTAGAAGGATGTTTTCTGGCAGTAGGGGCCATAAGCGGGCCGGAAGGCATGGCACGGGAGATAATGTGAATGTGCGAGATGGCTGTTAGAAACGGCAAGCTTTTCTTTAGCCCCCTTGTGAAAAGCCCTTTCCTTTAGCCGGAAAAGAGATAACCCCTTAAAAAATCGGAATAAATCTCTGCTTACCGGCTGCCCACTTGCCAGACATTGCTATCCAGACAAACGGAGTATGCCATAACAGGGCGCTTGAAGTCCAGAGAGAGGGGGAGGAACGGTTAATCATCTGAATTAAAGAAGCGCGGCAATCGCCGCGCCCCTGCAAACAGAAAAGGCTTTTTCAGATCGCGGACTGCTGCCTGTGGCGGCGTGTAGCTGAAGTTACTCTGCTGGCCGCGGCGCCGCTTAGAAGAATGGCAACCCCAAGAACCAGCATCGAAACCAGCGGCAGGATAGCGGAATGCGTGGCTACCAGTGAGATTATCCCTAACGTGATCACGCCTATCCCAGCCATTATCTGCAATCCGCCAGCGGAATAAACGGACCCTTTCGTGACTTCGCGGACCGCTTCCCTCTGCTCCGAAAGCTGGAACATGGCAGAGCTGATGCGCGCGGTTGAACTCATGCTCACAAGCAGAGCAGTCCCGAAAACTATAACGGCCACCTGCATGAGAATGAGCGCCTGAATTCCGACAAGCGCCAGCACTCCGAGCACTATTCCCGTGAGTCCTCCAGCGAATTCCGCTGTCATTCCGTAGCCCAACTCCCCGGCTTCAGCCGGCACGCGGGCAAGCGAAAGCAGGTTGGAAAATCTAGCCGTCACCGCGCCGCCTTCAAACAAAAAGGCGGCCCCTAAAACAATAGAGGCAACGGGCAGCACGATCCCGGGAAATTCTCCGGCAAGGCCGATTATCGCCAGTACGATTGCTCCAATACTGGCGAATCCTTCAGCCACGGTACCGGCCGCCATTACCCCTTGTGATCTCCTTTCCATTATCTCCTGTGCAGTTGCCATTTTTTTGCCTCCTCTCTCTCGTACTTACATCGATTGAAGCTTTGAAATGCCTGGGCTCTTCTTTTCTTCCAGTTAAATTTTACAACCGCCACGGCTTAAGTCAACGGTTTACAGAGGAACAACTCTGCTAAATTGACATCCAAAGCGCAGTTTAATTAGGATAAGAAATCTATGCCTGTCCGCAACAAAAGACCAGCGCCTTGCCAACCGTAAGCGGCGGAAAATCAGCGCCAAAACAACTCCTTCCCAGCACGGCAAGGACGTATTGGCTGCTGTTTGCACTGGCCGCGCTGAGCTTCCTTATCACCCTGCCAGTCAACTATGTAGGGGAAGAAGCCATCTGGACTGTAACATCATACGAGATGTGGTTTCACGGGGAATATACGGCACCTGTCACTTTCGGCTCCCATGCAATTTACTGGAGGCCTCCGTTTTACAACCTGGCGATCATCCCCGTGGCGCAGCTTACCGGGTGGAGCCACGTGCTTGCCGCGGCACGGCTGGTCACGATGGCATCAACTCTGCTTTCCGCCCTGCTTCTTGCCTGGTTCGTGAAAAAACTGACTGGCGACAAGGCATTCGCGGCTTTTTCCGCCCTGGTATACCTTACCCTGGGCGATGTGTTTTTTTATGGAGGATGGCTCTGCTACCCAAGCCAGTTTTTTACGGTTTTTGCGCTGGGCGCAATGGTCTTTGGCTGGCTGGCCCTGGATAATGAAAGCTATGCATACCTGGCAGCCGCCCTGATTGCCGCGGACGCCGCCTTTTTCGGCAAGGCGCTCACGGCTTATGTGTTTTACGGCTTAACCATGCTGGTGATCACATACCGCAAGCGGCGCTGGAATTTTTTATTTTCCCAGCGGTCGGTTTTACTGCATGAGATAGCTCTTGTTGTTCCGGTGTTGTGGTACCTGCTGGCGCCTGCCGGGGGGGTACAGTCCAGCGGGATGATAGAAGACATTACGGACAAGCTGAAATCCCAGGGCGGATGGAATTACCTTATACACTTTGTCCACTATCCGTTGCAAACACTGGAACAATTAATGCCCTTTGCGGCAGTTGTGATCTTTGCGATGCTGCGCAGAAGCAGGCTTGGACAATGGCGCAAAAGCCCGGATATGGTTACTTCGCTTCTTGTGCTTTTTGTGAACTATCTGCCTTACTGGCTTCCGCCGCAAAGCGGCATGAGATATATCATGCCATTGTTCCCGTTTGCCGCGATGGTAATGGCCTTTATGGTCTTTTACGGAGACAAGCAAGTGCGGAAATGGGGCACCGGAGTTATTGTGTTTGCAATAGCCGTAAAGTTTGCGCTTGGGATATGGGGGTTCCCGTTTTTCGAGAAGCGTTTCCGCGGCTCCCACACGGTTGCACAGGAGATCGTGCGCACCACCGGCGGGCGCCAACTTTATATAAAGGACGTTGCGTCCTCCGGGTTTACCCTTGCGGCACACATAGACAGGTTGTTATACCCGGGTGCTCCGATAACGCTTCCGCCCAAAAACTTCACCAGCGGTTACGTTATATCCTATTTGCCGGATAAAACTATTGGCAGCGTCTATAAGAAATACCGGGTTGGCAACGACGATGTTTTTCTGCTGTGCCGCGGCACGGCATGCAACCGCTGATTAAATCCCGCCCTCAAAAACCTTTTTCCCTTATCTTTTCGATTACCCAGCCTGGCTCAATGGCGCTCATGCACCTCATGCCGGGGCAGGTGCGTTTCCTGCACGGAGAGCAGGCAAAATGCCTTTTAAAGACAAAGTTTTCCGCCCTGCCGTTATCATAAGGCCCAACCACTGCCGGGTCCGTAGGGCCAAACAGGGCAAATACGGGCACACCAAGCGCAGCGGCGATGTGCATCGGCCCCGAGTCATTCGTGAGTACAAACCGGGCGCGCCTTATCACTTCCACAAGTTGCCGGAGGTCCGTTTCCCCCGCAAGAGAGACCGCTTTCCCACCCGAACGTGAGACCACATGATCCGCCAGAACCCTTTCGGAGGCCGCCCCTATTGCCACGGAGTTCATATCCAGCGCCGCAGCCACTTCGGAAAAATTCTTAACAGGCCATCTTTTGGAATCCCACCTGGCCCCGGGGACGATTACCGCGTACTGGTCGAAAGGCGGTGAAAACTCCCCGGACACAGGCATCGGGAACTCGGCCTCGGTCTGGCAACCTGCAACATTTGCCATATTCAGGTATCTCTTTACAGCATGGTCCCTTTCGCGCCTGCCACCCACAAGATGGGTGTAGAACAAACGGCCTCCTTCGCGCGCGTCTTCAAAACCAATACGTATAGCGGCACCGGTGGCTTTTGCAATAAGAGCGCTCCTTAAAAGCCCCTGCAGGTCAAAAACGGCATCGAACGATTCCCGTTTAAGGCCGCGGCCAAGCCGGGCCAGTTCGCCGATTGTGTTTACGAAACTGCCGGGCTTGATCCAGCCGTCTTTTTTTATTACCCACAGCTTGTGTATCAGCGGATGGCCGGAAAGAAGCGGCGCAAATGAATCCGCTATCACCCAATGGACCTCCGCATCCGGGTACCCCTTTTTCAGTGAAAACAGAAAGGGCAGCGAATGTACCACGTCACCCAGGGAACTGGGTTTTATTACCAGAACCTTTTTCAGCCCTTTTTTAAAAGACAGCTTGTCCATGCCAGATTTATCGAGTAGGCCTCTTCCTTTAAAAATTCCCTCATGTCCGCGCCGGGTTTCTTGTTTCTGCTGTACCTATTAAAGTTCGCCTGCACGTACTCCAGCGCCCGGCCCTTGAGAGCGGCAGTGAATGGATAAAGGCATGCCCCAAGGAAAGGGGAGCCTTTCAGTTCCAGCAGCCTTGCGCCAAAGATGTCCCCGGAGGCCATGCCGTCCGCTGGGGCGGCGGAAAGTTCAACCGTTCCGCCCAGAAGCAGGTCTTTTATTTTAAACTTTCCCTGGCGGGCCAAGCTCTCCACCTCGAAAAGGCTGAGCACAGAGCGCCTCATCCGCCCGAATGCATCCAGTTTATCGGAATCCGCTATCTCTTTTTCTTTTATGTAAATTTCTATCGGGTTGCCATGGTCCGGGGCCACCCAGTCGCAAAGGAACCAGTCCTCGAAATTCAGGAAACCCAGTTCCATTGATATTCCACCCAGGAATTCTTCGGGATCCTCTTCATCCCAGAAAAACTCGTATGCGGCGTCTATCATTTCGGGATGTTTCTCCCTGAAATGCGGCATTATTTCATCGTAATAATCGCTCCTTAACCTTAAACTGCGTTCATCCATTAACACGCCTCCCGCTTCAGTATGAATTCAACTGCTTCTTTTAAAGAGCCTGCCCTGAAGAACGGCCCTGCCCCCGGTATGTCTGCAGGCCCGTCAGGGCCTATCAATACCGGAAACGCCCCGGCTGAGCTTGCGGCCAGGATGTCCGAGGGCTTGTCCCCAACCAGGTAAGAGCCCTTCAAGTCTATGTTCATTTGCCTGCTGGCTTCAAGGAGCATCCCCGGCGAGGGCTTTCTGCACGAGCAGATCTCATCCGGGCGGTGAGGGCAATAATAAAACGCCTCGAAGCCGTATTTGCCGAAATGGGCGTTTACCTCTTTTACAAAATCCTCGCTGATAGTCCCCCTGTTTATGCCGGACTGGTTCGTAATCCCGATAATCGCAAACCCCATATCACGGAGTTTCACAAGCTGCTCCAACCCCGCAGCCGGCTCAAAATCCTCCCAGCGGCTAAGATAGCCGGGGTCTTTGCAAAGGACGCCGTCACGGTCAAAGAAAACGGCCCTCCTTGAAGGCAAAGCGGAGCGCAGGGCTTCAAAAACCTCCTCAGGCGTGATCGACTCCAGACATGGCGGAGCGGCTTTCCCTTTTGCGCATGTCCTTTTAAAACACGGGGAGCAGCCATATTGCTTTTTCATAACAGTTGAGTGCCCGGAAGGACCCGTCAGTTCCGGTGAAGTGGAGCCGAAGAGGGCCACCACCCTGGAGCCAACAGCGCAGGCAACATGCATAGCGCCGGAATCATTGGACACAACCGCATCACACTCGGACAAGACAGCTGCAAATTCCCTGATTCCTGTCCTGCCGGCCAGGTTCAGTATTCTGCCGGGGCCTGAGGTGGCCTGCTTGATTATCTGTTGCGCTGCCTGCGCCTCGCTGGCCGAGCCAAGCAACGCCACGCTGCCGCCAAGCCTTGTCTTTATCAGGTCCGCAAGTTTAATGAAGCTGCCAACCGGCCATCTTTTTGAGGAGCCGAATGCCGCCCCTGGAGTAAGCGCAATCACAGGCCTTTCAAGCCCTTGCAGCAGCTGCCTTGCCTTCAGCCTTTCCTCCGGGGCCAGATGTATCCATGGAAGAGATTTTTCCACCCTGCCAAGCCCGGCCTTTTCAAGCAGGTTCAGGTAATAATCCACGTGGTGCATCCGCCTGTCTTCCCCGACATAGGGCACGGGTTTTGTAAGCAGCGGCCCCCTTAAATCCCTGGCGTATCCGGCGCGCCGGGGAATGCGGGCCAGCCACGCGGACAAACCGGCCCCGAATGCGTTCTGAAGCAGGATGATCTCGTCAAAACCCCCTTTTTTCAGCCGCCGCGCAAGCCGCAGCTTGCCCGATGCGCCCTCGAACTCGTCGTCAAGGACCATTATCTGGTCGATCGAAGGGTCTTTTTCAAACAGCCCGGCGATATGTTTTTTAACCAGAAGGGTTATATGCGCGCCGGGATTGGAAAGCCTGACGGACCGGAGCGCAGGGGTGGTCATCACGGCATCTCCAACCCAGTTAACCCCCCTTACGGCTATGCGTTTTACGGCCATCTTGTAGTTTAACACGCTGGCCATTGCGCCACCTGCTGTTTTCGTACCCAATGACAGTCGTTTATAATATTGCATCCACATGAGAGCGTTTCAAAAAACAGCAGTCCCTTTTTTGCTTTTAGCCGCCTGCGCCGGGCTCTGGACCAGTTATCATTACACATTCACGGCATGGGGCCTTGATTCCGATTCATCCGTTTTTGTAATGCTTATGCACGGCTGGCAGAATCATGGCTGGGGATTTTTCCGCTCATGGCTTTACACCAGGGACAACTGGCTGCTTTCTTCAGCCCCGCTGGCATTTCTGGACTACAAAGTCTTCGGCGCCACCGGACGGTCCGTAATAGGCCTGGGTTGGGCCGTTTTTGCGGCTAATGCGTTTTTGGCCGCAACGGTAATGCGGCTTCTTCTTGGCCGCTGGAGCCCGGCGGCCCTGGTGGTTTCATGCTTGTGCCTGTTTGCCGGAGAAGACACCATAGGAAGCGCCGGGGCTATGGCATTTTCCGCCTTTCACAATGCCACCATGCTCTGGATATTGCTGGCTATTATGGTTGTTTTCGCGGAGAAGGCCAAAGGCTTTTTTTGGCGGCCGCTGGTTCTTTGCGCGATAGTTTTTATCGCCTCACTTTCAGACCCCTGGTTTAATGCAGCCTGCGCACTGCCCCTTGCGCTTGTATTGCTGTGGCGGCAGCGTGCCGGTAAAGAGTCCCGCCGCCAGAACCTGGCGCTTTTGACGGGACTGCTTGGCGGCTGGGTTCTGGCCGGCACAAAGGCATTCGGGGCTTTTTCTTTTTTGCATGGCTACCACTTTCATTTTGCCCTGAATCCGGAACAGGTGCTTGGGAATCTGCGATTGTACTTGCAAGCAATTGCCGTGCTGTTCCAGGCCGCCCTTGTCTGGAGATGGAACCACGCTGTAGGGGTGCTTTTTGTGGGCTTGTCATTGTTCCTTGCCGCCAACGCCCTCCTCTGGCTGGCGCGGCCGGCAAAGCAAGCCGGAAATCTGAAAGGGCCTGAATTGTCTTTACGGCAGAGGGGCGCGCTGAATTTTTTTATGATATCCTCCGCTATCATATCGGGTTTGTTTTTTTTGTACTCTTATGATGCTGATGCCGGAGCGGGGGCCGGCCGGTATCTGATTAATATTTATTACGGTATGCTGGTGCTTGGCGTGTTTGTCTACGCAGCCAGATGGGTGCATTTGACGGCCTGGATGCGCGCGGCGGCTGTCGTCTGGGTGCTTGTATTCATCATGGCCGGGGCGGCAAGCAATCCGGGGGCATGGACTAAACGGGCCAAAATAAACGATCTGGGGGCGGCGGAGTTGGCGCAATTCCTTGAAAGCAACGGTCTTCGTTACGGTTACGGCGACTACTGGGGGGCGCGCGCAAACACGGTAAGCTGGATAAGCGGGTTCCGCACCATTGTACGCCCGGTATTGTTTCATGATTACCAGGCGGGGCCAGAAGGCGCCCCTGTCAGAAAATATCTGTTTTTCATCCCCAGGCTGGAGACTTCGCGCCTGTGGAATTTGGATGCGGACTCTAAAAACGCAGGCCGTGTGTTTCTGGTTTTAAACGGAAACGAGCCTTTTGAAGGCAACCCCTATGTCCCAATCCCGGTGCTTGCACAGACCGCCTCGGAGGAGTTCGGGAAACCCGGCCAGGTTCTTCAATTCCAAAATTTTACGATACTGGTGTGGGATCACCCCATCCTGCCGGCCCTGAGGCTGGGTGAAAGGATAATGTTCCGGCAGTTCAGCCCGCCCAAATAAAAACCCGCCCTTTTTTGGGGCGGGTCAGTAAATCTATCTGCAATAAGGCGATAATTTATGAGGCTTCAGCTCCGGGACCGTTCCGCCAGGTTGATCCTGGTAACGGCCCTTTCCAGCGCGGACTCTGTTTTTGCGTAGTCCACGTTTTCCTTGTGTCTGAGCAGTTCCTCGGCCCGCTTTTTGGCCGCGATGGCCCTCTCCAGGTCTATGCTTTCGGCCTTCTCGGCGCTGTCGGCCAGGACGAGGACGCGCTCCGGCCCCACCTCGGCATAGCCGCTGTTAATAAAGAAGTAACTTGTGTTCTGCCCTTCCCTTGCGGAAAGTATGCCTATGGCCAGCGTGGTCACAAGCGGTTCGTGCCCCGGCAGCACGCCAAACTCGCCTTCAGAACCCCTGGCCGTGACCTCTTCCACCTGTCCGTTAAAAACCGGTCCGTAGGGGGTCACTATCTCCAGTATAAGTTTTTCCAACGTTAGCCCTGCCTCTTCCAGCCAAGTTTTTCGGCATTCTGTTCCACTTCCTCGATGCCGCCGGCCATATAGAACGCCTGCTCGGGAACGTCGTCGTATTTGCCTTCCACTATGGCGTTGAAACCCTTTATTGTGTCCTGCAGTTTGACGTACTTGCCCGGCCTGCCGGTAAACACCTCGGCCACATGGAAGGGCTGTGAGAGGAACCTCTGTATCTTTCTGGCCCTGGAAACCACAAGCTTGTCGTCCTCCGAAAGCTCTTCCAAACCAAGTATGGCTATGATGTCCTGCAGTTCCTTGTATCGCTGGAGCACTATCTGCACCTTCCGGGCAATAGCGTAATGCTCGTCACCTACCACCTTGGGGTTCAGTATCCTGGAGGTAGAGTCCAGCGGGTCCACGGCAGGATAAATACCAAGCTCGGCTATCTGCCTGGAAAGGACCACTGTTCCGTCCAGATGGGTAAAGGCCGTTGCGACGGCCGGGTCCGTCAGGTCGTCAGCAGGAACGTAAATGGCCTGCATCGAGGTGATGGCGCCCTTTTTGGTTGTGGAGATACGCTCCTGGAGCGAGCCCATGTCGGTTGCCAGGTTCGGCTGGTAGCCCACGGCAGACGGCATCCTGCCCAGGAGGGCCGACACCTCGGCGCCAGCAAGCGTAAACCTGAATATATTGTCT
>JAJYLE010000195.1 GCA_021788025.1 Nitrospirota bacterium
GGTGCTTGGGATAATAGATTTCGACAGGGCCGCAAAAATAGCGGGGGCCAGGTTTGCCGTGATGCGCGGGGCGGGGGCCAGGCTGGAGCGCGCCCTCATGAATTTCATGCTGGACCTGAACACCTCAAAAGGCTACACGGAAGTGTTCCCGCCCATCCTCGTAAATGCCGACAGCATGACAGGCACAGGCCAGCTCCCAAAATTCGAGATGGAGCTGTTCAAGACCGCAGACCCGCTTTTCTACCTTATCCCCACCGCCGAGGTGCCGGTTACAAACCTGCACAGGCAGGAAATACTGGAGGAGGAAAAGCTCCCAATCAAGTACACGGCTTATACTCCATGCTTCAGGCGGGAGGCGGGTTCCTACGGCAAGGACACTCGCGGGCTCATACGGCAGCACCAGTTCAACAAGGTGGAGCTTGTTAAATTTGTTAGGCCGGAAGATTCCTACAACGAGCATGAGGCCCTTACAAACGATGCGGAGGACATTCTGAGGAAGCTGGAGCTGCCATACCGGGTAATGGCCCTCTGCACTGGCGATATCGGGTTCTCATCGGCAAAGACTTATGACCTTGAGGTATGGCTCCCCGGCCAGGGCAAATACAGGGAGATTTCCTCCTGCTCCAACTTCGAGGACTTCCAGGCCAGGCGCGCCGACATACGCTTCAGGCGCACAGGCAAGAAGGGCACGGAGTACGTGCATACACTAAACGGCTCCGGGCTGGCCATTGGAAGAACGGTGGTGGCCATACTTGAAAACTACCAGCAGAAGGACGGCACTGTCACCATCCCCGATGCGCTTCGCCCTTATTTCGGGGCGGACAAGATAGGGTAATCCCCCCCCGGCAGAGCCCCTTTTTTTTGGCTCTTCGGGCTTTCCTGTGGACAAAAGGGATTTCTTTTTAGCGGCCTTTCGGGTTGATTTTGACGAAACGGGCAATGCGGGAGCGGTTAGTGAGCGCAGTGGGCCGCGCGTGCGTACGTCTGCAAGCGCCTTGTGGGAAACAGCTCCGGCGCGGGTAATGCCGCAAGACTTGCATAACGTGAGACGCGGCCCTAACAGAGTCGAACACCGCCCCGCGAAAAAGTAAAACCCGGCTATTTTAAGATTCAGGCATAACGGCGAACGCCGCAAATAAACTTGCCCCACAGGAAACCCGGCTTTTGCCCTTTTTTTTACTGTCCAAAGGGAAATTTGCAAGTTGCCGTTTTTAAAAGTATTTTAGAAATCCCCTGTTCAAATCTGTTCAATCTTAAGCAGGCATGCCAACGGGCAAACGCATAATTTTCAAATAACATGGCCGGGGGCAGCCCCCTCCCAGGGAGGTGTGCGGGGCAGTACGGGGCCTCCACCGGCCGCTCCTACAATAAAACGGCAATACATGACATAGTCCATATGACATATGTCATGAAGTTCATGTCATGGTTTTTGGATGGGGGTGCCGCTGGTATTGAGCGCAACCTGATAATCTGGCGGTGTGTTCTGTGTATTGCCAGATGGACCTGTTAAAAAATCTCCTGCACTCTCTGCCTTTTTACCGCGTCCGCCACCTTAACGGCCTTCGCGGCCTCTTTTACATCATGCACCCTTACAATATTTGCCCCGTTCAGCACTGATATTGCAACGGCGGCCAGAGTGCCCTCAAGCCTGTCGGAAGGCGGCGCGCCGCCAAGTATCTTGCCTATGAAGGCCTTTCTGGAAACACCCGCCAGCACAGGCTTGCCCAGTCCCTGAAACATCTCCAGATTTTTCAGTATTTCGAGGTTTTGATCGTAGTTTTTTCCAAAGCCTATCCCGGGGTCCACAATTATCCTGTCCGGCGCGGTCCCCGCATCCACGGCCATGCGTATGGAATCACGCAGGCAGTCCAGTATCTCCGGTATCAGGGCCTCATAATGGATGTCCTTCTGCATATCTTTGGGCGTGCCCTTCATGTGCATGAGGACAACCACCGCGCCCCTGCCGGCAACGGCCCTGGCCATTACCGGGTCCGCCCGAAGCCCGCTGATGTCGTTTACAATGTCCGCCCCTTCATCCAGCGCGCTCAGGGCAACAGAGGCCTTGTAAGTGTCTATCGAGATAGGGACAGAAGACTGCTTTCTGATTTCCTTTATTACGGGGACAACGCGGCCCAGTTCCTCTCCGGCGGCAAGCGGCTCGGCCCCCGGCCTTGTGGATTCGCCGCCGATGTCTATAATGTCCGCGCCATCTTCAACCATCTGAAGCGCCCTTTGAACGGCTTTGTTTAGCGAAAAATTTACCCCGCCGTCCGAAAAAGAATCCGGCGTGACGTTCAGCACGCCCATGATGCAGGCGCGTTTGGAGAAGTCGAATTGAAGGGGGGTATTATCCTGGCGGATGGTCAGGAGCATCTGAATTTTAATATCGTACTTTCATTCGGAATTGATGGGCTACGCTAACCCAACCTGTATCTGTATTAGTAAATATGATTCATATAAGAGTGTCAAGCAAAACAGTATCGCAATAACGGCAAAGAGATATATGCTTATCCGGTTTACTCATAATTTACTCCCGGAAGTCCGCCGTACCTGGCAAGGCGGGGCGGTTGGTGAGCTCCCCCAGGGAAAGGCAAACCAAACTGGCAATAAAAAGAGTCGGTTTGCCCACAAGAAATCCTGAAAAAACGAAATAAAAAGGGCGAACGCTGTGCGTTCGCCCTTTCAGCCCGTATGTGTTTCTCTTATCCTTGCGCTAACGGCTGTGCGCCGTCTCCATTCATCAGGGCCTCTATCTCGTCATTGTCCATGGTCTCGCGCTCCAGAAGCGCCGCCGCAAACTTGTTCAGCAACTCGCGGTTTTCTGACAGGATGCGCTTGGCCTCATGGTATGCCGACACGACGAAGCTCTTTACCTCGTCGTCTATCTCCTCGGCGGTCTTTTCACTGTAATCCTTGTGCTTGGCAATCTCGCGCCCAAGGAATATCTGCTCGTCCTTCTTGCCGAAGGTAAGCGGCCCAAGGTGGTCGCTCATGCCCCAGTCCGTTACCATCTTCCTGGCCAGTTCGGTGGCCTTTTCGATGTCGTTTCCGGCGCCGGTGGTCATATGGCCCAGGGCAATCTCCTCGGCCGCCCTGCCGCCCATCAGCACCTGGAGCGTCTTTATCAGGAATTCTTTGTCATACGTATACCTGTCGTCTATCGGAAGCTGCTGGGTAACGCCAAGCGCGCGCCCGCGCGGGATTATGCTTACCTTGTGAATGGGGTCCGTGCCCGGCGTAAGCTTGGCAACAAGGGTGTGCCCGGCCTCATGGAAGGCCGTGTTCTTTTTTTCGTCCTCGCTGATGATCATGCTCCTTCTTTCAACACCCATCAGCAGCTTGTCCTTGGCGCGCTCGAAGTCCACCATCTCCACCTTGCTCTTGTCCCTTTTGGCGGCAAAGAGCGCGGCCTCGTTTACCAGATTGGCCAGGTCCGCCCCGGAGAATCCGGGTGTGCCGCGGGCCAGCTTCTCAAGGTTAACAAGGTCATCCAGGGGGATATTTTTAGCGTGCACCTTCAGTATCTCTTCGCGGCCTTTCACATCCGGAAGGGGCACTACCACCTGCCGGTCGAACCTGCCCGGCCTTAAAAGCGCAGGGTCCAGAACGTCCGGGCGGTTGGTGGCCGCTATTACTATGGTGCCTTCCTTGCCTTCAAAGCCGTCCATCTCCACAAGGAGCTGGTTGAGCGTCTGCTCGCGTTCGTCATGGCCGCCGCCCAGGCCCGCGCCGCGGAGCCTGCCAACGGCG
>JAJYLE010000196.1 GCA_021788025.1 Nitrospirota bacterium
GTGTCTATCGGGCCCCACAATAAAAAACCCGGCCTTTCAGTCCCCTTTCAATCCCATCTTCCGCAAAGCCTCGCATCCGTTTCCGTCCCCCATGCTGCAGGCCCTCCGGAAATCCAAGGTTGTTCATCATTTGCCGACGGAGTGCAAATAAATTTTTTCTCCGGTCTCGTATGATGGAATTATTCCTTATCCAAATCCAATTGGAAGACGGCTTTGTCATAATCGTTAGGTGCCATCGAAAACCGCATCAACAGAAACATTGCTTCTCGTATTTGTAAGTCTTCGTGAGAAGTCGTTTCAGGGTCTGTTGCCTTGGATAATACGCAATGGTCATGGTTAAATGCCCCGCTTTGATAAACCCGTTTTAGAGCGTGCGCATATAAATCACGGAGGCCAGCGCCACCAACCCGCAGATACTCAATTTGGTCCTCCTCCTTTTCATCCACGACAGATATTATAAACATTCCCAGCCACCGAATTGAAGACTCCTAATAATTCAGCGCAGGCATTTTCCCATAATGAACTTCCTTCTTTTAATTAGAAGTGTGAAATCACACAGCATAATTGGGGCATTTCACTCCTCTTGGGAAGGAATTTTTTATAAAAAACAAGATATTAAGACCATTTACAAAATTTGATGTTGCAGGCATGTTAATTGCTTTATGTCCATGTGGCTGAAATATATTCAGCCTCGTGGGAAATGAGTCGGAACAGCAATAGGAACGCGATATTCAAAGGGTTTGTATTCAATAAAGAGAAATGGGAATGAGACATTCAAAAATTAAATATGCGTTATATAGCGCAATTTTCGTTCCATTCTTCTTTTCGGGCTCAGCATATGGTCTTACAGTCTATTACCTCTATAAGCTGTCAAACTTTTCCGGAGGCATCCCGTTCAGTTTCGGCGCAGAGCCTATTGTGGATCAAAATACTGGAGATGTTTACATCATAGACCAGGCTCATGGCGGCGTGAGCATATTCAATAAGCATGGCATGGAGACTTACCAGTTCGGCCATGCATCGGATCTCGGGGATATAACGGGCCTTGATGTGGATAAGGATGGCAACATCTGGACGCTTTCGTATTATTGGGGGACAACCAACTATTACATAGGTTTCTGTGACTTCAGGGGGAAACTGAAGCGCAAAATAAACGTTACAGGCCTGCCGTCCTCCGGGTTTGCCGTATTCCAGCCCAACGAGCTGTTTATCAGGGGGGGGCACATCTACCTGGTCGATATGGGCCATTTGCTTGTGGCCCAGGTGAACAGGAAGGGCGCTTGCCTGAAGGCATGGAATATAAGCCACATAATGGGATGGGACAAACTGTCCGTTCGCACCCAGATGAGCGCCTTCGGCTTTACCATCGACCAGAAGGGCAACATGTTCTTTACGATCCCTACATCGTTCAGGGCCTTTAAAATGACCCCGGAAGGCAAAGTCACCGGGTTTGGCCAGGGGGGGGACGGGCCAGGCAAGTTCGGCGTGGCTGCCGGGGTTGCCGTGGACACCAGGGGTTACATTTACATCGCGGACAAGCTGCGTTGCGTAGTGCTTATTTTCAACAAGGACCTTCGTTTTGTAAGGGAATTTGGCTACAGGGGCTACGGCTTGGGCGGTCTTATCGTTCCGACGGCAGTGGCCATGGACAGGACCGGGACTCTGTACGTAGCCCAGGGCGGAAACCGCGGAGTGGATGTCTTCCGGATGGGTTATGACTGATCCGGGCCCTTCATCATTGCGCGGATTCCAAAGCAGAAATGACTCGGAATGAAAGGAGGTGGTAGGGAAAGAATTTGAAATTGTTGCTTGCGCGTTTTTTTGCGCAAGTGGTTTCTCGCGGAGGGTATGATATCCCGGGGGAAATGGAGCAGAAAACTTTAAAATTTTCTAATCAAAAAAAACGTAATCAGGGGGAATTGTTAATGAAAGCAGCAAAAATAATGATAATCCTCATGGCAGCGGCCCTGGTCGTCTTCGGCCTTTCGGGCGCGGCCTTCGCCTTCCATGACGGCGGCGTCGGCTTCTGCGAAGGCTGCCACACGATGCACAACTCGGTTTCCTCAGGCACAGTGCCCTTCCCTACAAGCGGCGCGAATGCCATGACCAGCACCAGCGGTGGAGTGTCCGGCTGGACTGGCTCTCCTCTTAACAGCAACACCGCTTTGGGCGACACTTACGGCTCTAACACGGTAGGTGCGGGCACCGGTGAAAACCAGTACCTCCTCAGAGGTTCGGACCCCAGTTCTACCTGCCTCAACTGCCATGCAGCAACCACCTCAACTCCCGCCTTCTACCAGGAAATGAGCGAGAGCGGGGCTACTGGCTTCATCCAGCATGAGGCCGGCGACTTCAGGTGGATGCAGACGACTTACACCTACACGCTGACGAACCCGGATATGACCACGACCACTGCGATCTCATATGGGTGGAACCATGGCCATGACGTTGTCGCCGTGGACTTTGGTCTGGCGGGCGAGTCCGCGGACAGCGCCGGGGCTTCCGGGCTTCTCAATGCACCTGGCAGCACCGTTGACAACGGCACGGGCTATCCGGCCAACAACCTGGCCTGCAACTCCTGCCACGACCCGCACGGCGCCGTGACCGAGGCAAATGCAGGGACCGATGTTTCGATAAAGGGCAGCGGCTCCTACGGCCAGACCGGCACCGGGTACGGTGTGTACAGGCTCCTTGCAACGAAAAACTACGACCCAGGCGGATTTGCTGGCAAGGAAAACGGCACGGCGTATGACCCGACCGGCGTCGATCCTACTTATGGCAACGGTTACATCAAGGGCTTCCCGCTCCAGCTGGGCATCGGCACCACCGGGCAAGGCGGCATGACGGGCTATGACAACAACCCGCCTGTGGCCATTGCGTATAACAGCCCTTCCAACGGCTGGAACGTTTCGGCCGCGAGTGCGACTGCGGGGCACAACGTCTATGTCATGGGTATGTCCGAGTTCTGCGCGGACTGCCACAACAAGTTCCTGAACAACAGGGCCACCGTCTTCAATGCGCGTCACAGGCACCCCTCGGGCGTAAAGCAGTGGCAGGAGGGGACCGAGTCGGCCGGCAAGGGGTCCGGCAACATGGACGCTCTCTATGGCAATTACAACGACTATGCCGGCACGGGCGACTACTCCACCTCTGCTACGTCAAATTACTGGCCTCTCGTGCCCGTCGAGATATACAATGGCACGTATGACACGGCGGCCGCGACTACTGAGAACATAGAGCTGACAAACCAGGCGAACGTGATGTGCCTTACCTGCCACAGGGCACATGCCAGCGCGTTCGACCACGACACCAGGTGGGACACCTACACTACTTTCTTAAGCGACTCCTCAGTCCTGCATGCCAGCTCGGATGTGAATGCTACCAATGCGTACTACGGCTTTACCGTGGGTACGTCTTCCGGCAGCTACCAGAGGCAGCTTTGCAACAAGTGCCACGTACAAGACTAAATTGTTTGTGCGTATAGCGCCGGAGCCGTTTAGGTCGGTCGCGAACGAAAGCGGGGCCTGTTTCAGGCCCCGCTTTTTATTCATGGCTCTTCGCAATGCCTGCATACGGGGCCGCAAGCGGCTATTGAGGGACACAGGGCATAAAAGAAATGCGTTTGTTGACCGTGGCCCGCACCGTACTTATAATAAACAGTCTTTTTAAACGGTCTTCTTTATGAGCCCTTTTGAAGGAGGTCCCGTGTGTTAATGG
>JAJYLE010000039.1 GCA_021788025.1 Nitrospirota bacterium
ATGGCCCGGCGGTGCCGCGGGCCGTCGAACTCGCAGAAATAAATGGCCTGCCATGTGCCAAGCGCAAGCTTTCCGGAGTCCACCGGCACACATACGCTGGAGCCAACCATGCTGGATTTTATATGGGCGTCCGAATTGCCTTCCCTGTGATGATAGCCCGCTTCATGCGGGACCAGGCGGGAGAGGCTGGTAATTATATCGCGCTGGACGGACGGGTCCGCCCCTTCATTGATGGTTACCGAGGCGGTGGTGTGGGGGACGTACACAAGGCACATGCCGTCAGTAACCCCGGACTCTTTCAGCGCCGCTTCAACTTCGTGGGTTATGTCTACAAACTCGTTTCGCTGCCTGCTGCGCACGTTAATGTATTTGATCAAGCGTGCCGCCTCCGCTGTTTTTAGCGCAAAACGTTTTTCAGCTCTTCGTAAAAACCTTCCTCTGTCTTAAGCGCAACCTTAAGTACGCAAAGGTTCCCGATGCCGGGCACTCCCCCGCGTCCAAGCCTCATTATATCCTTTTCCGTGGTGACAATCCATAATCCGTCCGGGGATTTTTTGCCCTTGCGTCTTATCTTTCTCTTCAGCCTTCTTACATCCCGGGCGGAAAACCTGTGATGGTCCCCGAAGCGCACGAATCCGGCTATATTGGCCCCGGCCTCAAGCAGAGTGCCTTTAAACGAATTGGGCTCGCCTATGGCGCAGAAGGCAAACACGTCGCGCCCCTGCAGCCATCCGGACGGATACTCTTCCCCGCTTTCCATGTTGGTAACGCCTGTTGCCTCATACCAGGCTGGAAACACCCTGGCCCTGCGGTTCCATTTGCGTATGCCGTCCAGCATGCAATTGGAGATTTCCCTGCACTTGGTAACTAGTATCAGATCGGCCCGCGAGATGGCCCTTGGGGTTTCCCTTAGTCTGCCAACCGGCAGGCATTTATCGTTATAGAAGGGATCGGTAGCGCTTAAAAGCAGTACGTCCAGGTCCCGGTGCAGCCTCCAGTGCTGGAAACCGTCGTCCATTACAAATACATTAGGGCGAGGCTCCAGCGCCGCAAGGGCATAGAGGCCGCCCCAGTACCGGTCGCTGTTTTTTATGACTGGGATGTTTGCCCCGGCCGCATGGAATTGCCTTAGCATCAGGAGGGGCTCGTCACCGGCATCTATCGCGCTCATGCCCGGCCTGATGATTACAGGGCCTGCCAGCTTGCCCTTATAGCCCCTGGTAAGCACCGCGGGCCTGAAGCCAGGCTTTGCGGCCAGTTCCAGCGCAAGCGCCACCGCGGCTGGCGTTTTGCCAGTGCCCCCGGCGCTAAGGTTCCCAATGCTTATTACACGCGCCGGAAGTTTTTTGCGCCGCCTGAGCCCGAGCTTTTTGGAAATCCATTGCCCGGCCAGATATGAGCACTCCAGAACGCCTTTCAATTCAGTTGCCTTTCCATCAGATCAAGTGTCCTTTTCACCGCCCCGGCCTCGGCCAGGCAGAACTCGCGAGCTCTTTTCCCGGCTTCCAGGCGCAGGGCCTTGTTATCGAGCAATCTTTCAAGTATACCGTAAAGTCCCTCTTTTTCGGTCTGAAATGCGCCTCCGGATGCAGTCATGCGCGCCATGAACGGGAAATTGCCCATGTGCGGGCCGCTTATCACGGGTACGGCCCACCACGCGGGCTCAAGAGGGTTTTGTCCGCCGTGCGGAATGAAGCTGCCGCCCACCACTGCCGCGCTGGCCGCTTGATAGGCGGAGAAAAGTTCTCCAACCGTGTCCAGAAGAGCTGCTTTAGATCGGGCAATCTCCTGGGCGGCCGGGGGGGCGGAAGTTCTGAAATAGGAAAGCCCGGCGGCCTCAAGCAATGCGGCTGCCTCCGGCGCCCTCTGTGGATGGCGCGGCGCAAGCACCAGTTTCAGGCCGGGGCGGGCCGCCTCAAGCCTCCGGAAAGCCGATATCACCAGTTCCTCCTCGCCTTTATGGGTGCTGCCCGCCACTATCACCATCCCTTGGAAGTTTTCAAGCCACTGCGGCTTCTTTATCGCCGCGGAAATTGCCGCAGACGGCCCCGCATCCGGCAATCCCAGATCAAATTTGAAATTCCCTGTAATATGAATCTTGTTTTCACCGGCCCCAAGCATGGCGGCCCGTTTGGCGTAAACCTCGTCCTGCACGCACACCATGCGCATCATGCCAAAGATGCGCTTCATGAAGAAGCGGGCTTTTTTATACCCGGAGAAGGATTTTTCCGATATCCTTCCATTTAGCATACAAACTGGTATTTTCTGCGCCCATGCAATTCTTACTGTGTTTGGCCATATCTCCGTTTCCACAAGACACAGGCAAGCCGGCTTTAATTGCCCCAGCGTTTTTTTTATTGAGAAGGGCAGGTCAAATGGCATATATATAACCGGAACACCGGGCAGCCGTTTCATGGCCATTTCCCTTCCGGTATCCGTTATGACGCTCAGGACCACTTCTTTTCCACGCCCCCTCAGCGCCTGCACGAACGGCACGGCGGCTGCAACCTCGCCCACTGAGGCCGCATGCACCAGGAAAGCCCCGGTGGCGGGCCTGGTTTCCACAAATCCCAGTTTCTCCCGCAGCCATACCCGCCTGGCCCCCGGCGCTCTCTTGAAGAATTCCCTTGGCAGAAAGAAGACCAGGGCAGCGCTGTACAGGATCCCGTAAAGGAAGAACAATCTTTTTGCCCTATTCCGGGTCCCCGAAGAGTCCTGGCTGCACCGGTTTGCGGTAAGCTGAATCAGGCTGGCCCTTCCGGGCTTGGTTTCTGGGGGCTGGTGCAGGCGGGGGCGGATCTTTGGGGGCAGGGCTGGAAGGATTGCCGCGCTGATCATTTTCCCCGGTTAGCTCCAGCACCATCTGCGCAACCCTTTTTGAGGCGTGTTTGCCTTCAAACCGCTCCCTTATGCTTTCCATGCGGCGTTTCATCAATCCGGAGTAATCAGGGTCCCCGATAATCTTGCGCACCTCTTCCATGATTATGGAGGGTTTGGCCTTGTCCTGCAGGAACTCCCGTACTATCATGTCACCGTAAAGGATATTTACAAGCGAGACGTATTTTACCTTCACAAACAGCCTGGCCGTGTAAAACGTGAAGGGAGAGAGTTTGTAGAACACTGCGGCCGGTTTTTTCATGAAGGCCGCCTGCAGCGCGGCCGTTCCGGATGCCACCATGGTTGCCTCCGAGACGGAGAGCGCTTTCAGGGACATCGCCCTTTTTATGATGGCGCCCTGCGCCCTTAGCCTTCGCAGTTCCGTTATGAATGGCTGGGTATCCAGGTTGGGCGCAAGCGGTATCACGCATTTCCAGTCCGGGTATTCCCTGGAGAACATATCCAGGAACCCGGAGACCAGCGGCAGGTGTTTTTTTAATTCGGACGGCCTGCTGCCAGGCAGTATGGACAGCACCGGCGTGTCGTCATCTATGCCGAATTCCTTTTTGGAGATTTTCCCCGGCGGCATGGCCGCGATCTCGTCCAGCGCCGGATGGCCTACAAACTCATGCGGTATGCCCGCTTTTTTATAAAGCTCCTCTTCAAACGGCAGTATGAGGGCTGCGCGGTCCACAAGCTGGGCCATTTTTTTTATCCGGCCGGCCCGCCAGGCCCAGAACTGCGGGCTTACGTAATATAGTATCTTTATCCCATTTTCGCGAAGATGGGCGGCGGCCTTGAAATTGAACCCCGGAAAATCTATTAGCACGGCCACTTTTGGCTTCAAGGTGTCCGCCGCTTCAAGCAGGGTTTTCATGGAGGCCTTCAGGTCCTTTAAATGAGAGAAGGCCTCTATCAGCCCGAACGCCCCGGAGACCCCGGCCAGAAGGTGCACGCCTTCAGCCTTCATCAGGTCCCCGCCAATTCCGTACAGCCCGGCATCAGGCCGCAGTTTTTTAATCTCCCTGGCAAGGAGAGCCCCATACAGTTCACCGGAAGACTCGCCGGCTATTATGAATATCGGCGCTGGCCCGGCCACCTGAACCTAGTTGCTTTCCGCTATTTTTGCGGCAATCATTTCCACGTCGGAGTCTGCTATCTCCGGGCAGATGGGAAGCGAAAGGACCTCGCGCGCGGCCTTTTCGGCCTCCGGGAAATCACCTTCCTTGTAGCCAAGAAAGTGGAGCGCGGGCTGCATATGTATGGGGATAGGGTAGTAGATCATCGAGGATATACCGGCCTCCTGCAGTTTCTGCCGCAGGTTGTCCCGATGGGGATGCCTGATTGTAAACTGGTGGAAGACGCTGTGGTACGAAACCCCGTCGCCGCCCGGAGGCGGGCATAGTATAGAGCGGCTGCCGGACAGGATTTTTGTATAGAGCGCGGCCTTGTGTCTTCTTTTGGCGTTGTAATCCTCTATGCGCTTCAGTTTTACCAGCAACGCGGCCGCCTGCAACTCGTCCAGCCTGCTGTTGTAGCCAAGGGCTTCGTGCATGTATCCGCCGCGTGAGCCGTGGTTTCTTAATATTCGCACCCTGGCCGCGGTCTCGTCATCCTGCACGGTGACAAGCCCGCCATCGCCGATGCCGCCGAGGTTTTTGCTGGGGTAGAAGCTGAAGCATCCGGCGTCGCCTATTGCACCGGTTTTTTTGCCGTTTATCGAGGCCCCGAACGCCTGCGCGCAATCCTCTATTACCTTCAGCCCATACTCTTTTGCAAGCCCGCCGATGCGTCCCATATCGGCCGGGTGGCCAAAGATGTGAACTGGCAGGATGGCCCTGGTCTTTTTTGTAATCCTGCGAGCCGCTTTTTCCGGGTCCATATTGAAGGTAACGGGGTCAATATCCGCGAGCACGGGGACAGCGCCAATATAAAGTATTGCCTCGACTGTGGCGAAGAATGTAAACGGGGTTGTGATTACCTCGTCACCGGCCTTTATGTCCAGCGCCTTGAGGGCAAGATATAGCGCATCTGTGCCGGAGGCCACCCCTATTGCGTGCTTGGCGTCCAAGTATTCAGCCGCCCTGTGTTCGAACTCGTCAACCTTCTTTCCAAGGACGTATTGTCCGCTTTCCACTACTTCGGCCATCCCCGAGAGTATTTCGCCCCTGATCTCTTCGAGCTGTTTTTTAAGGTTCACCATCGGGATCATGAGCGGTCTCCTATTGCTGATCAGGACGCCTCGCGGCATCCGATATTCTGAGGGCCAAATCCAGGGCCCCCCTTGCCTCTTCCGGGCTTACCCTTGGCGCTGTGCGTCCGCCAACGCATTTTATGAAATCGGCCAGTTCCTCTTTAAGCGGCTCCGTGGCCGGGGACTCGAACTCGAAATCCCCGCCGGGTGTTTTCAGGAAAAGTTTCTTGGACATGAAGTCCGCCGTGAATATCCTGTTTTTCTCTACGAACTTCATCACCCGCTTTTTATGCGCGCAGACGCGGCTGGCGCTGAAAAACGCAGAGTGGCCGCTTGTGAAATCCACCCAGGCCTTTACGGTGTCCAGCTTGTCAGTGAGAATGCTTGCGCCTGCGGCCTTGACGGACTTCACATCCGGACAACCAAACGTGTGGAGGACTATGTCTATGTCGTGGATCATCATATCCAAAGTTACGTCCACGTCCGTGGACCTGGCCGGGAAGGGCGATACCCGTTCGGCCTCGATGAAGGTGGTTTGCCCCAGCCTCTGGTACGCTTCTTCCAGCACCGGGTTGAACCTTTCCACATGCCCTGCCTGAAGGACAAGCATTTTTTCAGCGGCCATTTTCACAAGCCTGTCCGCCTCGTGGAGGTCCAGGCAGATGGGTTTTTCAAGCAACACGTCCTTATTCTGCGCGAAGCAGTCAGCTGCTATCTGGTAATGCGTGGCCGTAGGGGTAACAATGCTAACCGCGTTCACCATCCCTAGAATGTCCTTGTAATCGCGGCAGGCCTGCCCCCCGTATGCAGCGGCCACCTCGCGGGCGCGCGCCTCGTCGGTATCGGCAATGGCGGCAAGCTCCACACCTTCCATGGTGGAATATATCCTTGCGTGATGCCGGCCAAGATATCCGGCCCCTATTACGGCTACTTTCAACATTTTTTTATTGGTAAGACAAGGGATATTTTGCCGTATAGCATTGAAAACAAGCAAGTTTGGCCGATGGCTTGTCTGTCCCTGGCAAGCTTGACGGCATGGGCAGCCTCGCCTAGAATGGGTTTCAGGGAAATTCAAGGGCGTTCCCCCGCGTAAATGATGAAAAAACCAATCCCGTCCATATATGCGCTGCTTCTAAGCCTGTGCGTTTCCGTTTGCCCGGCGTGGGGCAAGGGCGCAACCACCGGCAGCTGGGCCTTCGATTCCGAAAATACGGTAATAGGGTTTTCAAAAACTTATGTAATTAAGGGCGGCGAGTCCCTCATCGAATTGGCGCCTGAATTTGACGTTGGATACAACGAGATAGTGGAGGCAAACCCTGGCGTGGACCCCTGGGTGCCGGGGCGCGGCACGGTGATTAATATCCCGTCATTCAAGGTGCTTCCTAACGCCCCGCCGGAGGGGATAGTGATAAACCTGGCCGAGATGAGGCTTTACTATTATTTCAAGCCTCACGATAAAAGAAAAGAGGACATGTTTCAGGACGATGATCTGCGGATAATCAGTTTTCCTGTAGGTATCGGGATTGAAGGCTTCAATACGCCCGTAGGCGAATTTTACATACAGCAGAAGATAAAGGACCCGGCATGGTATGTGCCCGCATCCATCCGGAAAGAGCATCCGGAACTTCCGGCGGAAGTTCCCCCCGGCACTGATAATCCGCTTGGGCCTTATGCATTGAGGCTGTCTGATCCGTCATACCTTATCCATGGCACTAACAGGCCCTTTGGTATCGGAAGGATGGCAAGCCATGGCTGCATAAGAATGTATAACAAGGACATAAAGCGCCTGTTTAACATGGTGCGCCGGGGGACGCCAGTTAATATCATTTATCAGCCGGTAAAGGTGGGCAGGAAGGACGGCAATATATATCTGGAGGTCCACAGGGATTATCTTTTAAAGTTACGAAATCCGGGGAGCGTAATAAATGCGCGTCTTGAGTCGCTGGTAAATTTTCTGCCGGTAAATAAAAAACTCCTCAGGCAAGCCCTGAAAAATAAAACAGGGATGCCCGTGATGATCACGGAGCACCCCCGTTTTTGAACCAGTCTACTTTCTCTGCCTCAACTCAAAGGCCTTTTCGCATTTTTTGGCTGTCTTCTCGCATTTAGCCTCTGCGGCCTCAGCCCGCTTGGCTGCATCATTGGCCGCCGCTGCTGACACGCCGGCTTTGGAGACGGCATCGTTTACCGCATTTTTGGTGTCCGCCAGTTCTTTTTTCAAATTGTTGATCTCGGCGTCCTGCTGCCCTGTCTTCGTTTCCAGTTCGGCCACTCTCTTGTCAAGATCGTCCATGCGTGTCTCAACCCTGGTAAGCCTGTCTGAAAGCGGCTGGCTCTGCTGCATTACATATGATTTTGTGGCGCAGCCGGCCAGAATGAGGGCAAAAATGATTACTGACGGCAATTTCCTTGAAAACGGCCTGATTCCCATGCTAAACCCCCTTTTTTGTAATTGCTCCAGATGAAACTAAGCAGGCGAAGCTGTTGGACTAGAAAGATTATAGGCCGGTTTCAGGGGGTTGGCAATTACGCATATTTCGAATTCTTTCTGGAAAATGAGATCGTTGGCCGGGCGCTTCCAATAATCTGGTATACTTTGAGCAATTATGCATGAGGCAGGCATTGCCATGAGCATAATCGAGACTGCGGCGGCTCATCTTGAAAAGTCCGGTTATGGCAAGGTGGATTCCGTATCGGTGCGCATTGGCGCGGCAAGCGGGGTGGTGCCGGAATGCCTCAGGTTCGCGTTCAATGCCGCCAGGGCCGGCACGCCGCTTGAGAACGCAGAGTTGCTTATAGAGGAAGTCCACGTCAAGGGATTATGCCCGGCTTGCGGCAAATCCTTCATAACGGAGGAGAAATACTTCCTGTCCTGCCCCGGCTGCGGGCAGCCCGGAGTGCGTATGGTTGCTGGCAGGGAACTGGACATCATGGAAATCGAGGTGTCATGACAAAGATCAACGTAGTCTCGCGCATACTGGAGGCAAACGACAGGCTGGCTGCGGAAAACCGCGGTCTTTTTAAGGGGCTTTTTGTTTTAAACCTGATGTCTTCCCCCGGCGCCGGCAAAACCACGGTGATAGAGAAGACAATACAGGCCCTAAGCGGCAAATTCAGGCTTGGAGTGATAGAAGGCGATATCCAGGGCACAAACGACGCCGAGCGCATCGGCGCGCTTAATGTACCTGTTGTGCAGATAAACACCGGCGGCGCATGCCACCTGGACGCAAACATGATAAGAGAGGCCTTGCCGGCCCTGCCGATTTCCGGGCTGGACCTGCTGATAGTGGAAAATGTTGGAAATCTCGTATGTCCGGCGGAGTTTGACGTGGGTGAGGATGCCAAGGCGATGCTCCTTTCAATAACCGAGGGGGAGGACAAACCGCTTAAATATCCGCTTATGTTCCAGCAGTCCAGGGCCCTGCTGATAAACAAGATGGACCTGGCGCCCCATCTGGATGTGGACGTGGCAAAGATACGAAAGGACGCACTATCGCTCAATGCCGGCCTGAAGATGTTTGAAGTGTCGGCCAAAAACGGCGACGGCATCGACGGATGGGCAGGCTGGCTGGCGGATAATATCCGGGCAAAGAAAAAGTAAGAAGGAAAAGGGGGAAACTTTCAGCTCACTTGCCTGATGCGGCGGCCTCCGGCAGCGCCACCTTTTTCCATCCAGGGCCGGGATTGTACCGGGTGATTTTTGGCGCCAGCTCATCGGTTTTTGCCCCAAGGTCCTTTTCATAGACAATCCCCTGCTGGTTTACCATAAGGGTCATTATGCCTGAAACCCCGTATCTCGCGGGATACGCAACCAGTCCGAAGCCGCCCGTCATCCTGCCGTTTACCACGTAATCCATCTTGCCGCCCGGTGCATGAGCGCCCTGGCCTTTAAGTATCTTGAAATAGTAGCCATAGTATGGGACGGGCTTGGCCGCGCCTTTTCCAGATGCGTCCTCATTACAGGCCGCACGGGCAAAAAATGCCCCCAGTGGGCTGTTGCCCATGCCGTGCCAGTACAGGCCGTCCCTGCTGCCGCGATGGCTTATAAAGAACTGGGCATATTGCAGGCGGCCGTTTGTATTGAGGGTTGCCATGGCGTATTCGCGCTGCGCCTTCACGTAGGACAGCGAGGCCTGGATTGTATTGAGCTCGTTTCTGCCTATCCTGCGGTTTAAAATCTCCTGTCTGCCTTCAGCCGTGAAGAAAACCCATGATTTCCCGGTCCGTACAATCGGTATTGGGAAAGTCCACCCGTCCTTGCCGACAATGGCCAGGACTGTTTTTTTGTTTAGTTTCCTGAACTTCACGCCTTGCATGGCTGACTTTGTAAACCGCGCACGGGCGTAAGTATCCGCAACGGCATCGCCGGAAGATACGATGTCTTTTCCATCCGGGCCAAAAATGGCCATCAGTTCCTCTGTGTTATTCCGGGCGGCTGCATTTACCAGCGCATCGAAGGCTTTTTGGGGCGATTTAAACGTTAATTGCTTTTGATTTCCAGAAGGATTGGGTTTGACATAGGCGCTTACCACTGAGATGCCGGGAATACCGGAGATGCCGTTAACGGCGATAACCGCGGCAACTACCAGCGCCGTCCGCATAAGCCGGCCCGTTATCTTATTTACGCGCATTTACTGCGTTCCTCCTTGAAAATGGCCATAACTAACGGCGGAAACCGCCACCGCCGCGTGAAATGCCCCCTCCGCCGCCAATAAATCCACCGCTGCCGTGAAAGCCCTGGAACCCTCCGCCACCGCCGCGTGAAATGCCCCCTCCGCCGCCCGGAGCGCTAAAAGTTCTGCCTGGGGTACTTGGGGTAAATGTTCTGCCCGGAGCATACGTCCCGCCGGGGCCGGAATTCCTTGAGGGTATCTGGCCCGCACGTGAACGGCTCTGGAACCCGCGTGTGCTTGCAGCGCCTTCAAACCGGGTGCTGCCCCAGCGCTGGAATACGCTGGACCTGGTCCCTGCCGGGGGCCGCGTTACGCCATAGCCTCTGTACGGGCCCCGCATTCCGGGGCCGGTCCGTATTGATGGGCTGGCTTCCGTGCTTCTTCTGAGTATCGATTGCGCCCCCCTGCGCGCGGCAGGGCCCATATACCTTGGGCGCCCGGTGAATGTGCCGCCTATGGCCCTGGTTGTGGGGTCTATGCGGGTAATCCGGCCTGTATTCGGGTCGCGGAAATGATTGCTGAAATGGTGGCGATGGTGGTGAAATTCACCATACTCGTCAAAATCAAAATCCACAAGCATGTAGTACCCGGGGAACCAGACGTTCCACCACCAGAAAGGATACGGGACCCAGGTGTAAAGGTAGGTGTAATCAGGGGGCGGCGCGTAATACGTGACCACTGGCGGGCCTTCCGTATAGTAATAGTTGTTTATGACGGAAGCGCCAGGGGTAGTCTCTTCTGATGAAGGAGTTTCTGTTGATGGCGGAGCTTCTGTCCCGGCCCCGGCCGTGCTCACAGGCAGGTTGAACTCGTCGAGCGTTTTCTGGAAGGCCGCCAATGCCTGGTCACGGGTCATTGATATCTTGCCGGAATCGGCCGCCGCTTCAATTGAATCCTGAAGCTCTCCGGTTACATCCGGGGTAACCGGGTAATCCGCTATCCAGCCGTTTTTAGGGCTGATGCCTGAGGCTGTAAGCGCGTCTTCTGCTTCCGCCTCATTTTTCGTATTGCCAAGATTGAGGATATCTAATAATTTTACGGCAAGGTCGCCCTCACGGGTAAGCGGCTGGGCCACGGGCGCATTGCTGTCTGTGCCGCCTCCGGTGCCGCCCCCGGTATTGTCTCCATTGCTGTATGCCGTGCCCTGGTTTTCCTGGGCCGCGGACGTTCCAGCTAAAAGCCCGGGCAGAACTCCGGTTATGGAAATAGACAAGGCCATGGCAGTGGCGGCAATTCCTGAATGGAAAATCCTCATTTTTATGCCTCTTAATTCATTTTACCACCGGGGCCTTATTAATGTAATAAAACTCTGCCCGGAACCATTTTACGTCAACCTGCCATGACATGAGATTCATGAAGCATGTCATATGGACTATGTCATGTTTGCCCATGTTATAAAAGGGCGGAATGCCTGCTTATGCAGGCCGCGCCTGCATCGCTCTTTGAAAAGATTGATAAAAAATCCGGAATGCTTGTGCCCGGATTGAACGGATTTGAACAGCGTAACCCATAAAATGCCTGAAAATCAGCAACTTGCAGGTTTTGGATTGAACATTAAAAAAAGGGCTCTCCAGGATTTGCAAAAGCACTTCGTTTGTTGGCTGCGGTTTGCCTTACCCCGGGGAAGCGGGCGGTTTCGCGAAGTGGGCGCGGCGAATCTGCTGGTAGTCAAGCGGCGATGGCCGTTTGCCTTATTCATGTGAGCCGCGCTTGGAACCACTGGGAACCTGGTAGAAAAAGACCGCGCCCTAACGGAGACGAACGCCGACCGCTAAAAAAACAGAGAACAGATTGGGTATTGGTAAAAAGAATCAAGAATGCCAGAAGTGAAGCCGCTGGGCCCGGCTTTCGCCGGGGTGACTGCCTGGGGGAGCGGGCCGTTACCCGCAGCAATCCCGGAAGGGCCAAAAAAAAAGACCAACACGAAACGGGAAAAGACAAGGTGAAGAAGGATTTTTTCCCGGTCTGGCGGGATGGCAAAAAACGAAAACTATTCCCTGAGGGTGGCTCCGGTTTTTTGGGCCAGATACTTCAACAGCTCTTTATGGGCCTCGTCCGTCTCCAACTCGGTAAGCGTCCTTTCAGCGGAACGGTAGCGGATATTAAAGGCGATGCTCTTTTTGCCTTTGGGCACGTGCTCGCCCTTGTAGTAATCAAATACGGCCACGTCTTCTATGAAGGGGGAATGGTACTGGCGTATAAGCTCCGCGATGCTTTCGGCTGGCGCCGTTTCATCCACTACAAGCGCAACATCCCTTTCGATATATGGGAACTTTGGTATCGGACTATAGGTCTTTTTGTCCGGCACGGCTGGAAAGATCACGTCAAGGTCAAGCCCGAACAAGGTTATCTCTTCCTTGCTTTTTATATCGAACTTCTCTTTTACGGCAGGGGAGAGCACGCCTATGAAGCCGGCCTTCTTGCCCGCTATAAGAAGGGACGCAGATTTGCCGGGGTGCAAAAACGGCTCGTCAGGTGAAGCATAAGCGCGGTCTTTCTGGCTTATGCCCAAATCGTCCAGAATGGCCTCAACAGCGCCCTTGGCCCTGTAATATTCGTCAGCGGACTGCTTCCAAAGGGAATAGGCGCGCCGCTCGAATGAGATGCCGGCGGCCCTCAGCGCCTCGGCCGGAAGCTCGCCCGGCTTTCTGGCGATGAAAATGCGGCCTGTCTCGAATAGCTTTACATCCCGCACACCCCTGGCCATGTTGTGCTTCAGGTTATGAATCAGCCCCGGAACAAGCATCGTCCTTAGCAGGGACTCTTCTTTATTAAGCGGGTTCATCAGTGAGACTGTCCGCCGCCTGGCGTCGTTTTCCGGCAGGCCAAGCAGGTCCAGATCCGCCCCGTTCATGAACGTAAAATTTATGGCCTCGAAAAAACCCGACCGCCTCAGAGACTCTTTTACCCTGGCATGGAGGGCTTGTGCCGGTTTTACCCCGCCAGCGGACAGGGGGGAATGCGGCATTGACACCGGGATGTTTTCGTAGCCCCATATCCGCGCCACTTCCTCTGCAATGTCCGTTTCGGTGCGGAGGTCCGGCCTGTAAGAAGGGGAGGTGAGCACGAATTCCTCACCGGCTTCCTCCGGGTTGAGCCCAAGCCGGCTGAAAATTGCGCCCATGGCTTGCCGGCCGATATTGGCGCCCAGCAGTTTGCTGATCTTTTCCGGCCTTGCATGTATCACTGGAGGCGTGAATTTTTCAGGATAGGCCTCTGTTATCCCTGAAGCTTTGCCGCCAGCCAGTTCCGTGATAAGCCATGCCGCCCTGTCCAGCGCGAAGGGGATTATCTCTATATCGGCCCCGCGCTCGAACCTGTAAGAGGACTCCGACGCAAGCCCCAGGGCCTTGGAGGTCTTTCTGATGGTCCGCGCGTCAAACCATGCGGCTTCAAGAAAGATGTTTGCGGTTGAATCGTCCACCTCCGTATATGCGCCGCCCATTATGCCGCCCAGTGCGATTGGGCCTTCACCGTCCGCTATTACAACAGCATCCTCCGGCAGTTTTCTTTCCACGCCGTCCAGAGTCTTTATCTTGCGGTATATGTTATCGGCGGCATCCACTATCACCTTGCCGTCGCGGATGGTATCCAGGTCAAAGGCGTGCATTGGGTGGCCCAGTTCCACAAGCACGTAGTTGGTTACATCCACTACGTTGTTAATTGGGCGTATGCCGTAAATCTCCAGCCGCCGCACAAGCCAATGGGGCGACGGGCCGATGCGCACGCCGCGTATCTCCCTGCCGCTGTACCTTGCGCACAGCGATGGTGCGCGCACCTCCACCGACATAGCAGGCTTAAAAGAGGCATCCACGTCCGAGCGCGGCAGGCAGAAGGCCGCGGGGCCGTTTTTCCCGGTGAGCGCCGAAAGCTCCCTGGCAATGCCAAGTATGCTAAGGCAGTCCGGGCGGTTTGGCGTAACGTTTATCTCCAGCACGGTGTCGTCTTCCAGGTATTCAACCGCCTCCACTTCAAGCCCGGCCATCGTAAGCAGGCGCGCGATCTCCTGGACGCCCAGGTCCAGTTTTATGAATTCGGCAAGCCAGTTAAAGGAGATGCGCATCTAGAACTGCCCCAGGAACCGCAGATCGTTTTCGAAGAAGAGCCTGATGTCGTCTATCGAATACTTGATCATGGTTATTCTTTCTATACCCATGCCGAACGCGAAGCCGGAATACTTTTCGGGGTTATGCCCCGCCATCTCGAACACTTTGGGGTTGACCATCCCGGCCCCAAGGATCTCTATCCAGCCGGAGCCCTTGCACGTTTTGCAGCCCTGTCCGCCGCAGAATATGCAGCCGATGTCCACTTCCGCCGACGGCTCGGTAAACGGGAAGTAGCTTGGCCTGAAACGCACCGGCACTCCCGTTCCGAAAAAGCTCCTTAAAAAGTTCTCCAGCACGGCTTTCAGATGGCTGAAGGAGATGCCCTCGTCCACCATAAGCCCCTCAATCTGATGGAACATCGGGGTGTGCGATATGTCCGCGTCGCACCTGTAAACCTTGCCCGGCGCTATGAACTTCAACGGGGGCTTGCTCTTCTGCATTACGCGCACCTGCACCGGTGATGTGTGGGTGCGCATGACAATCTCGTTTTCTATGTAGAAGGTGTCCTGCATGTCCCTGGCAGGGTGGTCCTTGGGGATGTTCAGGGCCTCGAAATTGTAGTAGTCCAGCTCAACCTCCGGCCCTTCCTCAACCGAAAAGCCCATGGAGATGAAGATGCTGGTAATCTCGTTTAGCACCTGAGTGACCGGATGGAGCTTGCCAGGCGCGCAGTAGCTTCCAGGCAGGGTTATGTCGAGGGACTCGGAGGCGAACTTTTCCCGGAGTTCCTTATCCTTGAGGGCGGCGCGCTTAAGGCCAATCTCACGCTCCACAAAGGCCTTGGTCTCGTTTATTACGCTGCCAGCCTGTTTCCGCTGGTCCGCGGGAAGGCTGCCCAGTTCTTTTATCTGGTTTGTGAGCAGCCCTTTTTTGCCGAGGTATCTTACCCTGAGGTCTTCAAGGCCAGCGAGGTCTCCGGTCCTGTACAGTTCCTCAAGGAATTTTTCCCTTAAGGATGAGAGGTCGTCCATCATTAATTTGACGGCGTGGACTGTGCCTGTTAGGAGGCGAGCTTCTGCTTGGCGGTGTCTACCAGCTTGCCAAACCCCTGCGGGTCGTTTATGGCCATGTCGGCCAGCACTTTCCTGTCCAGCCCGATCCCGGATTTCTTCAGGCCGCTGATGAACCGGCCATAAGTAAGGCCCTGCGCCCTTGCCGCGGCGTTTATGCGGATTATCCAGAGAGAACGGAACTCCCTTTTCTTCTTTTTCCTGTCTGCATAGGCGTGCCTGAGCGCCGTGTCCACGGCCTCTGTGGCTATACGGAACAGGCGGCTCCGGGCGCTGTAAAAGCCCTTGGCAAGCGCCAAAACCTTCTTTCTTCTTCTTTTTGTTTTGAAACCGCCTTTTGCTCTAGGCATCTCTTACAAACCTCCTACGCGTTCAGCAATTTTTTTATGTTCTTTGCTTCCTGGCCAACGATTATGCCGCTCTCCCTCAGGCCCCTTTTCCTCTTTCTGGACTTGCCTGTAAGGAGGTGGCTTTTGTTAGCCTTTCGCCTTTTAACCTTGCCTGTACCGGTAAGGCCGAACCTCTTGGCGGCCCCCCTATGGCTTTTCTGCTTGGGCATCTGAGCCTTCCTCCTGAAAAACTATTTCACTACGCCGGGGCCGCATTCCGCGCCCCGAATCTATTTGGGCGCAACCACCATTGTAATGTGATTGCCTTCCAGCCTTGCTGGCTGCTCAAGCGCGTATTTGCCGGGCAGAAGCTCTACAATCTTTTCGAATACCTTCATGCCCAGTTCGGGCCTCGCGTTCTCGCGGCCCCTGAAATACATTGTGACTTTGGCCTTGTGGCCATCGTCCAGGAACCTTCTTAAGTTCCTTATCTTCAATTCCAGATCATGTGCTTCAATCCGGAGCCGGAGCTTGACCTCTTTTAAATCCGTTGTCTTCTTGTGCGACGCTTTTTTGCCAAGTTCGTATTTATATTTACCAAAATCCATTATCCGGCAAACCGGCGGCGCCGCCTGCGGAGCAACCTCCACCAGATCCAGCCCGGTTTCCCTGGCTGCCCGGAGCGCATCTGGCACTGTCATAATGCCAAGCTGGCCTCCATCGGCCCCGATAACGCGGATTTCTCTGGCCCTTATCTTTTCGTTTACTCTAATGTCTTTTTGTTGTATCTTCTCACCTCCTGGAGTTTATTTCCTCTTTCAGTAATTTAATGAAGCCGGGTAGGCTGACAGGCACTGTTTCCTCGCCCCCGCGTTTCCGTACGGAGAGCGAACCGCCCCCTTCGGACATTTCCTTGTCGCCTATTATAACCGAATACGGCGTTTTTCGCACTGCCGCTTCCCTTATTTTATAGCCTATCTTCTCATTTTCAAGGTTTGTTTCCACTCGGATGCCCTCCGCAGCCAGTTCCCCTGCTATTTTCCGGGCGAATTCCGCATGGCGTTCCGCTATGGTAAGCACTGCCACCTGCACGGGGGCAAGCCATAACGGGAAGGCCCCGGCATAATGCTCCACCAGAATACCAAAGAACCGTTCCAGCGAGCCCATGAGCGCCCTGTGGATCATTATGGGCCTGTGCTCCTTGCCGTCGCTGCCCCTGTACAGCACATCGAACCGCTCAGGGTTGTTGAAATCCACCTGTATGGTGCTGCACTGCCAGGCCCTGCCAAGCGAATCTTTTACCTTTATGTCTATTTTGGGGCCATAGAATGCGCCCCCGCCGTCGTCCACCTGGTAGGCAAGCCCTTTGTGCTCCAGCGCCATCTTGAGGGCCGACGTGGATTTTTCCCATACGTCTTCGCCTCCAACGTACTTTTCCGGTCTGGTGGAAAGGTAAATGTCATAACTTTCAAAGCCGAAAGTGCCCAGTACGAAAATCACGAAATCCAGTATCCGCCGGACCTCGTCTTCTATCTGATCCTCCCTGGCAAACACGTGGGCGTCGTCCTGCGTGAACCCGCGGACGCGCAATAGGCCATGGAGCACGCCGGAACGCTCGAACCGGTAAACCGTGCCAAGCTCGGCGTACCGGACCGGCAGGTCCCGGTAGCTTTTAAGTGAGTTTTTGTATACGAATATGTGGAAGGGACAGTTCATCGGCTTTATTTCATAGGGGACGCCTTCCACTTCCATCGGGGAATACATGTTCTCCCGGTAGAAGTCCCAGTGGCCGCTTTGTTTCCATAAATCCACTTTGGCTATATGGGGAGAATACAAGAGCTTATAGCCTGCCTTCAGGTGCTCGGAGCGCCAGAAGTCCTCTATTGTCTTCCTTATAATAGCGCCGTTTGGGTGCCAGAGGATCAGGCCGGGGCCGACGTCCTCGTTTATGCTGAACAGGTCCAGCTCCTTGCCAATCCGGCGGTGGTCCCTCTTTTTTACCTCTTCCAGAAAGGCCAGGTACTTGTCCAAATCCTTTTTATTGTCGAAGGAAGTCCCGTAGATGCGCTGGAGCATCTTCCTTTTTTCGTCCCCGCGCCAGTACGCGCCAGCCACGGACAGCAGTTTTACCGCCTTTATCCGCTTGGACGACGGCACATGAGGGCCGCGGCAAAGGTCTACAAAGCCGCCTTCCTCGTAAATGGAGACGGTATCATCGGGTATCTCTTCCAGAAGCTCAACCTTGTAATTTTCCCCCATGGAACGAAACAGCTCTATGGCCTCGCCCCTGGGTATATCTTTCCTTACAAACGGGTTGCCGTGCTTTATGATCTCTTCCATCTTTTTTTCGATAAGCGCAAGGTCTTCCACGGTGAAGGGCCTGTCTATATCGAAATCATAATAGAAGCCTTCCTCAATCGCTGGGCCAATGGCCAGCCTGGCCTCCGGGAACAGCTCCTTTACGGCATGCGCAAGCAGATGTGATGTGCTGTGCCTGTATATGCTTTTGCCTTCATCGGAGGAGAATGAGATGCCGGTGAGGGGCCCTGCGGGAATGCCGCCTTCCTTTATAGAGGAAATGTCCGCCGCAGCGCCATTCGCCAGCACGGCAAATGCGCCTCTTTCAAGAAGCAGCTTTCTGGCTTCATCCGGACCATCGGCCTCAAATTGCTTCCCCTCTATTTCAACCTTTATTGACAACAAGTCCTCCCAAAGGAATACGAGTTAAAAAGAGTTATATTATAAGCTTTCAGGCGATTTTTTCAAGAATGCCCCTGTTTTTAATGGCTTTCCGGTTTCAGAACCTGTGAGGCAGGTCCTAATATGTTATTCTTTTTTGATGCCTGAAAGGTCATATATGAAACGGGCCCTGGCGCTTGCCCGGAAAGGGGCTGGGCAGACAAGCCCAAACCCTATGGTGGGGGCCGTAGTGGTCAAAAACGGCAGGATAATTGCCGAAGGTTATCACGAGCGAGCCGGGAAGCCTCATGCCGAGGCGGTGGCGCTAGAGCGCGCCGGCAAGCAGGCAAAAGGCGCCGAACTATATGTGAATTTGGAGCCCTGCTGCCATACAAAGAAAAGAACCCCTCCATGTGTGGGGGCAATAATCGCGGCAGGGGTCAGGAAAGTGGTTGCCGCCATGACGGACCCGAACCCAAGCGTTTCAGGCAAAGGGTTAGAAGCGCTAAGGGCGGCCGGCGTTGAGGTGGCATCGGGGCTTCTTGAGCGCCAGGCCAGGGCGCTTAATGAGGCTTATATAAAATTCATCCGGACCGGCCTTCCTTTTGTGACATTGAAGGCGGCCATGACGC
>JAJYLE010000040.1 GCA_021788025.1 Nitrospirota bacterium
CTATTTTTACCCAAAATGAAAATAGAAGTTGCCGTACCGGACGCCCGCGTTGAAGAAATCATAAAGATTATTGCCGATTCAGCCAGAACGGGCGAGATCGGCGACGGCAAGATATTCATATACCCGCTGGAGGAAGTTGTCCGGATAAGGACCGGGGAGATGAACGAAGGGGCTCTGTAAGATTCGCCTTAAATAAGAAGGGCGGCCATTCATTTGAATGGCCGCCCCCTTTTTGTTTGCCCCGCTATTTTTTCTCTACATAAAAAACAACGATGGTCCTGCGGTTTTCCCTTCTGCCCTCCGCGGTTTGGTTGGAAGCCACCGGGTTGGATTCCCCGTAGCCCTTTGCGGCCAGCCGCGAAGCGGCTATCCCGAACTTTTTGACAAGGGCCTCTTTCACGCTGTCGGCGCGCCTTTGGGAAAGCTTAAGATTATGTTTGGCCGAACCCCTGCTGTCCGTGTATCCCTGTATTTCCGCCGTGGTGTCAGGATACTTTTTCAGTTCATCGGCGGCCTTCTTTACATCGGCCATGTATTTTGGCCTTATGTACCATTTGTCAGTGGCAAAAAGTATCTTCAGCTCGATGCGCTCCTTTACAACCTTCACAGGCGGCGCAGGTTTTGGCGCCGGGGCCGGCGCAGGCGCTGGCACTGGTTTTGGCGCCGGTTTGGGCGCTTCGGCCTGGGGCTGCGGTTTTGGCGCCGGGGCTGGCGCGGGTTTTGGAACCGGCGGCGGCACGTATTGCGCTTCGGTCCGCTTTTTCTGCCCTAACGTAAAGGTAAAGCCAGCGGTTGTCACGAAGTCATTATACTTCTCCTGCATATCACGCACATCCACCCTGAACGCGATAAAATTATTAATTGCGTATTTAACGCCGCCGCCCAGCTCGCCAAGAACCCTGTTGTACGCGCCGGGCCTTACATGGGCCACGCCAGTGCCCGCGAGGACAAACGGGTCAATGGTGTTATCCGGCATGAAGTTGTACAGGGCATCGGCATGGTACAGGTCCCCGCTGGAACCCATGCTGTCATAGGCGGCCTCCAACCCCAGGTTATCCGTGAGGTTGTACCCAAGGCGCACACCGCCGCCAAACTTGCTTGCATGATGCAGATCGTAATAACCCAGAAAAGGCGTCAGTTCAATTGTGCCCGCTCTTGTTGCGGCCCTGGAGGCCGCCGGAACGGCTAGAAGCGCAATGAATAGAAAGAGCCTAAACAAAATTTTCACAGTGTCTGCCTCCGTTTTAAGCTATGTATTTTTCAGAGTATATACTTTGATACCGCGGCTGGCTAGAGGCAAATCAATGAGAATGCACAGGTGATTATACGGTTTCAAAACCGGGAAAAGAGGTCAACGAAAAGAAGGAAGGCAAAAAACAGGCTTATACCCTGCGCCTGTTGGGGCCGAATATGTATTTATGCAATTGAAGGTTAAACAGCACGTCCAGCCTGTCTTCAATCATCCACTCCGCCAGGGCCGCGGGCTCAAGGGTTCCGAACGCCGGGGAAAAGAGCACCTTGCACCTGGAAAGGAGCCTGTGTTCCTTGATAAATTCCCTGGACCAGACGTAATCGGCCCTGTCCGTGATGACGAATTTCACTTCATCAAACGTCTTCAGAAAACTCAGATTGGAAAAATCCAGCCCATCGGCCATGCCGCTGCCGGGGGTCTTAACGTCCATTACTATGACGGCCCTTGGGTCTACGTCCTTTATGCTGACGCTGCCATTGGTCTCGATTAGCAGCTTGTGCCCCTGGTTTATCAGCCTTTCAACCAGGTGAAGCACATCTTCCTGCAGAAGCGGCTCGCCCCCGGTTATGGCCACGGTGTTCACGCCAACTATCGAAACCTCGCTTATGATCTCGGATTCGGTAAGCTCGGTCCCTTCGTCATAAGCATACCGGGTGTCGCAGTAGGAGCATCTGAGGTTGCAGCCGGAAAGCCGGATAAAAGTGCATATGTGCCCGGCATAGCTGGACTCGCCCTGGATACTGGTGAATATCTCGCAGACCTTCATCAAGTAACATATTTTGCCGCAAGCGTATAAATTTTTACAATATCTGCTATTTCAGGTATTAAGACACTGCCTGTTTTTAAAATTGCCTTTTTGTCACTGCCCGGCCTGGGGCAGCAGCATATCAAGAAGCGTACCGGTGCTCTTCCGGTATTCCAGCGCGGCGATCATGGCCGCAACCCTGGCCTTGTTCTCTTCGGAGAGCGCCCTGGCATAGTCCACCTCGTACTTAAGCAGGTCCGTAGTCGTTGCCAGCCCCACGGAAAACCGGTCCTTTTCCCCTTCGAAGAGTTTCCCGTCGGCAATGGCCTTTTTGGATGCCGCCTGGCTTACAAGCGCGGCCACCTGAAGGGCCCGCCTGTCTTCACGTATTTGCCGCCGGATGGCCTGCCTCAGCTGCTCCACAGAGGCCAGGGCCTTTTTCCCCTCCGTTACGGCCTTTTCATAATTGCCAAGCGCAGTTCTGTTGCCTATGGGTATGCTGAAATTAATGCCCACCTCCCAGGAATAGAAACTGCCGGACCTGAAGTCCCTCAGGGCCGTGTTGTAGTTGGAGTTCAGCCCGTTTAACCCGGAGGAGCCATACACGTCCAGTTCCGGCAGGGTTTGATTTTTAAGGAACAGGGCGTCCGTTTCCTTTATCCGGGCCTCTTTTTCAGCTATCTGGTAATCCGGCCTCCTGGAAAGTACATCATTAAGGGCGGGCATGGCCGGCGGGGTAATGGCGCGCGGCGGCTCCACGGCCACAATCTCACCGTTCCAGTCGCCCAGGTTCATCGCTTCCCTCAACCCATCCTGTGAGTCCTTGAACTCCTTTTCAGCGGAGGCAAGGGCCTCGTTCCTGGAAAACACCTCCGCTTCGGCGCCGTACTCGTCCACATCCGGGAGCTGCCCCGCCTGTATCTTGCTGCGAACGTCGTAAAGTATGGACTGCGCCAGCTCCAGGGCCAGTCTGGCCACATCCAGCTCCCTGGCGCTCTGGTATAGCCGCCAGTACGCCCTGGCGGCGGAAACGGCTATGTCTTCCGCTCGCTTGCGCTCCCGAAGCGTGGAGATATCCAGCCTGATGGCCGCAGTTTTAACCAGGGTCTTCTGGGCAGGCGCCCCCAGGCCCTTCAGCAATGGCTGGGTAAGCGCAAGCTTCAGGTCCTGCTGCACATAAGGGTTTACCGTCAGGCCAAACTGCTCGCCGTACCGTATTAGCTGGTTTTCCCATTCAAGGCTGTACCGCGTGCCGGGCGGAAGGATGCCGGAAAAGCCAAGCGACCCATATGTTGTTAAGGTAAGCGGGCTGTATATGATGACTGGAGGCTCGGTCTTTTCATAGGAGTGGTACGCGTTTCCTTCAAAAACCGGGTCGAACACACCTTTCCTGGCCCGCAGGTCCGCCATTGCGCCTTGTATGGATAACTTGTCTATACGTATGGAGGGGTTTCGTTCAAGCGCGGTGCGCACAGCGTCCATCATTGTAAGCCGGGTTATCCCGTTTGGCTTTTTCGCCGCCCCCGAAAAACCGGCAAGCTGCAGGACAAGCCAAAGACACAGCAGGGCCTTATTAGTCCAGCTCATGTTTAAAAAAGTATATCATTATTGCTGCGGGCAGGCGGCGCCGGGAACGCAACGGCCCTGTTAAGGCAAGCCCTCAAACGGCCGTAAGGGTTTGTATCTGTTCCCTCAGCCGCTTGTAAAACGTTTTCCTGGAGATGCCCAGTTTTCTTGAAGCCTCGGAGATATTGCCCCCGCTGCTTTCAAGCGCATTCATGACGGCCTCGCTCTCAATCTGCCTGAGCGTCTTTCCGGTGGCTGACGGTTCCGCGCAGACAAACTGGGGTTCGCGGCCTGTTTCAAGCAAACTGTCGGGCAGGTCCTTCCGGGTTATCTCGCTGCCGTGGGCCAGCACTACCGCGCGCTCGATCACATTTCTTAGCTGTCTTATATTGCCAGGCCATGAGTAGCTGGCAAGTATGGCGGCCGCCTCCTCTGAGAGCCGGAGGTTTTTGCCCTCGCGCTGGCAGAACTCGCGGTTGAAGGAATCGGCCAGCAGCTGCACATCGCCGCTTCTTGTACGCAGCGGCGGCACGGCTATCTGAACAATGTTTATCCTGTAGAAAAGGTCGCGCCGGAACCGTCCGGTCTCAACTTCCTTTTCCAGGTCCCTGTTGGTGGACGCCACCACGCGCACGTCTATCTTAACCCTCTGATTTCCGCCAAGCCTTTCCACTTCCCTCTCCTGAAGCACACGAAGCAGTTTTGTCTCAAGCGGCATCTCCAGCTCGCCCACTTCGTCAAGGAAGATGGTGCCGCCGCTGGCCTCCTCGAATTTGCCTATCCTCCTGGCAATGGCGTTTGTGAACGCGCCTTTTTCAAAACCGAACAACTCGGATTCCATAAGCTCTCTTGGAATTGCAGCGCAGTTTACAGCAACAAACGGGCCATCCTTGCGCTTGCCGCTGAAATGAAGCCCCCTGGCTATAAGCTCCTTGCCGGTGCCTGTCTCGCCCGTGATAAGCACACTGCTTGAAACGTCCTTTACGGCGGCCATGGTTTCCAGGATCTGCCTTATCTGGCGGCTTTCCCCGATTATTCTTTCGGTGCCCGGCTCTATTCCAAAGTTCAGCGCGCCGGCGCCGGGCGTGGTTTTTTTCTTCATCTTTCTCTGGGTAACGGCCTGTGAGAGAATGCCTTTTAACTTCATGTAATCCGGGGGTTTCTGGAAGTAATAATAGGCGCCGCATGTTATCGATTGAACGGCGGATTCCACTGTTCCGCAGGCGGTAAGGAATATCACGGGGATATCGGGGTAATTTTCCTTAACGTAGTGGAACAGCCGCATGCCATCCGCGCCGTCGGGCACCATGAGATCGGTTATCACAGCGTCAAGGTCACGGTTGCCGATGATCTTTCTTGCGCGGTCAACATCCGGGGAATTGTATATCCGGTATCCCTCGTCGGACAAGATGGCGGAAAGCACTTTCACATAGTTAGGCTCGTCATCAACAATCAGAACGTTGCCGTTGTTTCCATTCATGCAGTTCTCCCTCCAGAAGCAGTTAAATTGTGTTAAAGCCGGGGTTCAGTTTTCAGGAACAAGGGACGCTGCGATTCATAGGATAAACTCTATGTGACCACGCAAGATTTGACAATCTCCCATTCGGGGGAACTTGCAAAACGGCGGGGTTAAGACGGTGCAGCGGAAAAACTCTTTTTGATTATCCTCCGCGAATCAGGAACCTGTCTTCCCCATACCCCGGATTATTCTTATCCTGTTGGTGAACCGGGTGGTAAGGGCGTCGGCCTCGTCACGGTTTGAAACCACGTAAGGGGTAACCAGCACGATCAGCTCGTCTTTTTCGTAAGTCTTCGTATTGAATGAGAAGAGATTTCCCAATATGGGGATATTGTCCAGAAAAGGAACGCCGCTTCTGCTGGTCTGTCTGGATTCGCTCATCAGGCCGCCTATAAGCAGCGTGTGCCCGTTTTCCACAATAGCGGTGGTGTCGGCCTTCTTGGCGGTAAATGCCTGAAAAGTCTGCCCGGCAATAGGCACGGTGGCGCCCAGATCGCTTACTTCCAGGCTGAGCTGAAGGCTGACCTTGCCATCTTCGGTTATATGCGGAACCACCGACAGCAATTTCCCGATGGTCTTGTAGCGTATCTGCCCGGAGGACACAAGAGTATTGCTGATAGTGGCGCTGGGCTGCTGCATAAGCCCAGTTGCCACGGGCACCTCGTCACCTATTGCGATGTCAGCCGTCTGGCCGTCAACCGCAAGCACATGCGGGCTGGCCAGCACGTCCAGCCTGCCTTCGTTCTGCAGCGCCGTCAGAAACGCCGCCAGGTTGATGCTGCCCATCGGGCTCAGGGTAAGGGCGGAGCCTGTAAAGCCGCCGTTTGCCGGCGGGTTTACGTTCAGCCCGGAAGGGGTTGAAGGGTCCACAAAAACATTGCCGTCGGCAAATCCGCCCTGCAGCCCGAACTTGCCCGCATTTGCCTTCAGCAGCCATTCCAGGCCAAACTGGGTGGTATCGGGGCCAAGTTTTACCTCCGCCTCCAAAACGTCTATCAGCACCTGCTTTTCAGGAACGTCAAGGCCCTTTAAAAGCCCCAGCACCGAAAGGTACTGGCCGGGGGTGCCTTTTATTATAATGGCGTTTACCTCGCCGTAAGCCGTAACCATCGGGCTTCCGGGAATGATGGCGGGCTGGGGCCTGTTTTCCCGGTAATAGCTCTCGCGGGCCCTGCCGCGCGCTTTGATGCGTGCAGATGCAAACCAGGCCCGGTCCTCCTCTGAATACACCCTTGTTATCGCATCCGCCAGTTTTTTGGCGTCGCCGTTTTCAACGTAATATACAAACGTATGCTCCCTGTCTTTTCCGGCAAAAGGGACATCAAGGGCGCTTACAATGTTCATCAGCCTGGCAATGCCGTGCGGCGTGGACACGGCTATAACAAGGTTTGCAGGCTCATATATAACAACCTCCGTGTCCCGCGGCATAAGCTGCCTGATCTTTCCGGCGATGTCTGCCGCCTTTACGTAATCCAGCGGGATTATCTGGGTTACGGCGCCAGGCGCAAGCGCAGTTTTATTTACCTGCACAACCTTGCAGGAAGCCCCTTGCCTGACCGTTCCCAGCCCGTTTATCTCCAGCACGCTTTTGAAGACATCGGCAAGGTATTTTTCCGGAAATCTTTCATATGACCGGGCTGTCAGCCTGCCGCTTACACCCTGGGCCGCCTGGTAATTTACATCAAGCGCCCGCCCGATGCCGGACAAGACCGCGGATAAACCGGCGTTATCGAAATCCAGGGTCACATATTTCTCATTTCCCCAGCTTTCAATACGGACCGGCTGGGGCCTGATCTCAAATTTACGCCCGCCGGCTTGCGCTTCGGAACTGGCGGAGACCGGAAAGATCCGGGATTTCGCATGCATCAGGGTAACAGCCTCTGGTTTAACAGCCTGTTTTTGTGAGCACGACATGATACCCAGGATTGCAAGCGCGGCCGCGCCGGTTTTCACGATAAATGAAATCCGCGCCCTTACGGGCGGAGCCAGCCTGTGCAACCTGCAAGGGAAAGGAATAAGCATGGCCTATCATTCTAATAGAAAAATTCTTTGGGATGCAAGGTAAATTTACCGGGGGAAGGCAAATATAAATCCAAAGGAAGATCAGGAGAAGATTTTTATTAATGCCGCCTCAATTGCAGGCAACCAGGGGTTTTGATAGAGCCTGCCTCAAAATTGATTTTGAAGCGCTTTTGAGGCAGGCTCTAATACTTCGTGGGGGCGGAGCCCAGAAGGTACTTCAGGTCCTCATCCTCGAAGCGTATGCCGGCGCCGAAATACGGCCCCCTGTACTGCTGGTTCAGGAGGTCGTCGTACCCGGCTGAAAGGTAGAGGTACTTGAATATCTGGTAATCGGCCCCTATCGTTATATGCGGGTGATTGGCAAATGCCTCGTTCTTCGAAAAGTCATATGCGTCCAGCGACAGCTTCAGCTTGTCATTTTTCAGGAACTGGTCCACCCCGAACCCGAACGTGTTCTCCGTAACGCCCAGCCTTATGGCTGTATTTTTGAACCTGCGCGCATATTGCGCGGTAAGCAGGATCCTCTTTTCGATAGTGGTGGTAGTAAAGTCGCCGGTGCTTGTGCCTGTGGTCAGATATGAAGACGTTGTGGCCCGCAGCACTGGCGTGGAAGTAACGCCGATGATGTAATACTTATCCGGATTAGGGGCAAGGGTAAGCAGGAAGCGCCCTTTTGTATCATGCAGCTTGGTCATGTAAAGCCCCTGGAAGTCCAGATACAGCTTGAACCTGTTTACCGCGCCCAGGGTGGTCCCAAGGCTCTTCATGGTAGAGCTTGCGCTGTTATACAGGCTGTCGTCCGTAAGCAGCTTGCCCAGGGTCCCCTTGCCGCCGGCCAGGTCGTTCGTTATCATGCTTGTGTTGTTCATAATGGTCGTCAATTGGGCGCTGTTTGTGGCAACAAGGTTTTTAATGTCGGAGCTGGTCTGCCGCAGGTTGCCCGCTATCTCCGGCGCGTTTTGCCTGATGGTATCCGAGACGTTCTTTATATTGGCGATTATCTCATCTATATTCCGCTGATTGTATTTCACCATGTGGTCCATGGTGCGCACCAGGTTATTTGCGTAATCCAGGGTGTCCCTGATCTTCCTGTCATTAACAACCAGCGCCTCGTTTGCGTTCCTCATAAGGTCGCGGAGGCTGAGTATAGAGTCCTGCAAGGCCTTTATCTGCTCCGGCGAAAGCACCTGGTTGGCCCTGGAGATAAGCGTGTTTACCCCTTCCGAGAGGCTGGACAATCTCCTGAGCATATCGTCTATGTCCACCACTTCCTGCACGTTCTTTATGGTGTCTCCGTCCTTCAGCCGCGGCGGGACCGAGCCGGTTTTCAATTCAAGATATTTTTCCCCCAGCAAGCCCATCGATTTGATGGAGGCAGAGGCGTCGGAATAAAGCGCCACCTTGGGGTTCACCCTCAGCGTAAGCCGGGCCTTGTCGCCCTCAAGCCTGATGTCCTCAATCTGGCCGGCCTCAACGCCCGCAACACGGATGCGGCTTTTCTTGTCCAGGCCGCCCGCGTTATTGAAATACACATATACCTTATAGCCTGGTTTCCGCAGCCAGCTGAACCCGCCCACCCAGAAGGTCATAAGTGAAAGAAGCGCCAGCACCAGCAGCGCAAAAATGCCTACTTTTACCTCCGTGGGTGTCTTCACTAGAACGATATCCCTTCCACTTTTATCGGCCCCTGGGCGCTTCCGGTTATGAATTGTTTCACTAAATCGTTTGAGGTGTTTTTTATCTCGTCTGGCGTGCCTTCCAGCACTATGCGCCCTTCAAAGAGCATGGCTATCCTGTCGGCAATCCTGTAGGCGCTGTGCATATCGTGAGTGATGGCCACGGAGGTCACTTTCATCTTCTCCCGCATCCTGATGATAAGCTCGTTAATGGAGTCCGCCAGTATCGGGTCCAGCCCGGTTGTCGGCTCGTCATAAAGCAGTATTTCGGGGTTGTGCGCGATGGCGCGGGCCAGCCCAACCCTTTTCCGCATACCTCCGGAAAGCTCGGAAGGCATCTTGTCCTCAACGTCCTTCAGGCCCACAAGCCTGAGCTTTTCCATTGCCACCACCTTGGCTTCCCTTTCCCGCATCCCGCTTCTAAGCAGCGCAAACCCAACGTTTTCCCAAACGGACATGGAATCGAAAAGCGCCGCTCCCTGAAACAGCATACCGAATTTCCTGCGTATTTCATACAGCTCTTTGTCTTTGAGGGTGGATATGTCTGTCCCGTCAATCAGCACCATCCCCGCGTCCGGCCTGAGAAGCCCTATTATATGTTTAATCAGCACGCTTTTTCCAGAGCCGCTGCCGCCGATTACAACCATACTGTCTCCTGTCTGCACAGTCAAATTCACGCCCCGGAGCACCTGGTTTGGGCCAAAGCTCTTTGTAAGCCCTGTTATCTCTATCATTTAAAAAGCCACGCCGTAAGAAAATAATCCGAGATAAGTATGGTCATGAACGAAATCACCACGGCCCCGGTGGTTGCCTTTCCCACGCCCTCTGCGCCGCCTTCCGTATAAAATCCTTTATAGCAGCTGACAATGGCCACTGCCCCCCCGAAGAAAGCGGCCTTTATCAGCCCGTTGTAAATATCGCTAAGCTCCAGGTTGTCCCATGCCCTGCGCCAGTACAGGACGGAACTCATCCCGAAAAGCCACACGGCAACGGCATAACCTCCAAGTATCCCGACGAAATCGGACAATATGGTCAGCGCCGGCATCATGAATATGGCCGACGTGAACCTGGGGGTAACAAGATACTTCACCGGCTTTACGGCCAGGGTCTCCAGCGCGTCTATCTGCTCCGTAACCCTCATCGTGCCAAGCTCCGCCGCCATTGCGGCGCCAGCCCTGCCCGCCACCACAAGCCCCGTAAGCACCGGGCCCATCTCTCTTGTCATCGATAGCGCCACAACCGAGCCAACCAGCGATTCCGCGCCAAAACGCTTGAACCCGGTAACGGTCTGCAAGGCAAGCACCATGCCTGTAAATACGGCTGTTACCAATGCCACCGGCACGCTTTTTATGCCAATCTCCATGGCCTGCTTGAATGTGTTTTTTATCTCATACGGGGGCAGAAGGAATTCCCGCAGCACGGTCCACAGCAGCAAGACTATCTCGCCGGTAATCTTTGTGAAGCGTATAAGGGTCTGCCCCAGGGCCAGCAGGAAGTTATACAACGTAGGACCTCCTGGCGCCTCTGCCAAGGGATGTCATTATCTCGTACGGATTTGTCCCGGCCCATTCCGCCAGCTCGGACGCGGTAAGCCCGCCTCCAAGCAGCACAGCTTCCGCGCCCTCAGCCGCCCCGGACAGGCCGGTTATGTCCAGCACGGTCAAATCCATGCACACGCGGCCGCATACAGGCGCCCTTTGTCCCTTCACAAGCATGTGCGCCCTGTTTGAAAGGGCCCGGGGATAGCCGTCGGCGTAGCCCACGGCGGCCACGCCTATAACTGAATTCCTGGCTGCTATAAAGGTGCGGTCGTAGCTTACCGCCTCGCCCTTTTTCATTTTCTTGGCCAGTATAAGCCTGCTTTTCACTTTCATAACCGGCTTGAAAACCCCGCCGGCGGAAACATACGGCCGCCCGCCGTACATCAGCAGGCCTACCCTCACCGCGTCCATCCGCGCCTCAGGCAATATCAGTGCGGACGCACTGCCCGCGATATGGCACAGCGGCTTTATACCTTTTGCCGCAAGGTCTTTCTTAAGCTGCCTGAACCTGCCTATCTGAAACCTGGCAAAATCTATCGCGCCAGGGGCGGACTCCGATATGTGGCTCATAAGCCCTTCCATCTTGATGCCGGGTAGCGGGATTATCTCCGAAAGCGCCTGCGTGGCCCCGGCCCAGGGTATGCCCATCCTGCCCATGCCGGTGTCTATCTTCACATGCGCCCGCAGTTCAACGCCCATGGACAAGGCCTTCTTTGAAAAAGCCCTGGCCGCCTTCACGGATTGCAGCACTGGCGTGAGGCCGTATTTTATAAATTCCTCCGGGGCCTCGTTATCAAAAAGAACAAGTATGGGAAGTTTTATCCCGGCCTCCCGGAGATGTTTCGCCTCGGACAGAAACGCCACGGCAAGGGCAAAAATCTTCCCTTTCTCTTTTTCCAGCACCCTGGCAACCTCTATTGCCCCGTGGCCGTAGGCATCAGCCTTCACCACCGCTATAACCGGTTTTCCGGCCGCCTTTGAAAGCGCGTTAAGATTATGCCGTAGCGCGGCCAGGTCTATCACCGCCTCCGGCCCCCTGTCCATCAGCGCTTTTCAACCTCTTTCCTGCCGGGGGTGATGTTTATCTCGTCCGGATGGAGCCCGTTCTTAAAATTTCTGACCGTATCGCCCAAATCGCGCCTGGCCTGCGCGGCCCGGCCCTTGCCGAAGATGAGGACAGCTATCAGGATTATTATCAGTAAATCGCCCATCAATTGGCCTGTTTGATCATCGCATCCTGATAGGCAAGCGCATTTTGAATGTCCTGCGGGGTATTCACGTTAAAAAAACTGGCGCCGTCGGGATCAACCTTCCTTATTTCAACCTCATCCAGGTATGCCGCGCCCACCTCTTCAAGCAATTCCGGTATACCCGTCCTGCCGGATAATATATGCGCTTCCATGGCGGGCAGGCACTCGGACGAATATATTGCCAGCAGCGGCTCCGGCAGGCCGTTCCATCGCGGCACAAGCGCGCCGCGCCTGCGGCCTTTTTCGCGCTTTAGCTCCGTATACCTGGCAATCAGCATGTCCATAACGGCAGGGCTGATAAAAGGCATGTCGCAGGCGGTTATGAACGCCTCTTCCGCGCCGGACCAGTACAGGGCGGAGAATATGCCCGACATGGGGCATCTGACGTTATAAACGTCCCCCACCAGCGGAGCGCCAAACCGGAAATACTCCTCCGGGGAATTCGTGCTTACCGCCACCCTCATAAAACGCCCTCCAAGCAAATCCAGCGTCCTTTGGATCATGGGCTTGCCGCCGATTTCCAGCAGCGCCTTGGGGCGGCCTATCCTGGTGTTCTCCCCGCCGGCAAGTATGGCCGCAAATGAAAGCATGGGAATTAGTTTAAGTGAAAATCCAAGGGATTACAAGGAGGTTATGGAGCGGATACGGACAATTTCAGGGGCCCTGCAAAATACCTGAAGATTAACCCTCTTGCTCCAGCTTTTCCAGGTACTCGTTTAAAAGCGAAGAGGCTTCCATGGCGGCCTGCTCGTCTATCTTCTGGATGGCGAAACCGGCGTGCACCAGAACATAATCGCCAACCGAGGCATCTTCCGGCAAAAGCATCAGGCTCACCTTTTTCCTGGCCCCGTAAACGTCAACAGTGGCGATAAAGCCGTTCTTGTCTACTACCCTGGAGGGGATTGCAAGGCACATCAGGTTAATCTGAGATTTGAAATTTCAAATTTCAGATCCGTCTTTTTTTCAGGTATCGCCTTCACGCCCCAATTATCCAGTTTTTTCACAACCGCATCAATAAGAGCGGGCAGGCCCGCCTCAACCTCGGCAGACATGCCAATATCAAGGCGCACCTCTTTGGGCTCTATCCCTGCAAGGCATATCTCGGGCGGCTCCTGCCCGGTAAGCCTCATCGCGGTAACGAGGTCCTGAAGGCCTATCTGGTGCGCCGAGTACTTGCCCCAGGCTGAAGGCAGGATCTCGCTGCCTTCAAAGATCCTTACGGCGCCGGGCTGCGCCCCGGAGTACACGGCATCCATCATCAGCAGCCTGTCTGCGCCCTCCAGGAAATAGAGAAGGTCGAGGCCCATGGTCCCACCGTCCATGACGGTCACTCCAGGAGGAAATGAAAAATTCTCCCTCAATACTCCCACTGCATGGACCCCGGCTCCTTCATCCCGCATAAGCAGGTTGCCAATGCCAAGCACTATGGTCTTCTTTGTTTCCGGTTTCATCCCCTGCCAGCCATGAATTTATACCCGCCGAAGATGGAGCCCAGCAGGCCGTTTTTGCCGGAACTGTCCATCAGGAGGCTCAGGTAAATATGCACTATCACGAACGCCCATATGGGATACATCAGCATGTGGTGCCAGAACCTGATGGTCTTTATGTTTATCAGACGGGCAAGCCAGCCCCCCAGGATAAAATGCACCGCCGTATGCGAGTTATTGTTGAACAGCGCGAACCCGGAGAATATCTGGAACAGAAAGATCAGAAACAGCAGGAAATACGCGAAGGCCGCGCACGCGGTGTGCCCCTCATCGTAAGGGGGCGTGCTCCTTTTAAAAAGATAATAGTTGGTGACTTCTTTCAGGTCCCGCACCTGGCTCTTGGAGCGCGGCACGAACACCCGCCAGTTGGAATACTTGTTGCCCGCGAAGCTCCAGTACACCCTCAGCGCCACCATCATTAAAAACAGATAGCCGGCGGTAAGGTGCAGAAACCTCATCCAGCCCATCGTGAAGGCCGTGTCGGAAACGGGATACAGAAACGGGGTGCCGATATAGAGGCCCGTCACGGAGAGCACTGTTATGGCCAGCACGTTTACCCAGTGCGAAAGCCTCACGGGGAATTCCCATACGTAAATCCGCCTTCGCACTTCTGCCGCTCCTGCCATGGGATCCTCCCTTCTCTTTCTGCGTCAATGCGCCAGCCGGCACTGCGTACATGCCGGCCTGGCGCAAACAAATGGTTTTTTTACGACACCTTTACCTTGATAACCTCCCTGCCCTCCATATCCGTCACGTGCACGGCGCAGGCCAGGCAGGGATCAAACGAGTGCACCGTTCTCAGTATCTCCAGCGGTTTATCCGGCTCGGCAACCGGGGTGCCAAGGAGCGCCTGCTCGTAAGGCCCCCTCTGCCCCTTGGCGTCCCTTGGAGATGCGTTCCAGGTGGACGGCACAACGCACTGGTAATTGGCTATCTTCGCGTCCTTTATCCGCACCCAGTGGCCCAGCGCCCCTCTTGGGGCCTCATGGAAGCCGTAGCCCTTGGCTTCGGAGGGCCATGAGGAAGGCTCCCATTTGGACTGGTCGTGTATCCGCAGGTCGCCCTTTTTTATATTTTCCGCCAACTGCCCTATCCAGTCCGGCAGCTTCTGCGCCACCACGAGGGTTTCAATGCCCCTCGCCGCCGTCCTGCCCAGGGTGGAAAAGAGGGCATCGGGCCCAACACCAAGTTTTTTCAGCACGGAATCCACCACGGGCTTTACCTGCGGATGCCCGGAGGCGTAGGCCACAAGCATCCTTGCCAGCGGGCCCACCTCCATGGGCTTGCCGTCGTATCTTGGAGATTTAACCCAGCTGTATTTCTTGTCCGTGTCCAGGAACTCGTAAGGCGGCTTCGGGCCGCTGTACTTGTAATCGGTAACGCCGTCCCAGGGATGCTTCCCGGCGGCGTTGCCCTCCTTGTATTCGTACCAGGAGTGGGTGACGTATTCGGTTATTTTGGCCTGGTCCACCGGATGCACCTTGCTCAAATTCCTGTTGAATATCGCGCCCCTGGGTAAAAACAGGTTGTCGGTATTGGAGACGTTGTCGTTAGGGAATTCGCCGTACACAAGGAAGTTGCCCACACCCGCCCCGTACCCTGCCCAATCCTTGTAAAAAGACGCTATGGCCAGCAGGTCCGGCACATACACCTTCTCCACAAAATCAGCGGCTTTTTTGGCCAGAAGGGACATCATCTCCAGCTGGTTTGCGTTAAAGGTGCTCTCGTTGTTTGGATTGATTGCAAGCGCCATCCCACCAACAAGATAGGTTTGCGCGTGCGGGTTCTTGCTGCCAAGGATGGCGTGGATGCGGATAACGTCCTTCTGCCAGTCCAGCGCCTCAAGGTAATGGGCCACGGCCATAAGATTGGCTTCCGGCGGAAGCTTGTAGGCCGGATGGCCCCAGTACGCGTTTGCGTACAGCCCCAGCTGGCCGGACTCCGCAAACGCCTTCAGCTTGTCCTGCACGCCCTTGAAATAGGCCGCGCTGGAATTGTGCCAGTCCGATATGGACTGCGCCAGCTGCGATGTTTTTGCAGGGTCCGCCTTGAGGGCGTTTACCAGGTCCACCCAGTCCAGCCCGTGCAGATGGTAGAAATGGATAGTATGGTCCTGCACATACTGGATGCCTGTAATCAGGTTCCTTATAAGCCTTGCGTTATCGGGTATCGTGATGCCAAGCGCGTTTTCGACAGCTCGCACGGAGCTGGTGGCGTGAACCGTTGTTCACACCCCTCATATGCGCTGCGCGAATGCCCAGGCGTCCCGCGGGTCCCTGTTCTTAAGGATCAGTTCGATCCCCCTGAACATGGTGCTGGACGCCCAAGCGTCCTTCACCTGCCCGCCGTCCACCTGCGCCTCCACCCTAAGATGTCCCTCGATCCTCGTAACGGGATCGATCGCTATCTTTGGCATTATTTATCCTCCGTTTTCGCGGTTTTTTCTTCATCCTCATGGCGAATATGTTTTCTGCCGGCCCTGGCTATTGCGTGCGCGGTTACGCCCGCCGCCGTGGCAATGGCAAGCCCAAGCCCAACCTTGTCTGCCGTGGACTCCACACCAAAGCCTGGTATGGATGCAAGCCTGCTGTAAAACGGAGTCATCGTGTCCCAGAACTTGGGCGAGGCGCACCCTATGCAATTGTGGCCCGCGCCAACCGGCCAGCTGGTGCGGTCGTTCCATAGTGCGGTAGGGCAGTTCTTGTATGTCTCCGGCCCCTTGCACCCCATGTAATAAAGGCACCACCCGTTGCGGTGCCCCTCGTCGCCCCACTGGCGCACGTACCGGCCCGCGTCGTAATGCGCCCTGCGCTGGCAGGCATCATGGATTCTTGTGCCATACCCGAAAAGCGGCGCGCCGTTGTTGTCGGTAAGCGGAAGGCTGCCGAAGGTCAGATAATGCACAACAGTGCCCGTAAGGTTCACAACGTTTGCCGGGCAGCCGGGCAGATTGATTATGGGCACGCCGCTGATTACGTCCTTTACACCCACGGCCCCAGTTGGGTTAGGGTTGGCAGACGGAATGCCGCCATCCCAGGCGCAGGCGCCCATGGCTATTGTGGCAAGGGAATTGCCGCATACCTCTTTGGCTATATCAATAGCGGCACGCCCGCCCACGCAGCAGTACACGCCGCCGTCCCTGGTAGGTATGGCGCCCTCTACCACGCATATATATTTGCCCTTCTGGTTTTTTACAACGTCCTGAAGGGATTTTTCCGCGTCCTTGCCGGCAGGGGCCATTATGGTCTCATGGTAATCAACGGAGAGAACGTCCAGCACAATATCCACAACGGTAGGATTGCTTGCCCTGAGGAACGATTCCGTGTTTCCGCAGCAGTCCTGGAATTCCAGCCACACAAGAGAAGGCCTTTTGGCCTTTTCAAGAGCCTCGGCTATTTTCGGAGCAAAACTAGCCGGTAATGCCAGCGTGGCTGCCATAAGGGAGCAGAACTTCATGAAATCCCTTCTGGAAACCCCGCGCTGCCTAAGGGCCTGATAAACAGTGGGAGATGAGTCCCTCAGGTCCTTGCCTTCACCCATGCCGCACCCCCTTTAAGCCAAACAGGGTTTATACATTAGATAAAGCACCTCACCTAAGGTGGAGTTTATACAACAGAGCGGGAAAAAGCAATTATAATTTTATGCACAATAAATCAAGTAGTTATTGGGTTTATTAACCGTATGGAAATTGATTCGTTTATTGCGTGATTGCAGGCGTGGGTTGCAGGCGGAAGTTTCCGCGGCAGCCGCTATTTTCCAAAAACCATCCGGAGCAGGTCTGTCACCCTTGCGGCAGGATCGGTCCTGATCTTTTTTTCCTCCTGCCCCAGCTCGTAAAAGAGGCCGTCAAGCGCCTTGTTGGTCACATAGTCATCCAGATCAAGAGATTTTTTGCCCATGAGTGGCATGGATTCATATTTCCCTATCATTATTTTGTAAGAGCGCGTGCATCCCACCTGGTCCATGCTGGCCGAAATAATTGGCTTGAATTCGTTATAGAGCCTGTCACGGGTCTTACGCTGAAAATATTCTGTTGCGGCAGTATCATCGCCGTAGAGGATATTCTTTGCGTCCGCAAAGGTCATCTCTTTGATCGCGTCTGCAAAAATGGGCAGCGCCTCCGGCGCGGCTTTCTCGGCGGCCCTGTTCATGCTCAGCACAAAATCATCCACCTGCTTTTGAAATCCGATATACCCCAGCACATCGGCCACCTTCTGTATTTTTTCTGGCATCAGTATTTTGATTTCCAGGTTGGCAAAATAGCCGTCCTTGCGGGAAACGCCCGTGACCGCATTTTTTGCGCCAATAGAGAGCGCCTGCCGGAGCCCTGCCGCAATGGTGTTGTCATCAGGCCCGGCCCCGCCATTTAATGACATCCCCGCCTGCTTCATTACATCTTCAAACCATCCTGCCCTGGCCTGCATAGACAAAGAAACCAGCACAAGGAACGTCAAAAGAAATACCTTCCGCATCCGGCCCTCCTTTAAAAGGGTAAATGCCTTCAGAACGCATTTCACGGTGGCATTGTAACATTTCCCCCTTCCGCAGGAAGCGTGACAGCCGTCACAGTGTTTTCGATAGATGAACAACTCCCCGTGAACGGGTGCAAGGGGGTTGGGCTGAGTTTAATCTCCGGTCACCCAATTGCGTTTATGCAGGTATTCCTCTCTCTTTTTTTCGCAGGCGGTGTTCGTCTCCGATTGGGCCTCGTCTCGTTTCGATTAATTCAGGGTCGTGCCGTGCGGCTCATCCCGCCTGGGCGGGACAAACGGCCACCGCCGTGCCACTGGTCAGAAACGGCTCGCTCGGCACTTCGCTCACTTCCGCCACGCGTTTCCCGGTAACGGAAAAGGCTTAAATCCAAGAGAATTAGAATTAAGTAAGGCGACCCCGGATTTTCGCAAATGTTTCCACTGGCAACAAGTTCTCACAGCACTAGAGAGCCCCGGGCATTTCAGAAATCCTTACAGTTACGTCCAGGAAGTGAAATGAACATAGGATGGCTTTGGTGTGAGGAGTTTGCCCTCAAGTCCGCGCCGGCTTTAAGAGTGGGGTTTCGCTCCCCATGCTCAACCCAACCGAGAGACTAATTCTTGATTTCTCGAGCAAGCTCTCTAAGCATGTTAAAATATTTGTCTTCGATATTAGTAGATTTTAAATTGTTGAAGACATTTTCTTTAATAAATTCCAAACGATCTTTAATTTCTTCCTCAGATAATCCACCGTTTTTTAACCAGTCGCGTAATATTTTAATCTTGGGTTCTGGGCCCGATAATGTTGAGATCTCTAAGTCAGCCAAACTTG
>JAJYLE010000197.1 GCA_021788025.1 Nitrospirota bacterium
GCAGCCAGTTGTCCTGCGTAAAACGCCATGTCCTGAAAAAAGCAAAGCCGTGCTCCCTCCAGCCATGCCATAGCATCGGGAAAACTGCCGTGTCGCCGTCCAGCGAGTAAGCCGCGAAGGTGTAATGGAAACTTATCCATAGCCCGGCGCAAACGGCCAGAAGAAGCGTTACTGTCAGAAGTTGTTTTAAAGCTCTCATCTTTTTGCTTATTGCCCGGGCGTTTCCGCCCCAGTCAGGGCCTGCAAGACAGGATGGTCCCAAACCAGGACCACGCAGTTCGCAAACTGAAGGGTTTTCTCCGGGGTGCCAAACTGCCTTTCCGCAGCCGATACCATGGTATAGAAATCAAAACGGGGGACGGTGCTTGCCTTGTTTAATGCATGGCCCGGCCAGGCGGCATTCAGCACCAGAAAAAACCTGCGCTGGTCCTTATAATCCCCAGGTTCGTACCACGTGCTGGAAGTCTCGTAAGGCCATGGGACAAAGAACAGGCGTGGTTCCGGGCGCGTTGAGAGGTCGAATTTCATGCCTATGGGGCGCACGATCTCCCGGTAGCCGCTGGCCCAGGTTATCGTATCGGCCGGGACCGCCCAATAATCCGCATACCCGTAATTCAACCCGTTTTGTTCCAGAAAACTCGCCAGCGCCGACGCCCCCTGATCATTTACGTTGATATCCTTTTCCCAGGCCGCCGGATCGCTTGCCACCCCGGCCGCCAGGAAGATAACCACCCAGGCGCACGCCATCGCGCGGAAAAGGCCCGGCAGCTGCTTCCAGCGCCATGCCAGCGCAAAAGCCGCAAAGGCAATCAGGCCGTAGTAAATATTTATCAAATATCTGTATATGAAATTATTTTCATGCAAATCATAAGCCAGATAAGCTGCGGACATCATGACAACCGACGCCGGGAAAAACCCGGCAGCCACAGCCTGGCGCACAGGCAGGCTTTTCATATTCAGCACAGCCCAGCGGAAAATTTCAAAGGCGATGCAGATGCTGATTGCAATGAAAACAGCTCCCGCCATGTGGTTCCATTCAAACACTTCGGACAATGAGAAGAACGTGCCGGTTGCCTGCAAAAGCTGGTGGGCATTGGACCGCAGTTGTTCCCATGTGGATATGAATTGAAAACCGCCCCTTGGAAGAAAAGACAGCAGCCCCAGGCCTCTTGTATAAGCAAGCGCCCATCCGCCCGCCACCCCCAGCAACGTGATTAGTGACTGCCTGCGGTGTTCCTTGCCCCTCAGATATATTAAGCACAGTACAAACAAAAGCGGCACTGTGCAGGCCGCGTGAAACCATGGGTCCGAAACGCCTGCAATAAAAATTATGCAGGCCAGCGCGAACGCGGACAAACCGCTGCGTTTTTCCATTCCGTAAGCCGCAGCCATTACAGCAACGAAAGCCCACGCCATCGACGTGTTGTGGCAAATGATGTAGGATAAAAATCCGTTTTCCACCGCCTTCTCGCTTGCAAACAACCCCAGGCACAATATTACAAGCGCGGCCATGGACCATCTGCCAGCCAGGAACCTCGTTAAAACGGCAAGCAATACGGCGTTGATCACGAAGAACGCCCATCCCAAACCCAGCACAGTGTATCCGGTAACGCCAAAAATATAGTAGACAAGAAATACAAAAGGAGCGGGGGAAAGCAGCCAGTTGTCCTGCGTAAAATGCCATGTCCTGAAAAAAGCGAAGCCGTGCTCCTGCCACCCGCGCCAAAGCATCGTAAAAACGGACGAATCGCCTTCTAATACATAAGCCTTGAAGGTGTAATGAAAACTTGTCCACAGCCCAAAGGCAACGGCCAGAAGAAGCGCCGCAAAAAGCATTTTCCGCGCTGCCGGTTTCAATTTCTTGCCGCCCGTCCCTTTCGGGCCGGCCCCGCTTTTAATGAAAAAATTCATTATACTTGCGGCCGGATGTTTTCCGTAAAGTAGGCCATAAAATTCCATACCAGTTATCTTCAGCATCTTATTTATCGGCACTGCTTATCTTTGGCAGGGCGCGCTCTATGGAATGACCCCAAACCAGGACCACGCAGTTATAGAACCGCAGGGTTTTATCAGGTTTTCCAAACTGTCTTTCCGCCGCCTGCAGCAAGACATCAAAGCCGCAAGGAGGGATGGCCTTGCCGATCACAAAGCCCGGCCAATCCATGTTGAGTATCAGAAAAAACCGGTGCTGGTTTTTTGAATCCGCTGGTTCATACCACAGCCGGGAAGTCTGATAAGCATACGGCGTGAAAAACAAAGGCGCCTCCGGCCTGGATGCCGGATCCCACTTCAGGCTTACAGGGCGCACGATGTTGTGGTACCCGCTGGTCCAGCTTATCGCCTCTGCTGGCACCGCCCAATAATCTGCGTACCCGTAATGAAGCTCGTTTTGTTCCAGGAACCCGGCCAGCGCCGCCGCCCCATTATCGTCTACCTCTATTCTGTTTTCCCATGCTGCCGGATCGCTTGCAGCCCCCGCAGCAATGAAAATCAGCGCCCAAACACACGCTGCCGCACGGAAAATTACAGTCATTTCCGCCCATCGAAGCACGAAAACTGAGATGCAAAGTATAAGCGTGCCAAAGTAAATATTATTCAGAAATTTTGCGCAGCCGGCGTCTTCGTGCACGGCATACGTTGCAAAAGCAACGGATGTAACGAAAATCGAACACAGCAAAAAACCGGTAATCACCGCCTGCCGCGCGGGTAGGCCTTTCCAGTTGCGGGCAAGCCAGCCAAAAGCCATAAAAACAATGCAGACGCTGATGATGGCAAATGCCGCTCCCGCAACAGGATTCCATTTAAGAACCCGGACCACCGGAAAGAACACACCAATCGCCGCCGGATATGCACGGATATTGGCCAAAAGCCAACTCCAGGAGGACACAAAATGAAAACTGCTCTTTGGAAGGAAAGACAATAGCCCCAGGCCTCTTGTATAGGCAAGCGCCCACCCAGCCGCCACCCCCGCCATCAGGTTACGCGACTGCCGCCGGTGTTGCCTGTCTATCACGAACATCAAAAAAAGGACAAGCAAAAGCGGCAATGTACAGGCCGCGTTAAACCAGGGGTCCGAAACCCCGGCTATAAATATTATGCAGGCCAGGATGAAGGACAGCAGACGGTCCCTTTTTCCCATCCCGCAGGCCGCGGCAATGGCCGCCAGGAGAACCCACATCGTCGTTGAATTGTGAGATATGGGATGGGCCAGTTGAGCGTTTTTTATGGCGCCCTCGCTTGCAAACAATCCTATGCCAGTTATTGCCAGCGCGGCAGGTGTCCATTTCCCGGCAAGCAGCCTGACAACGGCTGCGGATAACAAGGTGTTTATAACAAAGAAGGCCCACCCAAGGCCAAGCACTGTATACCCGGTGGCGCCGAAGACATAATAGACCAGAAACACCAATGGGGCGGGAGAAAGCAGCCAGTTGTCCTGGGTAAAATACCACGTTTTGAAAAAAGCGAAGCCATGCTCCTGCCACCCGCGCCAGAGCATCGGGAAAACGGCCGAATCGCCTTCTAATACATAAGCCTTGAAGGTGTAATGAAAACTTGTCCACAGCCCAAAGGCAACGGCCAGAAGAAGCGCCGCAATCAGAAGTTTTTTAAAAGCCCCCATATGCCGGATATT
>JAJYLE010000041.1:0-4904 GCA_021788025.1 Nitrospirota bacterium
CCGGTGCCGCTTTCCCCCTGCAGCAGTACAGTGCTGGCATCGCTTTTGGCCACCTTTTGTATAAGATCGAACACCTTCTTCATGGGTTGCGAACTGCCTATCAGGCTGGCTGGCGCGTATTTGGAGTTAAGCTGGCTTCTGAAATTGGAGACCTCTTTCCTTAACGAGGATGTTTCAAGGGCCTTGTCCAGAATGATCTTGAGCTTGTCCATATTGAAGGGCTTTTCCACGAAATCATAGGCCCCAAGTTTGATTGTCTTGACAGCCGTCTGGACGTCACCGAACGCCGTTATCATGATTACAATGGCGTCCTTGTTTATCTCCTTGATGCCTTCAAGCACGGTTATGCCGGAGATGTCGGGCAGGTGTATGTCTAGAAGGGTAATATCCGGGGGGTCCTCCCGGAACTGGCTAAGCCCGTCCAGCCCTTTTTCGGCAGTGGACACCGTGTAGCCGTCCTTGGAAAGGTTTTGGTCGAGGGACCACCGGAGGAGCTTTTCGTCATCTATTACTAAGACTTTAGCCTTGGCCATCTGAAGCTATTTTAATCCTGAGTGGTAGTATAACATGAAAAGTGCTCCCAAGGCCGTGCTGGCTCTCCGCGCTGATGTAGCCGCCGTGCTTTTCGACTATGCCCTTGCTTATGGCAAGCCCCAGCCCCGTGCCGGAGCGTTTGGTGGTGAAAAAAGGTTTGAATATGCTCTCCACGGCCTCAGGCGGTATGCCTGCCCCGGTGTCGCTGATAGTGATTTCTATGTTTTCATCTTCGCCCGGATAGACATTAACGGTAAGCATTCCGCCGCTTGGCATGGAATGAAGCGCGTTCAGCATGACATTAAGAAATACCTGCTGCATCTGTTCCGGATCCACCTCAACAGGCTGCACCACCGGGTTTTCGGACGGCATTATTATGCTGACCCCCTGGGACTCGGCCTGTCTGGCAACCAGCTTCCTGGCCCTCTCTATTACCGGGATTATATCGGTCTTTATGGTTATCAGGGCCGGCGGGTTTGCGAAATTGAGCAGGTTTTTTATGGATTGGTCCAGTCTGTCTATCTCGCTTAGTATCTCTTTTATGATCTCCCTCCTGGGGTCGTTTTCCTTTATGTCCTCAACAAAGACCTGTATTGCCCCGCTGATGCCTGCAAGCGGGTTTTTTATCTCATGCGCTATCGCGGCGGCCAGCTCGCCCAGGGAGGCCATCTTCTCCATGCGCTTCATGGTATCCGTGTAGCAGGCCTCCAGCTTCTCCCTCATCTGCCCCATCTGGCCCATTACCTTGTTTAAGTCGGAGGATATCTCCCCGATCTCACTTACGGCCGGCTTGAACATTATGTTTTTTTCTCCCCGGAGGGCCTTTTTCAGGTTTCCGGAGATGTCTTTGAGCGGAGTGGCGATGACCTTTGAGTTTATGCACCAGATGGGGCCGAATATGGCCAGAAAGTTAAGGAGGAACTTAAGGCCGGTATAAAGCCTCATCTCTTTTATTTTTGCGTGGGTGCGCTTGTCTGCAAGCTCCACGTTTAAAACCGATATTATCTGTCCGTCAGCGCTGTGGCACCTCTGGCAGGGCCTTTCGTTGTAAATGGGCATGAACACTTCATAAGGGATACCATCGGGGTCCTTGAAGGTGCTGGCTTTAAGGGGAAGGTTCTTGATCCTCAAGTTGTCCTCCCCGTCCAGCGTGGAAGATACCACCATGCCTCCGGGGCTTATGAGCCGCATGCTCTTTAAGTCACCGGTGGTCACGTCGGATATGAACTCCCCGAAGTCCTTTCCCTTGCCTTCAAGCATCAGGGTGACAAGCCCGTTTTTGACTACCTCCGTGGCAACGGAGAGCCTGCGGGCGTTTTCTTCGGCCAGCTGCTTTTTATTCTCTACGTAGGCCCGGAAATGGAAAGCGCCAAGCACTATGCAAAGCAGCCCTGCCATGCGCAGGGTATTTCTGGCCTCTAGGCCCGTAAAAATGCCCTTTTTTATTGCCCGTTCCCGTAGGAGTGCAGTCCGCTCAGGAGCAGGTTAACAACCAGATAAGTGCATATCACGGATACAAAACCCATGACCGAAACTACCGCTATCTTGTGCCCCCTCCATCCTCTTAAAAGACGGGCGTGGAGATAAAAGGCGTAGACAAGCCAGGTGATAAGCGACCAGACTTCCTTGGGGTCCCAGCTCCAGTAAACGCCCCATGCCTGGTCGGCCCAGATGGCCCCGAATATGAGCCCGCCAAGGGTGAAAATCGGGAACCCTATCGCTATGCCTTTGTAGGTTATTTCGTCCAGGGTAGCGGCGGACAGGCCGAACCCCTCTATAACTTTTTTGAGCCCGGAGCCAAAGTACCAGACGCCTGATATCACAATTGCGGCAAGTAAAACACTGAATACCTGGACCGCGCCGGAATCGCTCCTGAATGTGCTCCTGAATAGATAGCTTTTTACGAAGTTCTCCGACGTAAGCCCCAGCTCCTTGTACCTGAACCAGTCAATTCCCATGGCGGCCAGCACGGTTATTATTATGCCCAGCCCAACAGTCCAGAATACATAGGCTGGCTCGTTTTTATGAGTGGAAACTATAAGGTACATAAGCCCGGTGCTGAACGAGAGCGCGAACATGGAGTAGGATATGAAACTCAAGGTTACATGCGCCAGCAGCCAGTTGCTCTGCAGGGCCGGCACCAGCGGTTCTATTTCCTTGAAGCCGGGGTTGGACGCTCCCGATATCTCTATGAAGAGCAGGGCCAGGGCGGCTATCGGGGTTACGAACGCGCCAAAAGAGCGGTTCTGGTATCTGCGTTCTATTATTAAATATCCAAGCATCAGGCACCAGACAAAGAATATAAGCGATTCGTAAAGATTGGTGATCGGCAGCGCCCTTAGAAGCGAACTGCCCGCTCCCATAACCTGGTGGAGCTGCACTCCCCTAAGGATTATCGCGATGGTCTGGCAGGCAAAACCAATCGTGGCAACGGTTGTGGCCGTTACTCCAATCCCCTTTTTCTTAAAGGCGATATACGTTATGTATATGGCCATAGCAACCATATACGCTATTGTGGAAATGCCAAAAAATTGCGAGCTGTTCATCCGGTTATTTACCTCCTTCGGCCAGATGAGCCTTTAATTTCTCAATCTGCCTTTCAAAGGCATATCTGTTTTTATTTGCGGAAGCGGCGATTACGGCCTTTGCGCCTCCTTTTTCGTTCACAATCCTAACCCAAATCCGCCTGTGGCTCATGAAGAATGCCACGAAAAGCCCCAGCCCCAGCATAAGACAGCCAAGATATACTATCCATACCCCTGGGTCCCTGCGCACCTGAAGTCCGGTGTACTGCACTCCCCAGAATTCCTTCAGTTTAAGGATGCTGCCGTCGCCCAGGCTCCAGGTCTGAGGATATCTTTTCAATATCCATTTGTAGGCTTTGGTGTCCCCGGAGGTTATCTGCACCTCTACAGCCGGGTTGTTCATCATATGGGCATAAGCGTAAGGCCTGCCCGATTCATCAAATGCCAGGGCAGGATTAAAATCCACCAGCTTTACCTTGGCCCCGGTGCCGGGCATTTTTATTGACTCGCCTATCTTGAGCCGCATGGTTTCCGAAGCGCCGCCTGGCCCCTTGGCATCCAGTATCGCAACCCCGTTATTAAAATTATCAAGCTGACCGTAGCTGGACTGGTAAACAGTTACTCCCTTGTACTTTAGTGGCTTGTTTACCTCTATCTGTTTGGTCAGCACTTCTTTCCCGTCATCTATTACCGTGAGTTTGCTTTTATAAGCTTTTGGCTGGTCCGTATCGCCATAAAAATCAACATTAAAATTATCGCAGCGAAGGGCGAACCCAAGCGGGTAAATGCCCAGTGATTTCATGATGCCGGCAAGCTGGTTCTGGCTTACGTTCAGGGCGCTGGCAAGCTGGGGCAGGTTTGAGTTGGTAGCTTCCAGCAGGTCCATCAGCCTTTGCTGGGCGTCGGCTTGCGCCTGGGAGCCCATCTGCTGGTCCCTGTATGCAACGGTGGCGGTTTCGCCCTCCGGAAGGCTGAGCACCCCTTTAAAACCAAACCACTTCCCGGCAACCGCGCCTATCATGATAACTATTATGCTTACATGTGTAATGTATACGCCAAGACGGCTCCATGCGTGCTTTTGGGCATATATCTGCACCTCATCGCCAGATGAATGTTCATGCGGGGCAAACCCGATTTTTTTAAATGCTTCGCGCGCCACGTCTGCAGGCTGGCCTTTCCCGCCAAACTTTACCTCGGCCTTTATCTGGGCGCCCCTGAAAGCCTCCGGGGGCATTGGGGCTGCCGGGGCCTTCACAAGCTTCCATATGCCTGGGAACCTGTCTATGGAGCACACCATCAGGTTGGCCGCAAAGAGCGCCAATAATGAGAGGAACCACCAGGAGCGGTACATGTTCATAAAGTCCATCGCGTCTAGTATCCTGTACATCATGGGGGCTGCGCTGATGCCAACCAGGTGCGACAGCACCCTCATGTTTACTTCCGGCGCAGCATTCTGCTCAAGGATCGTTCCCACTATTGATGTAAGGGCGATCAGCGAGAAAACTACGATGGCAAGCTTTATTGAAGAAAAAAAAGACCAGACCTTGTCGGAAAGGGTTTCTTTCTTGCTTTCCCGTTCTTCCAAATCGGCGCTCCTTTCAAAATCAGAACGTTGGGCACGTTATCGATAATAATATTTCCCATGTGGAAATAGCAATTTCGGCGGGGAAGGCAGGCAGTTGAAAATTCCGGGGTTGGGCTAATCCGCCGCGCTTTGGGATTTGGACAGAAGAAGCGGGAGCCGCCCGCCCGCTATCTGGCCGATTACCGCGGCCGGCACGGACACCAGCACGTAAATAAAATGCAGGTCCAGCACAAACAGCCTGGCTAAAATTATGAAAGGTA
>JAJYLE010000041.1:4914-17848 GCA_021788025.1 Nitrospirota bacterium
AGGTGAATGTATAAAAACCATTTGAACGAGCGCTTTGCAACCCTGCTTCTTAAATATCCCAGCGGCAGGTTAAGCGTGAGGGCAATCAGAAACAGCAGCGCCGCGCGGTCTATATCCGGCAAATGGCCCATCTTCTAAAAGTACCTAATACCTGGACAGGCTGTCAATCACTTATAATAGTAAGTCTTAAAATGCTCAACCCTCAAATTGCAAATTATATCGGGCTGATTGCCGGCGGCCTCACCACGGCCTCCTACATACCGCAGGTGCTTAGGATATTGAGGCAGAGGTCCGCAAGGGACATCTCTGTCTGGATGTTTCTTGCCCTGGTGACGGGGCTTTTGCTCTGGGCCGTTTACGGGGTGCTTATACATTCATTCCCTGTAATAATTACAAACGTAATCTCATTGCTGCTGGCCGCAGCCGTAATCGCCCTGAAGAAGAAATACGGATAATGCCTTCCCGGATGGACCCTGCCGCTGCCGCCTCCTTAATGCTGAGGACGTTCGACGAACTGTCTCCGTTTATCGAGATGCATACAGCCAGGGTCTGCCCCCATTGCCCGAAGGTATGCTGCGCAAACAAGCATGGTCTGCCGGAGAAGGAGGACCTTATATTCTTCAGCGCGGCGGGCCTTCAGCCGGAACCCTCGGCAGGGCCGCCGGATGAGATATGCAGTCTTCTGGCCGCCAGGGGATGCCTGCTGCCCAGGGCAAGGCGGCCGTTCAGGTGCACATGGTATTTCTGCGCCCCGCTTCTGGAATCGATGCGGGCCGGCAATGCGCGCGATTACCGCAGGTTTGTTGATGCGCTGGACAGGCTTGTAAAACTGAGGGAGCGGCTTCTAAGATGCTCGACCTACTGAAAATACTGTTTACCCTTGCTTTCCTTGTTGCGCTGCTGCGGAAAAAGATGCAGGTGGGTTATGTGCTGCTGCTTGGGGCGCTTCTGCTGGCGGTAATGTACCTGATGCCGCCCATGGCCGTCCTTTCTGCGATAGGCGGGGCGCTGAAGAACACTGAAACCGTCAAGCTTGCCGTTGCGCTTACGGCGATACGGGGATTTGAGCTTGTCACCAGGGAAAACGATGTGATGAGCAGGATGATGCTGGCTGCCAAAGGCATGCTGAGGGGCAGAAAGGCCTTCATAATATCCATGCCTGTTCTGATAGGGATGCTGCCGTCCATAGGCGGGGCCTACTTTTCCGCCCCGATGGTGGAGGAGTCAACAAAAGGCCTGGCGATGAAGCCTGATGAGAAAGGGTTTATCAATTACTGGTTCCGGCACCCGTGGGAGTACATACTGCCTCTCTATCCGGGGCTGGTGCTTGCAGCGGCGCTTACCGGATATGACATCCGGTCCATAATACTTTCCAATCTCCCGTATTCCATAACCATAATGCTTGCCGGGTTTATATTCAGCATGAGGGGCCATATGAAGGAGCATGTGCCTGTTGGCAGGAAGACCGCAATCAAAAACCTCCCCAGCTTTATCCCTGTGCTGTCCGTGCTTGTGCTGGTTATGGCCTTTGGGCTGGGGCTCCACTGGGCTCTTCTTGCCGGCCTTGCCGGCCTTGTCCTGTATTTCCGCTACACCCCGCGAGGAATCATCAGGATATTTAAACACTGCCTTCAGCCGGACGTAATCTTTCTGATAGCGGGGGCGATGATCTTCCAGGAGGTCATGAAAGATTCCGGCGCCGTTGCCAATCTCAGCCGGTTTTTCGAAAGTACGGGCATACCGCTTATGCCGCTTCTGTTTGTGCTGCCGTTTGTAAGCGGGCTTCTGACGGGGCTGTCAGTGGGTTTTGTAAGCGCCACGTTCCCGTTGATACTCAGCCTTCCGGCGGGGCGCGCGCTTCCTAATGTGTCATTTGCCTATGCCTCCGGTTTCCTTGGGGTGCTCTTAAGCCCGGTGCACGTCTGCTTTATCCTTTCCAGGGAATATTTCAAGGCCGATATGTGGGCCATGTATAAAAAAATCCTGCCTGCGGCCGGTATGGTGTTTGCCGTGGCCGTTACGGAACATCTGCTTGTTATGCATGGCGTGTTATAAGCAGTTTTATTGCTTAATCCCGGCAAGCATGTTCAGGTTCCGGGCGCACGCGGAGCATGTTGGGTTCAAGGCAAGCGCCCTGGTAAAATCGGCGCGGGCGGCGCTATAAAGTTTTTGCCGGCCTTCTTCGGCGCCCAGAAGGTTGAACGCCTCATAATCGTAGGGCATCCGCGTTGCCGCAAGCCGCAGGATTTCCAGCGACTGCGCGGGCCTGCCGGTTGCATCGTAAAAGTCCGACAGCCGTTCATAGCCTTCAATATCGCTGGTGTCCATATCCAGTGCTTTTTTATAAGCGTCTTCCGCCTGGGCGTATTTCTTTTGGGCATAGAGGGCGTTTCCAAGGTTCTGATACACCTGTGCGTAAGGCTTTACGGCAAGTATCATCCTGAAATGCTTTTCGGCCATCGCGTAATTGCCGGTTTTTTCGTAGATAACACCCAGATTATTATGCACGGCGTACATGTCCGGCCTCACGGCAAGTGCCTTCTCCCATAACACCTGGGCCTCCTCGAGGTTGCCTTCCTTATACATCCTGTTGCCGAGGTTGTAATAGCCCTTGTAGGCGGAGGGTTCCGTCCTGATCATGTCCGTATAGAGCGACTTGTCATTTCTCCATACGGGATTGCGCATAACAGTTAAAGCCGAAAGCGCGCAGATATAAAGCGCAAAAACAGCTATGGCTGCCTTTCTCTTTTTTTGCAGCCCGCGCTCAAAAGCAATCCCGACAAAAACCGAAACGCCTGCAAGCGGGATATAAAGGTATCGTTCGGCCATAAGGCTGCCGCTTACCGGGATAACGTTCATCACCGGGGCCAGGAAGGCCAGGAACCAGAGCGCCGGGTATAAAACGAGCCTGTTTTTCCTGTATTTAAAAAGGGCTGTCCCCAATGCGGCCAGCCCGGCCAGGCAGGTCCATTTCAGCGCAGTGGGCTGCAATCCTATATTGTATTGCGCCTTCAGCCAAAGCGGCACGAAGGAAAGCCTGAGATAGGTCAGCAAAACCTCCGGCATCGAGAGCATCCTTAAAGGGAGTTCGGGCAGCGCCAGCGATGTGCCGGCCACGCCTTTAAGCACATAACTTCTCATTCCCAGATAAAGCACTGCGGCGGCAGCAAAAGGCGCGTAGCCGAGCGGCCGGATTTTTTCACCCGAGTCTTTTATACGGCGCAAATCGTAGAAAACAATTACAAACGGCAGCATCAATGCAAATTCCTTGAAAGCCGCACCCGCAAGGAAGGAAAAAACGGAGGCTGCAAGCAGCGGCTTTTTCCTTGACCCTTCCTCCCTGTATTTCATGAAGGCTAGCAGTGAGGCAAGGGTGAAAACCGCGCACAGCATATTGTTTCTGCCCGTGATGAAGTCCACCGCCTCGGTATTGGCCGGGTGGACGCCAAAAAAGAGGCTTGCGGCAAACGCGGCATATGCCGAGCCCGATATCCGCAGGCATAAAAGAAATACCAGCAGAACCGCAAGCAGGTTGTAGATTATATTGCTTAGGTGATAGCCTGCCGGGTTGAACCCCCAGATGTAGTAATCCAGCATGTGGGGCAGGGGCGAAAGCGGCCTGTAATAGCCCGCGTGCACGTTGTCTATAATGTCCTCGCTAAGAAGGATATGCGGGATGTTCCGCACATCCTTTATCACGGGATTGTCTACTATAAGCGGCTTGTCGTCATAAACGAACCCGTAAGAGAGCGTCTGTATGTGAACAAGCGCACCAAGGACAAGCGAGATAACAAGAAGCAGGGCCGTCCGGCGGTTTTTCCAGGATGCCCGGTTGCTTGAACCGTCCAGTCCGGTCAATGCTTCCTGCCTTGCCCCGCCTCGCTCAGAAGTTTTTTACCGCCCGGATTGAATATCGGCGGGTTGGCAATCCCCCATTTATGCAGCCGGAACTGAAGGGAGGTCTTTAGCACCCCCAGCCCGTATGTTACGCTCCTTTTGAAATTGATCGATGAGGCCTCGTCAAAGTACTTTGCCGGGCAGGATATCTCGCCTATCGAGTAGCCGAAATAGACGGCCTGGGCAAGCATCTGGTTGTCGAATATGAAATCATCGGAGTTCTCGTTAAGCGGGAGTGTCTCAAGGACCTGCCTTGAAAACCCCCTGTAACCCGTATGGTATTCCGAAAGCTTCTTGCCCATTAAAAGGTTCTGGGTAAGCGTGAGCATTCTGTTGGAGATGTATTTGTATGTGGGCATGCCGCCTTTCAGGGCGCCTTCGGACAGAACGCGGGAGCCTATCACTATATCGTACTGGCCCACAGCAATCAGCGCAGCCATTGAAACAAGCAGCTTCGGCGTGTACTGGTAATCCGGGTGCAGCATGATCACCACGTCCGCCCCCATCTTCAGGGCCTCGGAATAGCAGGTCTTCTGGTTGCCGCCGTACCCCTTGTTTTGAAGGTGCACCACGCTTTTGATGCCAAGCTCGCCGGCAACCAGCACAGTGTTGTCCGTGCTGGCGTCGTCAACCAGCAGGACCTCGTCTATGTACTCTCGCGGTATTTCCTCGTAAGTTTTCTGAAGGGTCTTTTCGGCGTTGTACGCGGGCATCACAACGACTATCTTTTTACCAAAGATCATCTGCGTTTCCCTTTCCAGCGGAAGAAGTCCGGCCTCTTATTTTTGCCCAGAGTCCGTTTAAAGTCAAATTTTGGCCAGAACCTGTCTCCAGCCCGCCTTTTCTCGTTGACTGCCGCAATTCCCCCTATCTTTGGCTGCTGAAGCAATTTTGAGACAGGTCCTGATAACCGGCAAAATACCGGGAACAGGCGGCTTAAAACAGCCCTTTCTTTTTATATGTTCCGGCCATTTCGGGATTTGCCTTTGATTTCAAGCAGTTGGTTCCGGAATTTTGTTCCATCTGTTCCATAACGGAGCCTTGCATAAAAAGCCCTTCCCGGCACGTTTTGGGAAGGCCGGAGGCGCCCCGCCCAACTGTATAACACGGGAAAGCATGACATGGTCAATATGACATGCTTCATGGAATTGTTGTCATGCCCATTGAAGCCCCCAGGTTTTACATTTGATTCCGGTTTGTGCTATGTTGAGAAAAATCAATCAGGCAAGAGGAAAGAGAACCCAAATTGAAGATAGTATTGGCATATTCCGGCGGGCTGGACACGTCTGTAATCATCAAGTGGCTCAAGGAAGCATACAAGGCCGATGTCATAGCATTCTGCGCCGACCTGGGGCAGAAGGAAGAGCTTGGCGGGCTTGACAAGAAGGCGCTTGCAACCGGGGCCTCAAAGGCGTACATAGAGGACCTGCGGGAAGAATTCGTGCGGGACTACGTGTTCCCCATGCTCCGGGCCGACGCCGTTTACGAGGGCATCTACCTGATGGGCACCTCCATTGCCAGGCCGCTTATAGCCAAAAGGCAGATAGAGATAGCGCGGGCTGAAGGCGCAAACGCGGTGGCCCACGGCGCAACGGGCAAAGGAAACGACCAGGTGCGTTTTGAGCTTACATATTATTCACTGGAGCCAACCATTAAGGTTGTGGCCCCGTGGCGCGAATGGCCGTTTGCTTCCAGGAGCGACCTTATCGAATATGCATCCAAAAACGGCATCCCGGTTACGGCCACAAAGGAAAAACCGTACAGCACGGACAGAAACGCATTCCACATCAGTTATGAAGGCGGTGTCCTTGAGGACCCGTGGGCCGAGCCGCCTGCCGGTATGTACACATTGATGGTCCCGCCTGAAAAGGCGCCGGACAAGCCTGTTTATATCGAGATCGAATACGAAACCGGAGACCCCGTTGCCGTGGATGGCAAAAAGCTGAGTCCATTTAAGTTGCTTGATAAATTAAATGAAATAGCGGGGGCAAACGGCATCGGAAGAATAGATATCGTGGAGAACCGGTATGTGGGAATGAAATCCAGGGGCGTTTACGAAACGCCGGGCGGCACCGTCCTGCACATTGCGCACCGGGCCATGGAATCCATCACGATGGACAGGGAAGCCCTGCGGCTTAAAGACGGGCTGATACCCAGATACGCGGAGTGCGTTTATTACGGGTTCTGGTTCTCTCCGGAGAGGGAGCTTCTGCAAAAGCTTGTGGATGAAAGCCAGGAGAACGTCACCGGCACGGTGCGGCTGAAACTTTACAAGGGCACCTGCCAGGTGGTGGGCAGAAAATCGCCTTACACCCTTTATAACCCGGAGCTGGCCACGTTCGAGAAAGAGACCCTGTACGACCAGAAGGACGCGGCTGGTTTCATAAAACTGAATGCGCTCAGGCTGAAGGTCCTGAAACAATCGGGGGCCGGGCGGCCTAAGGGCAAACATTAATTTTTTATGCCGGGCAGCAAGGCCGCGCCCGTTTGCGGCAAACATCTTCTGGCCCTGTGCTCCATAAGGGAGATAGGCCCCCTTACAATCAAGCGGCTTTTTGCCTTGTTCGGTTCCGCGCAGAAGGTGTTCGAGGCGTCTGAACAGGAACTCCTGGATTCCGGGCTTACCCCGAAAAAGGCCCAATGCATAGCAAGGTTTTCCGGTTGGAAGAAGGTGGAGCGCGATTTAACATATGCGCATGAACACGGGATAAAGCTTCTGGTGATGGAATCCCCTGAATACCCGGAGGCCCTCAAATCCCTGCCGGACCCTCCGCGGGTGCTTTTTGCCAAGGGGGACATCCAGCCGGAGGACTGTTTCGCCCTGGCGGTGGTTGGCTCAAGAATGCCAACCAATTACGGGCTTTCACAGTCTGAAAATATTTCGGGGGCGCTGGCCGGAATGGGTTTTACGATTGTCAGCGGGCTGGCACGCGGCATAGACACCGCCGCGCATAAGGCCGCGCTTGGGGCGGGCGGCAGGAGCATAGGCGTGATGGGCTCCGGCCTGGACGTGCCTTATCCGGCGGAGAATAAAAAATTGATGGGGGACATCTCACGTTCGGGGGCGGTTATAAGCGAATTCTGTTTTGGCACGCTGCCCAATAAGGAAAATTTCCCCAGGAGAAACCGGATAATAAGCGGGCTTTCGCTTGGGGTGCTGGTGGTTGAGGCAGCGGCGGGCAGCGGTTCCCTGATAACGGCGCATTGCGCGCTGGACCAGAACAAGGAGGTCTTTGCCATACCGGGCAATATAAGTTCCGGCTTGTCCAAAGGCACAAACGAGCTTATAAAAAAGGGGGCGGCCATGGTCATGAGCGCGGAAGATATAGTGGAAGAGCTTGCCCCGGTGCTTAAAGGTTTTCTAAGGAAAAAACCGGCGGAGACGGACAGTAAAAAAATGACGGATTTGACTGAAGACGAAAAAAAGGTTATAAAGCACCTTGGGCAGGAGCCAAGGCACATAGACGATATTTGCAGGGAGATGGGGGCCGGGGCGGCCTGGCTTTCCACGGTGCTGCTGGGGCTGGAATTAAGCGGGCATGTGCGGCAGAGTGCTGGAAAAAGATTCTCCATCTGCTAAAATGCTAAAAATAAAAAGCACAAAATTATGCCGAAGGCAATAAAGAGGACATAAAACAACATGGGATCATCGCTTGTAATAGTGGAATCTCCGGCCAAGGCCCGGACGCTAAATAAAATACTTGGCGGGGAGTTTATCGTAAAGGCCTCCGTTGGCCACGTTAAAGACCTCCCCGAAAAAGAACTTGGGGTTGAAAAGGACAAGGATTTCGAGCCTACTTACGTTGTAATCCCAGGGAAGGAAAAGATAATCCGCGAGCTCAAGGCGGCTTCCAAAAAAGCCGAGAAGGTTTACCTTGCGCCTGACCCGGACCGCGAAGGCGAGGCGATAGCCTTTCACATAGCGGCGGAACTGGCTGGCAAGGGCAAAAAGGCAGCGGAGGAGGCGGACGGCAAACTTTTCCGCATAACATTCCACGAGATTACGGAAAGGGCCGTGAAGGAGGCCCTGAAAAACCCCGGCAGGATAAATGTGCACAAGGTGGACGCCCAGCAGGCCAGAAGGGTGCTGGACAGGCTTGTTGGCTACGAGCTTTCACCGCTTCTTTGGAGGAAGGTGCGCAGGGGCCTCAGCGCGGGCAGGGTGCAGTCCGTGGCGGTGCGCCTTGTGGTGGAAAGGGAGAAGGAGATAGAGGCGTTTAAGAAAGAGGAATACTGGTCCGTTGAGGCCATGCTGGAGGGTTCGCAGAAGCCGGCGTTTGAGGCCAGGCTGTTTGAGCTGGACGGAAAGCCGGTTATAGAGCGTGGCGGAGCTTCGGGCGAAGACAAGTTCCTTTTAAGAAACGACGAGGACGCCAGGAGGGCCGTGGAGGCCCTTTCAGGCGCAAGGTTCATATTAAGCTCCATCGAGAAAAAGGCCAGGAGGCGTTCGCCCTCGGCGCCGTTCATAACAAGCAGCCTTCAGCAGGAAGCGGCCCAGAGGCTCGGGTTTACCGCTAAAAAGACGATGATGCTTGCCCAGGGGCTCTATGAGGGCGTGGAGCTTGGCGGCGAGGGGCCGGTTGGCCTTATCACCTATATGAGGACGGATTCCGTCAACATTGCGGCAGAGGCCCAGCAGTGGGCAAGAGAGGTAATCAAGTCCCGGTTCGGGGAAAAATACCTGCCTGAAAAACCGCCGAAATACAAGAGCAAGGCCTCCGCACAGGAAGCGCACGAGGCCATCCGCCCAACCTATCCGGACAGGACCCCGGAAAAACTGAAGCCTTTCCTTCAGAAGGACCAGCTGCGGCTTTATACGCTTATCTGGAACCGCTTCATGGCCAGCCAGATGGCCCAGGCGGAGCTGGAACAGACCGTGTTTACAATCAAAGCCGGCGATGCGGCCGTTTTGAAGGCATCCGGCACGGTGATAAAGTTTGATGGCTTCCTTGCCATTTACAAAGACGCCGAAGAGGAGGGCGAAGGGGCCATACTGCCGGCCCTGCCGGAAGGGGATGAGCTGAAACTTCTGGAATTAAAACCCTCGCAGCATTTCACTCAGCCGCCGCCCAGGTACTCTGAGGCCACGCTGGTTAAAACGCTTGAAGAAAAGGGCATTGGAAGGCCAAGCACTTATGCCACAATCCTGTCTACGATACAGGACAGGAAATATGTAGCCAAGGAGGCCAACAGGTTCAAGCCAACCGACCTTGGCGTGCTGGTTACCGGCCTTCTGGTGGAGAAATTTCCGGAGCTTATGGATACGGGTTTTACCGCCAAAATGGAAGACGAGCTGGATGAGATAGAGCAGGGCAACATGAAATGGCAATCGGTCATAAAGGAGTTTTACGTGCCTTTTGGCCAGGAGGTAGAGACCGCAATAAAGACGCCCGGCAAGGTGCGCCCCGAAGACGTCCCTACGGACGTGAAATGCCAGAAATGCGGGCTTCCCATGGTGAAGCGCTGGGGGAGGCACGGATGGTTCCTGGCGTGCAGCGGGTATCCGGAATGCAAGAGCACCTGCCCGATAGACGAGCCGGAATGCCAGGCGCCCGCTATACAGGAGACGTGTGAAAAATGCGGCTCCCCGATGGTGCTTAAGACCGGCAGGTTCGGCAAATTCCTGGCCTGCTCCGGTTATCCGGCCTGCAAGAGCACAAAACCAATATCGCTTGGGATAAAATGCCCGGCCGACGGCGGCCAGATAGTGGAGAGGCGTTCGAAGAAAGGCAAGCTGTTTTACAGTTGCAGCAATTACCCCAACTGCAAGTTCATCTCCTGGTACAAGCCCGTAAACAGGGCTTGCCCGGACTGCAAAAACCCATATCTGCTTGAGAAGCATACAAAGGCGGCCCATGTGCTGTTTTGCCCCAACAAGGAATGCGGTTTCAGCGAGGAGATAAAGGAAGAGGCCGCGGGCGGCAGCCAGCAGGACACCGGCGCGGCCGGGGTTTAAGGCCGTTTGCCAACCATAGGCATAGGCGGTGCGGGCAGCGGGGTTGGCAAAACTTTATTTGCCGAAATGCTTCTTGGGCAATTGCCCGGCTGGGGCGCGCTCAAGTACACAAGGACCGACCTTTACACCTCCGTTACTGAAGACGAAGCGGTGCTCAAGGCCCCCGGGAAGGACACGGCAAGGCTTTTGGCCGCGGGTGCGGCAAAGGTGATCTGGGTGCAAAGCCCTGGAGGGGAGGAGCTTGAAGAGGCCCTTTCGTCCGCCATGGGGGCGTTGGCTGGATTGCCGGGTGTTGTGATTGAGGGAAACAGTGCCGTTGAGGTTTTAAAACCCGATATTGTAATATTTATTGGTGGTACAGAGGTCAAAAAAAGCGCACATCGCGTGCTTGATATGGCCAGGATTGTGTATTACCCCCATGGCGCTGGTGCGCCTGAGGCCGGAGGCGCTGATAACCGGAATGCAAATGCCTTTTACAGCGTTGACGGCCAGAAATGCCTTAAGGAGGTCCTTGATATCCTGAATGGGCGCACTTAGTTTTCAGATAGCGCTTTTCTTTTACCTTCTGGCGATGCTGGCGGCTTTTTTCGACCTGTTCAAAAGCACCAAGGTACTGCCCAAGGCCGCTTACATGTTCGTCATCGTGGGCTTTCTCTTCCACACCACAAACGTTGTATACAGCTGGTTTGCAGACGGCCATATACCCATCGTAAACGCGCATGAGGCCACAAGCTTCTTTGCGTGGTGCGTGTTCCTGCTTTTCCTGCTGCTGGAATACAGCTATAAGCTTGGGCTGCTGGGCTCATTCATAATACCCATAGGGTTTGCGCTTACACTGGTTTCATCGGTGCTGTCCTCCGCATCCAAGCCGCTTACCCCGCAGCTCAGGAGCTACTGGCTTGGCATACACACATTTTTTGCTTTCATGTCCAGCGCCGCGTTCGCCTTAGCGGCCGGGATGGCGTTGATGTACCTGGTTCAGGAGCATCATGTAAAGCGCAAACGCCTTGGCGGCCTTTTTGAGAGGCTGCCAAGCCTTCAGAGGCTGGACGAGATAAGCTACAGGCTGATAACAATAGGGTTCCCTCTTTTTACGCTGGCGATAATAAGCGGCTCCATCTGGGCGGACAACGCCTGGGGCAGCTATCTAAGCTGGGAGCCTATACAGGTGTGGTCCATAATCACATGGCTGATATTTGCGGTGGTCTTCCACTCCAGGCTGCTTGCGGGCTGGAGAGGAAGAAGGGCCGCCGTGCTTTCGATAATCGGCTTTGCCACAATAATAATCGCCTTTGCCGGACTGGCGCTTTTGCAGAAAGGACAGCATATTTTCTGATGAGAGTGCTTGTTGCCGGACTCAATCACAAGAGCGCCGACGTGGAGGTCAGGGAAAAACTGGCCTTCTCGGGTGACAAGCTGGCGCCGGGGCTGCAGGGGCTTAAAGACCTGCCCGGCGTTAAGGAGGCCGCCATACTTTCCACCTGCAACCGCGTGGAACTGTACACCCACGTAAGCGACCCTGAAGGCGCCAAGCGTGAGATAAAAAGGTTCATAAGTTCCTTTCACTCCATACCTGCCGGGCTTCTGGAAGGCAAAACGCTTTATTTCCACTCCGGCCCGGAAGCCATAAGGCACGTATTCAGGGTGGCATCCAGCCTGGACTCCATGGTGCTGGGCGAGCCCCAGATACTTGGCCAGGTAAAGGCCGCATTCGAGTTCGCTCTGGAAAAGAAGGCCACGGGGGTGCTTTTAAACAGGCTTATGAAAAAGGCCATCTCCGTGGCAAAACGGGTGCGCACTGAAACCCGCATAGCGGAAAACGCCGTTTCCATCAGCTTTGCCGCAGTGGAACTGGCCAAAAAGATATTTACGGACCTTGCCGGCAAGACCGTCCTGCTGCTTGGCGCCGGCGAGATGGCTGAGCTGGCCGCGCGGCACTTCATGGCAAGCGGGGTGAAGGAGATTGTGGTTGCCAACCGCACGCTTGCCCGCGGGCAGGAGCTTGCCAGTGAGTTCGAGGGCAAGGCGGTGCCGTTTGACGAATTCAAGGACGAGATGCTGCACGCGGACATCGTCCTGTGTTCCACGGGCGCGCCGGATTATGTGGTTCTGAAGCCCGATGTGCATGCTGCCATGGGCAAGAGGAAGCAAAGGCCGCTCTTTCTGATAGACATATCGGTGCCAAGGAATATAGATCCGCAGGTAAACTCGCTTGACAATGTTTACCTGTATGACGTGGACGACCTTCAGACCGTGGTGGACTCCAACCGCAGCGAGCGCCGGAAGGAGGCCGACAAGGCAGAGATGATTGTGAGCGAGGAGGTCGAGACCTTCGAGCGCTGGCTGGACTGTCTGCAAAGCGTGCCCGCCATAGTGTCGCTAAGGCAGAGGGCCGAAGAGATCAGGAAATACGAAGTCCAGAAGATGCTCAACAGGATAGACCTTGACGAAAAGGAGCGCAAGGCGGTTGAACTGATGGCCTGCTCCATCGTTAACAAGCTTATACACCCGCCCACGGCGGCCCTTAAAGAGGACACCGGGGACAGGGACCAGCTGATAGCCATGATAATAAAACTCTACGGATTAAACGGAAGCTGCTGAAAGGGGAGCATGAAGAAATTAATAATCGGCACAAGGGGAAGCAAGCTCGCCTTATGGCAGGCAAACTGGGTAAAAAGCCAGCTTGAGGCCATGGACAACACTATACAGGTGGAATTGAACACCATAAAGACCACCGGGGACAAGATACTGGATGTGGCCCTGGCCAAGGTGGGCGGCAAGGGGCTTTTTGTAAAAGAGATAGAAGAGGCATTGCTTAATGGCCAGGCGGACCTGGCGGTGCACAGCATGAAAGACGTTCCGGTGGACCTTCCCCCGGAGCTTCACCTGAAGGCCATATGCAAAAGGGAATTGCCGGCAGACGCGCTTGTGTGCCGCGAGGCCAAGGGATTTAGTTCATTGCCAAAAGGCGCCCATATAGGCACAAGCAGCCTCAGGCGCACCTGCCAGCTTCTCCAGCTGCGCCCGGACCTGAAGATCAGCAGCCTTCGCGGCAACCTTGATACCAGGCTAAAAAAGCTG
>JAJYLE010000198.1 GCA_021788025.1 Nitrospirota bacterium
CGGGGGAGAGTGTTGGCGGCGGGAAGCCTGGTATCTTTCTCACTGTCAATAACCGCACTGGACCCTATACGCTACGATCTGCTGTTCGAGCGCTTCCTTAACCCGGAGCGCATAAGCATGCCCGACGTGGATACGGACTTCTGCCGCGACAGGCGGCAGGAGATAATAGATTACGTTTCCAATAAATACGGGCGTGACCACGTGGCCCAGATAATCACCTTCGGAACGCTTGGGGCCAAGGCCGCCATAAGAGACGTGGGCAGGGCGATGGACATTCCTTATGCCGAGGTGGACAAGATAGCCAAGCTGGTGCCGGAAGGGCCCAATGTAACCATAAAGGACGCCATTTCGGTTGAGCCGCAGTTAAAGGAACTTTACGAGAACGGCGAACAGGTAAAGGAGCTTATAGATATTGCCCAAAGGCTTGAGGGGCTTTCCAGACATGCCTCCACGCATGCCGCGGGTATTGTCATCTCGCCTCAGCCCCTGACCGCCCTTGCGCCCCTTTACAGGAACCCGTCTGACGGGTCAATAACCACCCAGTTCGATATGGGCTCCATAGACAGCCTGGGGCTTGTGAAGTTCGACTTTCTTGGCCTGAAAACACTCACCGTTATAAACAAGGCCGTCAGATTCATAAATGACAACGGCACGGAACTGGATATCTCGGCATTACCGCTGGATGACTTGAAAACCTTTCAGCTTCTGGGGGCCGGGCAAAGCACGGGCGTATTCCAGTTTGAAAGCAGCGGGATGAAGGAGCTGCTTATAAAGATGGGGCCGGAGCGGTTTGAGGACCTGGTGGCGCTGAACGCACTTTACAGGCCTGGCCCGCTTGGCAGCGGCATGGTCGCCGATTTCATAGACCGCAAAAAAGGCAGGCTGCCGGTGGAGTACGCCCTTCCCCAGCTTGAGCCCATACTGAAAGAGACCTACGGCATTATCCTCTACCAGGAACAGGTGATGCGCATAGCCCACGACCTTGCCGGGTTTACCCTTGGCCAGGCAGATATGCTCCGAAGGGCCATGGGCAAAAAGAAACCCGAGGAAATGGAAAAACAGAAGGAGTCCTTTGTAAGCGGCTCCGTGCAAAGGGGCATCCCGGCGGAAAAGGCCAAGAAGCTGTTCGACCTGATGGCCAAGTTCGCGGAATACGGGTTCAACAAATCCCACTCCGCCGCATACGCCTATGTCGCGTACCAGACGGCATACCTTAAAACCCACTTCCCCGTGGAGTTCATGGCCGCCATGATGAGTGTGGACCTGGACAACACGGACAAGATAATGGTTTACATAAGGGAATGCCAGGGGATGGGCATTAAGGTGCTTCCCCCGGACATAAATGTGTCCGAAAGGGAGTTCAAGGTAACCGGCGGGGCCATAAGGTTTGGCATGGGCGCGCTGAAAGGCGCGGGCGCGCAGGCGGTTGACGACATTATCGAGGCCAGAGGCGGTACGCCCTTTAACTCTTTCAGCGATTTCATGCAGCGGGTAAACTCCAAAAAGGTAAATAAAAAAATCCTCGAAGCCCTTATCAAGGCCGGGGCGTTCGATTCCCTGTGCATAACAAGAAAGGCCTGCTTCGAGCAGGCGGCCGCCGGAGGCAAGGAACGCTCGTTCAACCAGACAAACATTTTTGGCGATGATATTGGCGGAGACATCATGGGTGACAGCCCTCAGCCCGCACCCGCAAACAGCACCCAGGAATGGGACATGGCGGACCTTCTGGCCTATGAAAAAGAGGCCCTGGGCTTTTACATATCGGGCAATCCGATGCAGAGGTTTTCAAGGGCGGGGCTTTTAAGAGAGACCGCAAACAGCACAAAATTAAACACAATGCCCAATAACGCCGAAGTCTCGGTTGCCGGCATTGTGGCCTCGATAAAAAAGATAAAAACCAAGAGCGACAAGGGGCTTATGGCCTCCATGGTGCTGGACGGCGAGGACGGCCAGATAGAGGTCATAGTGTTTCCGGACCTCTACAAGGAAAAAAGCGAGCTTGTGGCCAAGAACACCCCCGTCCTGGCAAAAGGCACGGTGGAGGCAAACGACAAGGGCACCCGTGTTCGCGCCAAGCAGTTGCAGCACCTTGAGGAGCTTTTTGCCGCCAGGCCGGCTTCCAATGGCAAGCTGGAGCTGGAAGTTTTGGACGGGGCGGACTTAAACAGGCTTGCCGCGGCCGTGATGGAAAACCGCGGTAAAACCGCCCTGTTTTTGCGGCTTGAATCTGGAGGGCTTGAAGTGCTTCTGGAGACTTCCTGTAAAATAACAGCAGATGATGCGTTTTATGCGGCCGTAAGCGGGCTGATCAAAAACGGCTAAAAAGGGGATTTTTATATTTGAGATACTATCTGGATTTTGAAAAACCCATCCAGGAGATGGAGATAAAAATAGAGGAGCTTAAAAGGCTATCAAACGGAAGCGACATAAAGATAAGCGCGGAGATAAAGCGGCTTGAGAGGAAGACCCGCGATCTGCACTCGGAGATATTTTCCAGCCTCAACCCCTGGCAGAAAACACAGGTGGCAAGGCACCCGGAAAGGCCGTATACCCTTGATTACATAGCAATGACAATGTCCAACTGGGTTGAACTGCACGGGGACAGGCGGTTCTCGGACGACCCCGCCCTGATAGGCGGGCTTGCCAACCTGGGCGATACGCCCGTTGTGGTTATCGGCCATCAGAAGGGCCGTGGCGTAAAAGAACGCATAGGAAGGAATTTCGGCCAGCCCCATCCCGAAGGCTACAGGAAAGCATTAAGGCTGATGAAGCTTGCCGAAAGGTTTAAAAGGCCGGTCATCGCCTTCATAGACACCCCCGGCGCATACCCCGGCGTTGGCGCCGAGGAAAGGGGACAGGGCGAGGCAATAGCAACCTGCCTCATGGAGATGTCCTCATTAAGGGTGCCTATAATATCCGTTATTATCGGCGAGGGCGGAAGCGGAGGCGCGCTTGCCATTGGAGTGGCGGACAGGCTTTTGATGCTGGAGCACTCGGTTTATTCCATCATCTCACCGGAGGGGTGCGCGGCGATTCTCTGGAAGAAAGGCGGGGAGATAGGCCCCACGGAGTACGCCATGGCGGCCAACGCCCTCAAAATTACGGCCCAGGATCTATTTAAACTCAGGCTTATTGACGAGATCATTCCGGAACCCTTGGGCGGTGCGCATATGGAGCCCGCCGCAGCCGCAAACGGCATAATGGCCTCACTGGTCACGGCCCTTGAGGAACTGAAACAAAAAACCCCCGGCAAACTTGTAGACGAAAGATACAAACGCCTCAGACGCCTGGGCGGCTTCTTCGAGCCTAAAGAGGGGTAATCACCACTGCCTTGCCTATGGCACGGAATCAGAACCCCAATTCCAAAGTATGATTATCGCCAGTGTCAGTGAATGAATAAGAAGAAATTTTGGGCTTCGCTGCGCTCACCCGGGCCTGTCTCTACCGCCCCGCCCCTGCAGCGCCAGCTCTCTGATTACGTTTTCCTTTATGGGGTGTTTGCGCTCTATGCCGCCGTCACTCTTTTCACCGTTTTCCACCACGAACCCTGGCGGGACGAGGTGCAGCCGTGGCTTATAGCACAGAACC
>JAJYLE010000042.1 GCA_021788025.1 Nitrospirota bacterium
CCTGAGGCGATATCCGTCGCCAAAGACCCGGACCGCGTATTCTCGCCTCAATTACCGGAGCCCTTGGCAATAGAGGATGCGCGCCCCTCGTCCCTGCTTCTTAAGCGCATCCGCGACGAAGTGCACCGCTTTGCAATCTCATTTCACAGAAAGCTGCGCGGCAAGGGGCTTTTCGCTTCCCCGCTGGAGTCTGTAAAAGGGATAGGCAGAAAAAGAAGGCTTGAACTGCTCAGGCACTTCGGCTCCGTAGAGGCAATGCGCGAAGCCCCAATTGAAAAACTGACCGAGACAAGAGGGGTTACCCCGCAACTGGCCGAAGAGATTAAAAAGGTTTTAGCGCGCCCCGGTTCGGAATTATAGGCATCGAAAAACCTTAAAAATGGCTCTTCGGGCTTTCTTGTGGGCAAAAGGGATTTTTTTTAGTGGTCTTTTAGCCTGAAAAACATCCGGGCATATCCGACAAAACCCGGAGATTTTTTCCGCCATCGGCTAAAAGTCTGAGGTTGTCAATTGCGTCCTGCACGCTGGCTTTGCCATGCGTGCCTTTGTCTTCAATATCTTATTAAGCAGTCCCTTGCTAATCCAGCTTCCTTTTTTTCAAGTTATAGTACGCTACTCCGCACCATACCTGCCAACAGGGCGCCATGACATTGTCAATATGAAATATGTCATATGGACTATTTCATGGTTAACAATGTTATTAATAGGACGGCGCGGCGGGTGCGCCTATCCGATACTCTTTAAAAAGACTGTATCTGATATTGTTTCGGGGAAGATGGAAAATGGAACAGCTGGAACAAAAAAACCGGGCCTAACTTGCTGGAAATGAAACAAACTCCCTGAAAGTATGGAACATATAAAAAGAAAAGGATGAAACGGGCAGCTTGAAAGAGCAAAGTAATAAAAAAACGGGGAGGCATTTCTGCCTCCCCGTGATCGAACGCGAACAGCCCGGATTAGTGAGCGGACCCTCCGTCGGGCACAAGCTGGACGTAGTCCCTCTTGAAGACAGACCACTGGCCGGTCTTCGGGTCGTACTTCGAGTTGACGAAGCACTTCCAGTTCTTGTCGTCGATGGCCAGATAGTCGCCCCTGTAGTAGTAGCCGGGGTACCTGGACTCCTCCCTGAAGAGGATGTGCCTGGCATGGGTCTCGATGGCCCATATCCTGTGGTAGTTCTCCCAGGCCCTGAGGAGTTCGTGCAGGTCCTTAGCAGCAGTCCTTGCAGCGTCTTCCTTCAGCATCATGAGCTGCCTCAGGCCCTCTTCCAGCATGGTCTTGCTGGTCATATACCAGGTGGAAACGCCGCCAAAGTACTCGTCGGCGATCTTCTGGAGCCTCTTCTGGACCATATTCGGCTTAATGTAGTGAGGGTTGATCTCAGGGGCCGTCGAGTGGTTCTTGTACTTCTCATACATCTCGAACGGCAGGTACATTTCGGCCGTGATCTCGTCGGCCGGCTTGGTTATGGTCGGCTTGAAGTCCTTGTGGTCCAGCACGAAGGCGATAGCCGATTTGCCGGCAATACGGCCTTCAGCATGGGAACCGGAGGAGAACTTGTGGCCGGAGGCGCCGCAGATGTCGCCCATCATGAACAGACCCTTGACGGTGGACATCCTGTTGTAGCCCCAGCTCCAGTCGGCAGGAGCGCCCAGGTCGTCCGGACCGCTTACCCAGAAGCCCGCGCAGCCGGCATGAGAGCCGAGGAGATAGGGCTCGGTGGGCATGATCTCGGAAGGTACCTTGTCCGGCTCGATATCCATACCGGCCCACAGGCCAGCCTGGCCGATGCACATGTCAAGGAAGTCTTCCCAGGCCTCAGCCTCGAGGTGCTTTATCTGCTTGGCGTCCATCGTCTTTGCGAGTTCGGCCATGGCGTTGTGAGTGTTCATGAGGATCGGGCCTTTGCCCCTCTTCATGTCCATCATCATCATGTGGTTACGAATGCAGGTGCCAAGTTTTTCGGCATAGGGGCTGTAGAGCTTCTTGGTCTCCTCGAAGTTCTCGCCCGCGCAATAATCTTCGCCGAAAGCGTTGGTGGCTTTCGCCTTGAAGAACAGGAACCATGCGCCAACCGGGCCGTAGCCGTCTTTGAACCTGGCCGGAACGAATCTGTTTTCCATCATGGTCATCTCCGCGCCGACCATTGCGCCGGTGGCGTAGCCGCTGCCGGAGTTCCATACGGGGTACCAAGCCCTGCCCTGGCCCTCGGCAACCGAACGCGGCCTGAAGACGTTAACCGCGCCGCCGCAGCCGGAGAGGATGGCGTTGGCCTTGAAGAGATAAACCTTGTTCTCCCTGACGGAGAAGCCGATAGCGCCGGCAATCCTGTTGTCCTCTTTCTCGTCAAGGATGTACTTGGTTATGAACACCCTTTCATAGATGTTCTCGAGCCCAAGTGCCTTCTTGGCGGCCTCGGCCACCAGCACCTTGTAGGACTCGCCGTTGATCATGATCTGCCACTTGCCGGAGCGGACCGGCTTGCCGCCGTCCTTCAGCTTGGCGCCGCCGCCGGAACCGTCCAGGGTGTGGCCGTCTGCGTCTTTTTTCCAGATGGGGAGGCCCCATTCCTCGAAGTTCTCAACGGAATCGTCAACGTGCCTGCCCAGGTCATAAACGATGTCTTCCCTGATGATGCCCATCAGGTCGCCTCTGACGTAACGGACGTAGTCAGCGGGATCGTTCTCGCCCATGTAGGTATTGATGGCGGAAAGGCCCATCGCAACGGCGCCGGAGCGGTCCATTGCGGCCTTGTCGACCAGTGTTATTTTGATCTTGCCTTTGCCAGCCTTCTCGGCGGCCTCGGCCCATCTTACGGCCTCAAAGGCCGCGCCGCAGGCGGACATGCCGCCGCCGATGATGAGAATGTCGGACTCGACGGTAACGACTTCCGGCCTTGCGCAGTATGAAAACGTACAGGTTTCTTTTTCCATGTTATTTGGCCTCCTTTCCTACTTCTTCAGCGTGGGCACAGACTTGCCCGCGCCGTGATGTGTGAAGTAGCCCGGCTTCTTTAAGTTGTTGATATCAGCCTCGGGCTTGCCGGCATAAGGATTGATGGACCCTTCCGGGGTGGTCCTGATCGGGAATTTGAACCTCTTGAGCTTCCCGTTCCTGAACTTTACAGTCCACATTATGGAATCGGAACCCCTCATCGGGATAACGCTGCCGCCGAGCGGAACGAAGTCGGCGTAACCCCTGACTTCAATGGCCTGCTGGGGGCAAATCTTTACGCAGTTGTAGCACTCCCAGCACTGGTCCGGCTCCTGGTTGAAAGCCTTCATCTTGTCCCTGTCAAGCTTCATCAGGTCGTTGGGGCAGATGTACTGGCAGGCGGTCTTGTCCTGCGCCTTGCAGCCATCGCACTTTTCGGTTATTACGAAACTAGGCATCTTGGACCTCCTTGTTAATATATCCCTGCCCAAGGCAGGAAATTTCCCTGTTTTACTTCCCGGAAGCCGAACCGGCCCCCATGCTTCTACGGCAACTTCCCCCTTTCAGGGCTCCTACGCACCTTCAGAATACTTATGCGTTTTTATTTCGACTTTCTCGGTAAGCCCGGCATAGTAAGCCCGCAGGATCTCAAGCACCTCGGGCCTGCTGAAGTGGTCCGGAACCTCGGTCCCCTCGGAAAGCATCTTCCTGAGCTTGGTACCGGAGAGGATGAGCCTGTCTTCCTTGCCATGCGGGCAGGTCTTCATGGATGCCATGCCGTCACACTTCGTGCAGTAGAAGGTCCAGTCTATCTTGAGGGGCTTCGTCTCGAGCGCCCCGGCCGGTATCTCGTCGAATATCTTTTGTGCATCGAACGGGCCGTAGTAGTCACCCACGCCAGCATGGTCCCTGCCGATGATAAGGTGGCTGCAGCCGTAGTTCTGCCTGAAGAGTGCGTGCAGAAGGGCCTCCCTGGGGCCGGCATATCTCATATCCAGCGGATAGCCGCCAACCAGAACGGTGTCCTTCACGAAGTATTTTTCTATAAGCGTGTCGATTGCCTTCTGCCTGGTGTCCGACGGTATATCGCCGGGTTTAAGCTTGCCCAGCAGCATGTGGATGAACACGCCGTCGCAGGTTTCAATGGCTATCTTGGTGAGGTACTCATGGGAGCGGTGCATTGGGTTTCTGGTCTGGAAAGCGGCCACTGTGGACCAGCCCTTCTCCTCAAAGAGCTTCCTGGACTCCGCTGGTGTCAGATAGATTCCGGGATATTCCCTGGGGAATGCACCCTGGGAAAGCACTTTAACGGGGCCGGCCAGGTTCACTTCGGCCTGTTTCATAACCATGGCCACGCCAGGGTGCTCCATATCGGTGGTCTTATATATGCTCTGGCACTCGAATTCCTTGTCCTTGGCAGAAAGTTCGTATTTCTCCGTTATCTTCATGGTGGCCATAAGCTCGCCATTTTCCTCGGAGACAAGCGCCACTTCCTCGCCAACTTTCAGGGTGTCCGCCTGCCCCTTGGTGGTGGAGACGGTGATCGGAATGGGCCAGAATGTGCCGTCGGCCATGGTGAATTTTTTGCAAACACCTTCCCAGTCCGCCCTGGTCATGAACCCGGTAAGCGGCGTAAACCCGCCGATACCCATCATTATAAGGTCGCCCGTCTCGCGGGAGCTGATCCGGACCTGGTTAAGGCTTTTTGCTTTCTTTTTCTCTTCTTCCAGGGCCGCGCCCGTAAGAAGAAGCGGTTTTAGCTTTTTTTCTTTTCCGTGCGGATTTACAAGTGCCACCTAATAAAGTCCTCCTTTGCTTTGTTTCAAATTGCGCTAAATCTTTATATGCTTGCGCCGGGGCCATAATGCATGCCGGGCGCGGCAGGGCGTTCTTTCCCTTACTTATCCCCGCGCTCCTGCAAAACGGCAGGCCTAAAGGACAATGATATGTGCCTTAAGGCCTATTTAGCAAGTTAATTTATAAAATCCAGCGATAAAAAACGCTTATAGATTAAAATCTTAGCATTGCAGGCAGGCTTATTTCCCGCCTGCCTTGTCTATTTCAGCTGTTATCGCGTTAAAAATATCCGATATGCTTCCGGTTCCCTTTATCCTGCGGACTATTCCCTTTCCGCCGTAGTACTCTATGAGCGGGGCAGTCTGGGATTCGTATACCTGAAGCCTTTTGCGGATCGTCTCTTCTTTATCGTCATCGCGCTGATAAAGCTCGGCGCCGTCCTTGTCGCATTTGCCTTCCTTGGCGGGCGCATTGAAATAAACGTTGTACATCTGGCCGCACGTGCGGCATGTGCGCCTGCCGGTAAGCCTCTTCATCAGGTCTTCAAACGGGACATCAACGCTGATGGCAAGCTGCAGCGGCTTTCCGATCTTGGAGAGCATGCCATCAAGGGCGGCAGCCTGGGCGGTGTTTCGGGGGAACCCGTCCAGAATGAAACCGGCCTTGCAGTCCGGCTGGCCCAGCCTTTCCTCAACCAGACCAAGAACTACCTTATCGGGCACCAGCTCGCCGCGGTCCATAAAGCCCTTGGCCTCTTTGCCAAGCGGAGTGCCTTCAGCTACCGACTGGCGGAGTATATCGCCGGTAGAAATCTGCGGAATTTTATATTTTTCAATAAGTTTCTTTGCCTGCGTGCCTTTGCCGGCGCCCGGGGCGCCGAGCATAACTATCCTCATTTAAAGACCTCCTGGAAATAAAAATAATTTCTCTACGGAAAAACCGGAACGAAAGGTAATATATCGCTAGCCGGTAGATTTTGCAATACAAAAATAATAATCATTAGTTAATTTTTACTTATAAGGGGACTCCGGCGGTTTTGGGATAATCATTTTATGTTCTATCATATGCAACAAAGGAGGATTTTATGAACCGTACAATCGCATTTATGCTAATGGGATTATTTTTGTTGCCCGTTGCGGCATTTGCCAAAAGCCCCGCCGATGACACGCTTTCAATTTCCATTTCGCAATCCGGCTTTTTTCCGCCGGACACCGCCGAAGTGGGGCTGACTGTGGAGACCACCCAAAAAAGCGCGGATAAGGCAGCGGTAGAGAATGCACGGATAAGCCAGAAACTGCTGGGCACACTAAAATCCTTGATAATCAGGAAAGCCGGAGATTATGTAAGCACATCGGTATATTCCCTTCAGCCTGTTTTTGAATGGGACACCACCCAGAAGAAAAGTGTGCTGACAGGCTACATGGCAACAAACGAGATAATGGTTAAGTTACATAAGCTGAACCAGGTAGGCCGCTTGATAGATGAGGCAATTGCCGCCGGGGCCAACAGGGTGGAATCCATTAACTTCTCAATAAAACACGAAACCAAAGACTGCGGCCAGATTATTGCCGCGGCCGGGGAAAAAGCACGGGCGGAGGCCCAGGCGCTTGCCTTATCGCTTGGGGTAAAGCTGGGCCGAGTGAAGAGCGCCTCTACCTCTTGCGGGGCCTCCCAGCCGGCTTTCAGGGGCGAAATGATGCTGGCGGCAAAGAAGACGCAGACCCCGATAGAAGCGGGGCAAACCAGGCTTAATGCCTCCGTGGATATTACTTTCCATATAAAATAAGAGCTGCCGGAGTTGATTGCCGCCAGGCTACTTTGCGGCCAGATATTCTTTCAGCTTCTCAAGCGCGCGCCCGCGGTGGCTCATGGAGTCCTTTTCCAGCGCGGCCATCTGCGCAAAAGTACGGTCATGGCCTTCGGGAAAAAAGACGGGGTCGTAGCCAAACCCGTTATCTCCCCTGGGTTCAAACCCTATGCGGCCCTCCACCTTGCCGTCAAAGACGGCGGCGGACTGCCCTGACGCATCGGAAAGCACAAGGACCGCCCTGAACCGTGCGCCCCTGCGCTCTTCGGACACACCGGCAAGTTCTTGCAGTAACAGCTGAAGATTTTTCCTGTCATTCGCATCCGGCCCTGCATATCTTGCCGAATAGACCCCTGGCGCCCCGCCAAGGGCGTCCACTTCAAGCCCCGAATCATCTGCCAGGGCATATCGTCCAGTGAAAAGCGCCGCCTGCCCGGCCTTCAGTTTCGCGTTCTCCTCAAAGGTAGAGCCGGTCTCCTCAACCTCCGGAAATTCCGGGAAAGAATCCAGCCCCAGAAGGGTTACACCCAATCCGCCCAGCATACGGTTTAGCTCGTTAAGCTTCTTTCTGTTTCTGGTAGCTACCACTATTTCCATAGGGGAAAGTTTAACAGGTGCCTCATATGAGAGTCAAAGAGCTTATCGGGCTTTTTTCCTTCTCCTTCGGGCATATCGCCCGAAGGAGAATTGTGGTGAGTATTCGCAATTTCTTTAAAAAACAATGGCTTTTGAATTGGCATTATAATTGCAGCTTAGTATGCACCTGCTTGGGAAGGTAATGGGATGCTTAAGCCCGGGTAACGAGGCGAATTAATATTAAGGGCTTAAGGTTTGGGCCAGGGGAGTTTGATATCCCCTGGTTCTTTTCTTTTTAAAGCTGCATGTCATGTTTTTTTAAAGATGGTGACGTTTGATATCTAAGCCTCTTCAGCTGTCCGGAATACCTTTTCACCCCTGAAGATCCGCTTCGACATCCAGCATCACCTGCACCTCCCCGGCCGCCATGATGCCGCCCTGCATAGGGGTTATTCCCCAGGTGATGCCGAACTCCTCACGGTTTAAGCATGTAGTGCACATAAAACCAATGCTTGTCTCCCCGCCAATTGCTTCGGGGATTTTTACGGGGCCGGCAAATTCGCAGTCCAGTTTCACCGGGCGCGTTACGCCGTGCATGGCAAGCTCCCCGGAAAGCCTGAAACGCGAGCCGCCCACAAGTTCCACGCCGGTGCTTCTGAATATAATTTCAGGATATTTGGCAGCATCGAAGAAGTCCGCCGTTGCTAGGTGCGCGTCCCTTTTACTGTTGCCCGTGCGTACACTGGTTACGTCTATACGGGCTTCCACTGCAAGCCTGGTTGGATCTGAGGGGTCAAAATCTATCACGCCGGTGACCGCCCCGAATATCCCCCTCACATGGGCAATGGTTAGATACCGTATGGAAAATTCCGCAACTGAATGATCGGGGTCTATAATCCATTTTGGCATAATTTATAGCCGCTCCTTTTCCGTATTAAGCCCATTATATCACCGCCGCTTCAACCTTCTTCAGAATTCATAAACAGGCGTCATGTTAAAATTTTGGATGAAACTTGTACACCGTTACATTCTGCGGGAACTGCTGGTATCCATGGCTGTAAGCATCCCCGTGCTCAATTTTGTGCTGATGATGGAGAAGATCATGAAATTGAGCAGGATACTTTCCAGTGTGGGGGCCAGCCCCCGCGAGATGTTCTCCATAATCCTTTATACCCAGCCGGAACTGCTGCTGGTTACCATACCAATGGCCTTTCTTCTGTCTGTCCTTTATACGTACGGCAAGATGAATGCCGATAACGAGCTTATGATAGTCAAGGCAAGCGGGATGCCCTTCAGGCAGGCGGCCATACCGGCCTTTATGCTGGGCATGCTCTGCATAATAATCGGCCTTTTCGTGAGTTTCCGCCTGGAGCCTGCCGGGAAAAGGGCCGTGCGCACTTCCGTATCTGCAACGCTTGAAAAGAGGGCGCCCGGCGCCATAGAGCCTGGAGTATTCAATCTGATAATAAAAGACGTTGTTGTTTACGCCCGTGAAAAAACGGATGACCGGCTGGACGGCCTTTTTATCTATGATCAGCGCAAACCGGACAGGCCGGTTGTCATCTACGCCGGAAGCGGCCAGGTGACCGGCGCGCCTCAACTTGGAGGCCTGCTATTCAGGTTGAAAAACGGCCTTGTGCATATAACCAAGGGCAGCAGGCTTATAGAGATTTTTTTTGGAGATTATAATCTGGTGCTGCCCCTGTCGCTGGAAGAGCCCGCCATGTTTCTGGGCGAGCTTACCCCTGGAGAACTTCTGGCCCAGGCCCGCACAACGCCCGGCGAACCCGGCATAAGCAGGTGGCTGGAATTATACAGGCGTATCACTTTTCCGCTTTTCAATCTGGCGGTGATGCTGCTGGCGCCTGTCCTTGCGCTTTATTCCGGTAAAAGGGCCAGGCTGGGCGGGCTTGCGATGGGGACCATGGTATTTTCCGCTTATTACATAGCGCTTAGCTATTCTGAACGGCTGGCCGATTCGGGCAAGGTTCCGCCCGCAGTTGGCGGCTGGAGTCCGCTTGTGCTTTTTCTGATAATCTCGTGGCTTCTTTTCTTCAGGGCGGACAAGAGATGAATCTGCTTAAGCGGCTTTACGTAAAAGAATTTGCAAACGCGGTAGCGGTGGTGCTGGCCGGGCTTTCCCTGATGCTTGGCTCCGTGGACCTGATAGAAGCCATGAACAAGATACACGGCGGGGGCGCAGGAACGTATATTAAGTATCTGATATTCGCCCTGCCCCAGTACATTGTTTATACAATGCCGGTGGCCGGGCTGTTTGCGGGGCTTTTCGTAATTGGACAGGCCGTAAGAAACAGAGAGACCATAGCCGTAATGTCAGCCGGCGGCAGGACACGGACGCTGTTTCTGCCACTTGTGGCCATGGGGCTGGTCCTGACGGCGGCCAGTTTTCTGCTGGCCGAATTCGTTGCGCCCCCGGCGATGCAGCAGATAAAGATAATGACAGGTGAGGCCGGACCTTCCATAGAAAGGGAAGGGGCAATCTGGCTAAGGGCCGATGACGGCTCGCTGGTGCGTTTTTACCTGTATCAGAAAGACACCAGGTCCGCAAGGCAGGTGGAGATATTCCAGTTTAATCGAAAACAGGAACTGGCCGCCAGAATAGATGCGGACGGTGGCGCTGTTTATAACGGAAGCGGCTGGATGCTGAAAAAGACCAGGACATACGATTTACTGGCGGGCACTGTTGCTGACGCACCGCAAATGACGATAGAGCACCTGATAACGCCGGGCATCCTGGATAAACAGGTAAGGGCCCCGGAGGAGATGAGCATTACGGAGCTTTATGATTACACCAAAAGGCTTCGGGAAGCAGGGATAAGGAACCTCAAACTGACTGTGGATATGAACTCCAAACTCTCCTATCCGCTTGTGAATTTTTTCATGGTGCTGTTTGCCGTTGCCCTTGCAACGCGCCGCGGAATGGGCGGGCTTGCGGCCGCCTCGCTGGGGATAGCGGTAAGCCTTGTTTACTGGTTTGGATATACAATGTGCCTGTCATTTGGCTACGCCGGGGTGTTGCCTCCTCTGGTTGCAGCCTGGAGTGTGCCTGCGCTGTTTGCTGCCGTATCGCTGGCCTTGTTCAAGACGATAAGAGAATAGATCTCCGCATGTTTTCCGTCTGATACAGACCCTTGCTTATCACGTTTTTAACGCCACTGGCAAAAACCGGCTTCGCGCCTTCTCACAACCTTGAAGTGCAAAATGGCTTTTTATCTGCTAAGATCAGGTTAGGGGAAAACACTTGCAGGGGAGGGGTCCGATGCGGGCGAGAAAAACCAGCCTGGAAACCGCTTCCGTCTCAAGCGCCGGAAAAATACTGGTTGTTGATGACAGCGAAGATGCGCGGGAGCTCCTGGGCTCCATTTTACAGAGGGCGGGATATGATGTTTTTTTTGCTGCCGATGGGACGAAGAGCCTGTCGGCGGTTTCCCTTGTAAAGCCGGACCTTGTGCTGCTGGATGTGACAATGCCGGATTTGGATGGCTACGAGGTGTGCAGGGTAATGAAGTCCCATCGCCAACTGGCCGATATTCCGGTAGTGTTTCTCACCGCATGCTCGGAAAGCCGGGACAAGGTGAAGGGGCTTGAAATCGGAGGTGCCGACTACATCGTAAAGCCCTTCGATAAGGCCGAGGTAATAGCGCGCGTAAGAAACCAGCTGAAAATCCGCAGCCTGACTGCGGAACTGGTGCGGATGAACCTGGACCTTGCTGAGAAACAGCGCAATATAGAGGCAGAATTAAAGTCGGCATCCGGCATACAGAAATCGCTTCTTCCAGTTGCGGGCGTTGGAACATACGCGGAAAACCTGGAGATGGCCTGGAGGTTTTTGCCTTCGCAGTATGTTGGAGGCGACATTTTTAATGTGCTGGGGTTATGCAAGGACCATATCGGCGTGTACATGCTGGACGTTAGCGGCCACGGGATGCCAGCCGCCCTTTTGACGCTTTCTGTTGCCCAGGCGCTGGACCCTCACAGCGGTTTTTCCGTTAAAAAGGAAACGCCTGCGTCTAGCAGGGGTGAAACTGTGCAGCTCCCGCACGATGTACTTGCCCTTCTGGACGGGGCTTATCCCATATCCCGTTTCGACAGGTACTTCACAATGGTGTATCTGATCATGGATACAGCAAAAGGCGTTATACGGTATTCCAATGCCGGCCATTGGCCACCCGTGCTTTTGTCCAGAAAAAACTCATTTAAATTGCTGGAGAAAGGAGGCCCGCCAATAGGTGTAGGCGCCGCTGCTGATTTTGAAGAAGAAGAGCTACCGCTTCAGGACAAGGACACTCTGGTGCTTTATACGGACGGGCTGATAGAGCAGTGCAACTCTGAAGGCGAAACTTTCGGCGAGCCCCGTTTTTACGGGCTGCTGCAGGCAAACAGGAATAAAAGCGTATCTGGCCTGCTGGACACAGTAATGGAGGAGCTGAAAAAATTCACATCCGGAACGGAGATACAGGACGACATAAGTCTTCTGGGGCTCCAGTATTCGGAGAAAAGGGGGTAACATGCGGCTGGAATGCAATCTTAAAGGTGATGTTCTGATTGCGCGTCCCTTGGATGCCAGGATTGACGCAGCCTCGTCCATCTTCTTTAAAAACGCCCTTGGAGAATGGATTAATAAAGGGTGCAAGCGCATAGTGCTGGACCTTCAGAATGTTGAATTCGTGGACTCCAGCGGCCTGGGTGTTATCATTTCCACGCTGAAGGCCATGGAAGGCAAGGGCGACGTTGTGCTTTCCGGGGTGAAAACGGGAGTGATGAGCCTTCTATGCCTTACCCGCATGAACAGGGTTTTCCGCATTTACGATTATAACGAAGAGGCGCTTGGCGCCATCCGGGGGGGTGGGGAATGAGGGCTATCCGGTTTTCAATAGAAAGCCGGCTGGAAAACCTGGCCATCCTGGGCGTGGCGATAAGGGCTGTGTGTTCGCAGGCCGGCATGGATGAAACAGACAGCTACCAGTCGGAACTGGCTGTAATCGAGAGCGCCACAAACGCGATAAAGTACGCGTACGGAAACAAGCCGGGCTACCAGGTTGATGTAATATTGACGGTGGACCAGGGCAAGATTGAATTCCGGGTAGAGGATTCGGGGGCCCCGATGAAAAGCAACGGAAAGTCCTGGACGGATTTCGATCCCATGAAAACCGGCAGCTTGCCTGAATCCGGCATGGGCCTTTATATCGTAAGGCAGACCATGGACGAGGTTTCATACGGTTCCGTTGACGGGCGCAATGTCATGACCATGGCACGCTATCTGAAAGAAACGTAGCGTTGCATTCCGGCCGGATTCGGCAGCCACCATGGAAGCACCTTGCCATCAGGCAGATTGCGGCCCCGCATACGTGGGTGTTAAAGCACTATAAGCCGTTCAAGAAAATCCGAAATTTCGGCCAGTGTCTTTATTATATTAGCTGGTTCCTGTATGGCCGCCGCGCTCTCCAGCCGCTGGCCGAATTTGCTTATGGCATCAAGGCCGTACCCGCCTCCGCTTCCTTTCATATTGTGTCCGATTATCCGGATTTCCTCATAATTTTTCTCGTCAAGGGCGCGCCATATCCGGGCCGTATCTTTACGCCTGTTTTCAAGATATCCCGGCAAAAGCTCTTTCAGATCAGGCTCAATCGTTACGATAATGCTTTCCTTTTTCATCTGTCCTCCTTTCCAGTGTGGCGAGAGCTTCCAGCAGGGTTTCTTTTTTAACAGGTTTTGTGATGTGGCCGTCGCAGCCGGCCTGGAAACTCTTAAGATCGTCGCCCTTGATTGCATGGGCTGTAAGCGCGATTATTGGCGTATGCGCCAGCCCTTTTTGGGCTTCTATGTCCCTTATCCGCCTTGTAGCGGTGTAGCCGTCCATGCCTGGCATCTGTACGTCCATAAGGACAAGGTCGTAATGGCTGGCAGTAAATTTTTCGATTGCCTCAATCCCGTTTTCCGCAATGTCCAGAGTGCAGTTGGAGTTTTTCAGATAAAGCTGCACCAGGCGCGCATTGTCTTCGGAGTCCTCAGCCAAAAGGATGTGCATGTGCCTTGAAGGGCTGGCTGCAAGCTGGGGAGCCTTTGTGCCGGAGACAGGTTCCGGAGTGGCCGGAATCTGATGGTTGCCATCATTAATGCCTAAGGCCTCCACTATCACTTCAAGCAGGCGTTTCCTGCTGACTGGCTTTATAAGATAACTGCTGATGCCAAGCCGTCTGGCCTTCTCAACGTCTCCTTTCCGTGTATCGGAGGTAAGCATAATAATTATCGCGTTCATATTCAGATGGGATTTTATGTATGCGGCCACTTCAAAGCCGCACATCCCCGGCATTCTGTTGTCAAGCAGGATAAGCCTGAACGGCTCCGCTGTCTTTCCCGCCTCCTCCAGCATCGTAATGCCCTCTTCCCCGCCCGATGCCTCAAAAGACGGCATACCCCAGCAGTCCAGGAGTTTCTTGAGGATGAGGATGTTAGTGGTATTGTCATCGATTATCAGGGTCTTTATGCCTTTAAGGCAGATCTGGATATCCGGTTCCGCCTCTTTCCGCGCGTCCCTGAATACCAGGGTGAAATAAAACCTGCTTCCGTGCCCCTCTTCGCTTTCCGCCCAAAGCCCGCCGCCCATCATCCCGGCCAGCCTTTTTGAGATTGCAAGCCCCAGCCCCGTTCCCCCGTATTTCCTTGTAACAGAAGAATCCGCCTGCACAAAACCCTGCCGGCTCCCCAGCACCGTCTTCAGGTTATCCGGGGAGAGCCCTATGCCTGTATCGGAGACTGTAAATAAAAGCGTGGTTATCCCGGTTTCCGACCTGGCATATCTTTTAATCTCCAGCACAATATCCCCGTGCTCGGTGAATTTGATTGCGTTGCCCAATAAATTGAAAAGTATCTGCCTGAGGCGTGTGGGGTCGCCCAGAAATCTTGCCGGCACGGCGGGATCAATCTCAAAGGCGAACTCCAGCCCCTTTTTATGGGCCTTCACAGCAAGAATCTCGCAGACGCTTTCAACCAGCCGCGGCAGATCGAACTCAACCTCCTCCAGTTCCAGCTTGCCGGCTTCTATCTTGGAAAAATCGAGTATGCCGTTTACGAGATTCAGAAGGTTTTCACCCGCATCCCTAAATATGGCTATGTATTCAGCCTGCTCCTTTGTAAGTGGTGTTTCTCCAAGCAGGTCCGCCATGCCAAGAATTGCGTTTAGCGGGGTGCGTATCTCGTGGCTCATATTGGCCAGGAAGTCCGATTTGGCATTTGCGGCGGCCTCTGCGGCCTCCTTTGCCTTCTGAAGCTCCTGTTCCGCGCGCGCCTGTTTATTTGTTTGTGTGACCGCGGTGGCCTCATATGTTCCAAGCAGTAATTCAAGCGTAGCCACTCTCGATTTAAGCATGTTGATCTCGGCGTCACCGCATGTCTGCCCCAAAGCTTCTGGTTGGCAAGTCCCCAATCTGTCTGCTGCCGTGAAAACCGGACCCTCCAGCGGCAGCACGGCCAGCTTCACATTCAGCGCCAGGTTCCTGAAAAGGCTGGCCGTTTCCTTTGTCACGCGCACCTTGAAGAATATGGAAACCGCAAACATGTCTCCTGAAGGGAGAAGGCCGCCGAAACCCAGAATTGTTTTTATTCCATAAGGAATAATGAATTCCTTTTGCGAGGTTATAAAAGGGTTGCTTTCCGGGTCCGGCACATAGAAAACGTTATATGGGCGGCTCTCGTGAAGCAGCAGAAGTTCCGGCCTGGGCGCAACAACTATTTCCGCATTAAGGCAGAACTGCTTTAAAAGCAGAAGGAACATTGGGATCTGCGTAATTGCTTCTTCGCTTGGCAGGGGAATGGCCTTGTGCCCCCTCGATGCCTGCCTGGTACGCCATGCCGGTTCATCTCCGTCAGTGCCAAGGAGCACCATGCATTTCATTTCAGGCAAGGCCGGCTTGTCCTTCAGCATGTCCTGGGCGAACACCTGAAGGTCCTGCGGCAGACCGCTAAAAGGATGGGTTTTGAAGAACCGCACCAGCGCCGGGGCCGGTTTGCCGGTGCAGCCATCAATAAGACTCTCATACAGATAAGACGTAATCCTGCCCGCAGCTTCTTCCATGCTTTGGGCCCCTTCGCTTATCCGGCGAAGCGCGCTTCCGCACTCGGTCATCTCCCGGAGCGTGAACTTCCCTATGTCGTAGCTGGCCGGTTTTTTTAGAACACCCCTCATGGCTCCCCTTCCATTTAGTCCAGATAATACCACTTTAAGTTGTATAACACAACCGGGCAGGGATTTTTTTAATTTAAAAATTCTGGGAAAGGGGAACCGTTACGGCTGGACCTGTACGGTAAAGGAAACCGTCCCGGAGGCACCGGCGGCCAGACCGCCTGAAAGCGTCCAGTAAATAGGGCCTTGGGCGCCCACGGAGGGCCCGGAAGCCAGGCAGCCCGTCAGCCCCGTGCCAAGCGTGCCGCAGGATGCGCTCTGGAATGTGGTATATGCGGGTGTGGCGTCGTTTATCACAATATTTGTCAGTGCAGATGCGCTCTGGTTTGAATAAGTTATGGTGTAGGTAATTGTGTTTCCAGGCAGCACGGAGGATTTGTCAACGGACTTTGACAGGTTCAGCCCGTTGTTTGGCCCCGTCCCTACTGTTGTAAGGTCCGTGTGGGTTGGCGTATCGGTAAGCGCCGGGTTGGCGTTGGAGTAGCTTAGCTGCGCCGTAACCGTCACCTTGTCCTGCGCATTCAGCGGCGCCTGCGCCGGGATGAATTCCTTCATCAGTATGCAGATCTTCTGCCCCGCAGACACGCTTATGGGGCCGGTTATCTGCGGGTCGCCAGCAGCAAACTGGCCGGTGCAGCCTGTGTCCTGATATAAAACTTCGCCCCAGCCGGACATAGATGGGCTTGGGGCTGCCGTAGTGCTGAAAGCCAGCGCCCCGGCGGAGCCAGCCGTATATGTATGGGTATAAGTAAGCGTAGTTCCTGGGGAACCGGTCTGTGCGCCGTCGGTAAGAAACTGGTTTGCGGGAACGTCCCCGAAATTCTCACCAGTATAAACCGTGCCCTGTGCAACTGCAAACCTGATGGTATCTGAAGGCCTGTCGTATGCGCCCCCGGTATTGCCGGGGTCCGCTCCTGTTGATAAATAACCGGAGGGGTTGGCCTCAACAACCTTAATATATGTGCCCGATGCGATCGTGCCGGGGATGTACAGCTTATAAATGCCGCTTGCACCGGTAGATATGCTGTCATAGACTGTTCCGCCTGAATCGCTCGTCAGTTTCATTACAGCCCCGGCAAGCCCGGACTCCTGCCCGTTTAATCTCCCGTCGTTTGCGGTCCCCCCGCCGTATCCGGTATCGTCAAAGACCTCCCCGGAGATGGTTGTGCCGTAATACAGGCCGAAATCCTGCTGGTTAATGTCCGGGCCGCTGGCTATAACGGTACGTATTCCGCTTGACGCCTCTGTGCCTGTCCAGCCCGCCGGATAAGACGGGGACGTAATGGACAAGGTGGCGTTGGCGCTAATTATAAGGCAGTAATTGCCAGGCGAAACACCGCTTACCGTGTATTGTCCGGTAGACGGGTCCGCCGGGGTGGCCGATATGGCAGTGTTTGCGCACACGCCTCCGGAACTGGCAGCCAGTTTGATATACACTGTCTGCCCCGTGCCGCTTTCGCCAGAGTCCTGCATGAAATTGTGGTTGGCGTCGTTGTAAACGGTGCCGTGAATATTTATTCCGGCTGATGTAACCGTAAGGGTTGCGCTGGCCGAGGCGCCGGTGCCGGCGTTAGTGGCTGTAACCGGACCAGTATTGTTCGTGTAATTGCCCGCCGTCCCGCTTGTCACATTCACTGTGACTGTGCAGCTTGAGTTAGCCGGGATAGTGCCGCCGCTTAAAGAAAGTGAACTGCCGTTTGCGGCAGCGGTGATTGCACCGCCGGTGCAGTTTGTGATTCCATTTGGCGTGTTGGTATTTACCATGTTTGCCGGGTATGTGTCCGTAAAGGCCGCGCCGGCAATATTAAAAGCGTTTGGGTTTGTAAGCGTGATTGTAAGTACGGATGTGCCGTTTACACTTATCTGCGCCGGAGCAAACGATTTGGAAACCACTGGTGGATAAAGCGCTGTCACCGTCAGGGTAGCGTTGACCTGGCTGGTGTCCATCCCGGCCGATGCCCCCGAAATATTGGAGCTTGCGTTTTGATATGTCCCGCTGAGGGAGCTTGTCACATTGGCGGTGATGGTGCAATTGGCAATTCCGGCAGAGATGCTGCCGCCGGAGAACGTTAGCGTATTGGCCCTGGGATTGGTTACAGTCCCCCCGCATTGCGGTGCCGCCACAGGCGATACAATCGTGACATTAGCGGGCAAGGTTTCGGTGAACGCCAGCCCGTTCTGCGCGGGATTGCCGCTGCCGTTTGCCACGGTGAACGTCATGACGGAACTGCCGCCCGCCTGTATCGAGGCAGGGCTAAACGTCTTGATGAGGCTTGTCCCCACCACCGAAAGAGCTGCCGCGTTTGACGCTGTTCCGGGGGCAGGCGTCTGGTCCGTTGTCA
>JAJYLE010000199.1 GCA_021788025.1 Nitrospirota bacterium
TGCAGTTATACCGGGCGACGGCACCGGTCCGGAAGTAGTTGCCGAGGGCGTAAAAGTGCTTGACGCCGTTTCCTCAAAATTCGGCTTTAAAAATGAATATACCCATTTTGATTTCGGCGGAAACAGATATCTTAAGACCGGCGAGGTGCTGCCCGCATCCGCCATTAACGACCTGAAGAAATTCGACGCCATTTTTCTGGGGGCCATCGGCCATCCGGACGTAAAGCCCGGAATACTTGAAAAGGGCATCCTCCTTGAGATCCGCTTCAAGCTGGACCAGTACATAAACCTGCGCCCTGTTAAGCTCTATCCCGGTGTTGAGTGCCCGCTTAAGGACAAAACGACAAAGGACATAGATTTTGTTGTCATCAGGGAAAACTCCGAGGGGCTGTACGCCGGCGCGGGAGGCGTGCTTAAGAAGGGCACACCGGATGAAGTGGCAACACAGGAGTCCATAAACACCCGGAAAGGCGTGGAGCGGTGCCTCAGGTACGCCTTCGAGCTGACCAAAAAGAGAAACAAGGCCAACAAGCTCACGTTGTGCGGCAAGACAAACGTGCTTACCTATGCCTTTGACCTCTGGAAGAGGGCGTTTGACGAACTTGCCCCCAGCTACCCGGCTGTAAAAACCGACTACGCCCACGTGGACGCTATAACAATGTGGTTTGTGAAGAACCCCGAATGGTTCGATGTGGTTGTCACGGACAACCTGTTTGGCGACATAATCACGGACCTCGGTGCGATGATCCAGGGCGGCATGGGAATAGCAGCAGGGGGCAACATAAACCCTGAAGGCGTATCGATGTTCGAGCCCATAGGCGGCTCCGCCCCCAAATACACGGGGCAAAACGTTATAAACCCGCTGGCGGCAATCTGCGCAGCTGGCATGATGCTGGACACCCTGGGCGAGACCAAGGCCGCCGCCGCGATAGAAGGCGCGGTTATGGAGATAACCGCCAGGCACATAAAAAGTCTTGCCGCTGGCAAGATGGGCATGGGCACGCGCGAAATCGGGGACCTTTGCGCCAGGCTGGCCTCCGCATAGCCCTCTTTAATTAAAAGGGTTTCTGCCTTGTCAGGCCATTGCCCCCAGTTCAGGGGAAATGGCTTGACAAGCGCGGGCTGGAACTGATATTACATTTCACCATCCTTTTTCATCTGCTTTGGGGGGACGACTTTTTTTGAAGACTGGGGATTTCTTTTTAATAACGGCTGACAGCTCGTTTATTTCTCTTTTTACGGAGAAGGTTGCGCCTTTCGGGTTCGGGTTCGAGCTTAGAGACTGCGTTCCGTCTGGCCCGAAAATGCGCAGGGCATCATTTGCCGAAAGGCCGCTCATAATAGACCTTAATCTGCCAGGCTCAATGGAAGCGCTGAAATCCCTTAAGGCCTATCATCCGGAGTGCCGCATCCTTGTGCTTTCAAATGGCGATCCTAAAAAGACGGAAGAGGCCCTCAGGAGCGGCGCAAAGTTCGTTATATTCGAGCGCAATGACGCCGAGGCCGTCCGTGAAACGGCGCAGAGGGCGCGTGCCGAGGCGGAAAGAGAATATCAGCTTGAAAAACTGAAATCCCTGACCGAGCAGAAGATAATAGCAAAGAGCGCGGCCATGAAAAAGGCCCTTGGCAGTGCAGATGATGCAGCCGGAAAGGCCGGGCATATCCTGTTGAACGGCGAACCGGGCGCCGGCCGTGAAACCCTTGCGGCATTTATTCATGAAAACAGCGGCGGTTTCAATAGCAGCCCTTTCATAAAGGTTGTCTCTGAGGATCTCATCGATGCGGCAGTACGGCAGGCCAGGGGCGGCACACTTTTTATAAAAGAGGCTGCCATATTTGGGCAGGACACCGCGGAAAGGCTTAAGCTCCTGCTAACCGAAGGCGTCTGGGGTGGAAACGGAGCGGGCCGTGAAAAAGCGGAGTTGCGGGTAATAATCGGTTGCTCCTCCTCGCCTGAGCCGGCCTGGCTGCAGCAGGCGCGGATTGCCAGGATAAAATTGCCACCCCTCAGGGACAGGCAGGAAGATATCCTGCCGCTTGCGGAATGCTTTATGGAAGAGCTCTCTTTGTTCTTTCACCTTGGCAGAAAGCATCTTACACAGAAGGCCAAGCAGGCGCTGGCCGCAAGGCCCTTCCCAGGGAACGTGGCGGAGCTGAAACAGCTTATTCACCGGGCATATATGCTTAGCAAAGGCTTGTCCATTGGAGAAAAAGACCTTTTTGGCTCCGAATTTCTGGGCAGATGCTCGCTTGGGGATTTTATAGAGGAAAGGCTGCGGGGGTACATCAGGAAAAGCTCGGATGCCGGGGGTTCGCGGATTTACGATACGGTTATAACCGAGGTGGAAAAGGCCCTGGTATCGCTTGCATTAAGGGAAACGGCGGGGAATAAACTGAAGGCAGCCAAGGCCCTCGGCTTAAGCAGAAATACCTTTAAGGCCAAAATGAGGCTCTTTAAACTGGAAGATAAATTCACCTCCAAAAACGGGGGGCGGTGAGCTGCCGCGCCGCTGTGAAGAACCCTGCGCTCTTAGCGGGTAAATAGATTTGAAACTGATTGTTTTATTGGCGCATCCAACATCTGCGGCGGTTTTTTTTGTAAAATAAGCACGTGGGCAAGGACAACAAACCGCAGAAACCGGAACGGGGCGGCAAGAAAGCTGATAAGGCCGCGGATGAATGCAGGTGCAAGGAAGCGGCCCAAAAGACCCCGGTTGAACTGATGAAGATGGCGCTTGCCGATCTGGGCTTAAAGAAGAAGGGGAAAAAGAAAAAATAATGGGCGATTACATCTTATATCAGCCGCTTACGCGAAACGACAGGATCACGGTTATGCTGTACAGGGCCGGTATTGCCCTTACGTGCATATTGTTTGCGGCAATGGCTGTGTTTTTTGCCGACTCTGCGGCAATCGCGCCCCCAACGGCCGCCTTGCTGTTTAACATTTTTCTTTCCCTCCTCTACTGCGCAACCGGGCTTAGCGTTTTTTGCATCCATCTTTACATAAGGAAACTGAAGACCAATCTAATATGGCTTTATAATCTTGCTCTGGCCGGGCTTATCCTGTTTGTCATAATCAGCAAGGGGGATTGCCTCTCATATTTCATTGCCCCCGGTTTTCACCTGGGGCCGATCCTGATGCTGCCTCTGGCTGGCTGCATCGGGTTTATTGCGGCCAAGGAGGCCGTGTGTTTCCGGCTGGTGGAGGGTTATCTGCTGGCCATGCTGATGCCGCTATATCTTGTACTGCTTGCAGGCGGGATTATGGGGAAAGCGGCAATCGTTTCCGGGCTTGTCGTGATCGCGGCGCTTTACCTGCTTTTTACCCTGCGCAAGATATTCATGCCCATTCACAGCGACATCGGGGACAAGTCCGCTTACAGGTAGAACCTGCCTCAAGATTTCCTCTGTCTTTTGCTTTGAAATCAGTTTTGAGACAGGCTCTATTGCTGAAAACTCAAAGACTTC
>JAJYLE010000200.1 GCA_021788025.1 Nitrospirota bacterium
TGGCGTAAATCCTTTCCGCCAGCTTCCGATTCGCCGTCTGGGTAGACTCGCGAATGCGCCCATTTTCCGTTGAGATACTGAACCATAAAATACCTTTCCTCCAATACAGCCCCATATTACCTTTCTCCTTTCCTGGGGCCTCTACCAATGTTGCTATTATATAAAGGTAAAGGCCCCCGTTTCCATTTTTTCAACCATTCTCTGACCTCATCCTCATCGAACCGAAGACAGCCGAGAATTTTATAATGAGGAATCAATCTCTGCTCAGCCCAGTCGTATATCGTTTTAGGGTTTACGCCCAGTACTTTTGCGATTTCAGGCGCCGTCTTCAGGCTAAAAACATCCATATTAGATATTACTTTGCAGATGAAGATGTTTTTGATTTTGAATAACATTTTTTGGGCTTTTGTCAAAAGGTGTGTAAAAAGCATTCAGGCGGCTTTCCTTTCCTGTGCTTCCGGAGCGCGTTTTGCGATTCCGTCGGCGAACTGTTTCCCCCTATAAACATCGGCTAATAACCAGTATCCCTTGAGATCACCGTGGCCATTCCGGAGGATATGACGATGGCTGCAAAGGATGATATCTCATAGTTCCCAAGAAGCACTATTTCTATCGCGAACATCACCCCCGCGATAGGGGCGTTGAAAGTGGCGGCTATAGCACCGGCGGAGCCCGCCGCTATCAGAAGCTTCATCCTGCTGCCGGAGGACCTGAAGAGCTGCCCTGTGCCTGAGCCTATCGTGCCTCCGATTATCGCTATGGGACCTTCGATTCCCGCCGACCCGCCAGTGCCTATTGTAAGCGCGGGAGCGATAATTTTAAGAAAGATATTTCTGATTTTGATCACGCCGCCCCTGATGTTCACAAGCTCTATGAATTTTGGGAACCCGTAGCCGTTCACATCACCTGGGAAGGCCTTGGACAACGGAATAAGAAGCAGCGCTCCAGCCATCGGCAAAAGTGGCAAAAAGACCTTGTATATCCCCCCTCTGTTTATTGCCAGCAGGTTTAAACCATTTATGAAGAAAATCCGGTGGACAAAATTCATGGTGGTGCGGAAAAGAATGTTTGCAAACCCGGCGCAAACACCTATCAGGATGGAAAGGACAATTATGGCGGTATGCTCCGACGTATGGAATTTCTTAACCAGAAAGGCCAGTTCGCCAAGCTTGCTGGTTTCTTTTTCCGGAGTTTTAATAACGTCGCTCATCGGAATGGAGAGAAACTTTATGGCTAATATATTTTGGCATGTCCGTTAATTATACAAAGATGAATCATAGACTTACAAAAAACTTCTATTTAACGCTCTATTCTGCTAAGTTGAATATTAGAGAGCATTATTTGCTGGAATAGAGCCAATTGCATGGATATTAAAAACAGCCGCTACATTAAATTGCTTGGGCCGTTAAAGTTCGCGCTAATTTCGGCGTTGCTTGGCATCCTTACAGGCATCGGCGCTGTCGTCTTTCGCGGCCTGATCGCACTTGTACATAACCTGGTTTTCCTGGGGAAGTTCTCTTTTGTTTATGATGCTACCCTGCATACGCCCGCAAGTCCGTGGGGGGCTTTCATAATACTGGGGCCGGTGATTGGCGGCTCTGTAGTTGTCTTCCTGATTCAAAAATTCGCTCCTGAAGCAAAGGGCCACGGTGTTCCAGAGGTAATCGATGCCGTCTATTACTATCGTGGCGTAATCAGGCCTGTTGTGGCAGCCGTCAAAGCAGCAGCTTCATCTGTTTCGATTGGCACAGGGGGTTCCGTTGGCCGAGAGGGGCCGATTGTGCAAATCGGATCCTCTTTCGGTTCTACAATTGGACAGATCCTGAACCTGCCGGTATGGCAACGCATCACTCTTATTGCGGCCGGTACGGGCGGGGGCATTGCCGCCACTTTCAATACTCCCATAGGAGGCATGATCTTTGCCTTCGAGCTGATGATGCAGGAATTCAGCATCCGAACGCTTATTCCCCTTGCGATCACAACGGTAATAGCCACCTATGTTGGGCAAATATTCTTTGGAACACACCCTGCATTTGTGATCCCGGGCTTTGAGACCCCCTATTTTCATATAGAAAATCCGGTTGTGCTGCTTGCCTACGGAGGGCTGGGCGTTATTCTTGGAGTTGCATCCGCTCTGTTTATAAAATCAATTTACGCCTTTGAGGATTTCTTCGATAAAAAGGTAAGCAAAGTTTACTATGTCCGTCATCTGGTTGGCATGCTGATCGTGGGAGTGATGTTTTACGTCCTTATGAAAATGCGTGGGCATTATTTTACGGAAGGTGTAGGTTATGCCACTATCCAGGATATTCTGACTGGCTCTCTTACAGGGGCATCTTTTCTTTTTGCGCTTTTCTGTCTCAAGCTGGTTGCCACATCAACCACCCTTGGCTCCGGCGCTTCGGGAGGCATATTCTCGCCATCTCTTTTCCTGGGAGCAACCTTGGGCGGTGTTTATGGATTCTTGCTTCACACTTTTTTTCCCGGACTTGACATAAATTCAGCAGCGTTTGCGGTTGCCGGAATGGCTGGGTTGGCTGGCGGGGTAACAGGCGCGGCAATTGCCGCAATCGTAATGATCTTCGAGATGACCCTCAATTACAATGTAATGCTGCCAATGGTCATAACTGTTACGATCAGCTATGGCGTTAGAAAGCTTTTGTCGACGGAGAGCATTTATACCATGAAGCTTGCGCGCAGAAAGCACTTCATAACCGAGGTCCTCCAGCGGGACCTGCTGTATATGAAAAGGGCGGTCGAGATAATGGATACACAGTTTGACACGGTCGACTCCGGTCTGGCGGCAGGCGCTTTCCTGAAAGAATTGCCAACACGGCAATTCGCAATTCATTATCTTGTGGTTTCCGGCGGAAACATCATCGGCGTTATTAAAAGAGATAAACTGATCGAAGCGGCGGAATACGATGCGACGGCCAAAATAGACGATATTGTTGAAAAAATTATGTCGCGGTTACCGAGGATTTAAGTTTTTCAGCCATTGTGGAGAAGTTGGCCAGCAAGAGAACATCGATTGCTCTTGTCCTTGCCAAGGAAGGCAGCGATTCAGCCGGGAACGTAAAAGGGATAATTACACCGGAAGAGATCGGGAAGGCCAGAATCGAATCGATGGAGCTGCTTGCGGATTGACGCAGGCAGTTTTTGCCATCCAAAAACCGGTCAGTGTTGAGGCCTTCATATGAAACCGGCTCTTACATTTGCCATGTCTATTCCGCAGCGTGCTGCGGTCATAAAATGACACCTTCTTTCCTCAACGTCTGGTACGTCCTGATCTTCAGGTAATCGTTAATAACAAACCAGACAAGCGCATATCCCCAGACCAAAAGGGCGTACTTCCAGCCTATCGGGCTTACAAACCACCCATAAACGGCAAAAAGGGTTGCGGCAATTTTTGTGAGAAGGGCGGCCCAGAAAAGAAGTGGTGACGGGTAAGGTTTTTCC
>JAJYLE010000201.1 GCA_021788025.1 Nitrospirota bacterium
CTTAGGCTCCCGGTAGCTGCCCAGCACCGATGGTATCCCGAAGGCGATATGCCGCTTGAAAAAGAGATTTTCCTGGGCGCTGGTCTTTTCGCTGGAGGTAAATATGTCTTTCAGCTTCCGCATCTTTTCAAGCGCCAGGCTTAACGCATTTTCTTTTTGGCCGCCGTCTCCGGCAGGAGGGCCGCTTGCGTGAGAATATTTTTTAACTATCTCCTGGTAGGCCCGCAGGAAAAGAAAAACCTTCCGCTTTATCTCTTCTGAAGCACTAACAGAATCCAGTTTAGCCCTTATCGCCGCCTCCGGCATTTTGAGCAGATTTTGAAAATCCTGCTCCCCGGTCTGGCCCGGAAAGAACTCTTTTACCGCCAGGGAATAAGAGGCAAAAATCTCCCGGTTTATGCTGGCAAGCACGTCAGACGGCACGGTATCTTTCAGGAGTGCGGTATCCATGGCCAGCCAGGCCCTCATCACGTCTTCCATCAACCTGATGTTGTGGCTGCTGGCATTCACGTGGGTCTGCTTTCTAACAAAATAAAGCACGGGGTCGTTGCCCCAGGAATCCATCTCCGTGGTAAGGTCCCTTATCGTGCTTGTGGCCCCAACCTCGCTGAAAAAAACGGGGATTTTCTTTAGCAGCATATAGTTGAAGAAAAAATCCCCTTGCATGGCGTCCGAGTTCAGATACTCCGAAACGTTCCTCTGAAAAATCCTGTCGTCCGGGACGAATGCCCCGCTCAAGTAAATATTGCAGATTATGCTTGCCTGCACATCCTGTAATGCCGGGCCTCCCGCCGCCAGAACGCTCAGCAATCCGGCCAGCCTTTGCAGATGAAGCGGATTGACAAGCTGCGCCCACGTATCGCTTGAAACTCCCCTGGGCCTTGCGGCCGGGATAATAATGCCCTTCAGTATTTTTTTGTATTCGCTTGCAAGCCCTTCAAAGCCGGAACCAAGCACAGCCTGGGCGGTTGAGCTGTCCAGCACGGTTTTTTCAGCCAGGGCAGATGCGGAAGCTGAAGCGTTCTTCAGCAGGCCAAGGGCAAGCCGCCCAATCTCATCATTTCCACGTCCAAGCCGGACAAGCGAACGGAAAAATTCCGGAAAAGACAAAAGCAAGGCCTCCCGCGCCGGGGCGGAAATCTTTTTACCCCCAAGCAATCCCATAACCGCCCCTGCAAGCGTGGCGGCATTTCCAGGGCTGAGGTTTGCGCGGGCGGTGTCTACCAGGTTTTTGATCCCTCCCTCGCCTTCAAGTATGGATAGGTCCAGCCCGGATGCCTCTTTTACAGCCTCATCCACGCGCCCGGATTTTATCAGGGAAAGCGCGTGTTCAATCCTTTGCAAAAGTTCCGGCTTGCCCGCCTCCGAATAGCGCAGAAGCGTGGCCATCTGCTCCTGCGGGATGTTCGCCGCCTTTACAAGTTCGATTACCTCCGGCGGAAGCGCCTGCACAGCCACGGTCCGCTTCTTAAGGTCCTCGATCAGTTTTGTTGCAAACGGCATTGCATCCACATCCGGGAATCTGTTTTTAAGCAGGGTGATAACCCGGAGCGCCCTGAATGGCTCCATGGAGAGATCGGCCCCGGAGCCTGCCGCGTTTGCCACCCATACGCCCGCCGCGCTGTGGAGCCTTCCGGCGTCCTCTTCCTTTTCAAGCGGAAGCGTTATCACATCCAGCGCGTTTGCCGCGGCCCTGCCCTGCGCGCCCTTCGCGCACCGTTTCCCCGAAGCGGCCAGCCACAAAAAGCGCGCAAGAAGGCTGAAAGAGCTGTAAAAGGTGTCTCTGCCGGCCCAGAAGAGGTCTATGGAAAGCCCGTGCAGGTCCTCGGAAAGTTTTATCCAGTCCTTTTTTGTGGAGCTTATGCTGGCTATGACCTCCTCGGCGCGCCGCAGCAGGCCGGGCCTGGAGGCAAGCGGCCCGGTAAGGGCCATCGGGTTCAGCCCGGAGAGTTCCTTGGACAGCTCTATGGCCGGGGTATAGTACACCCCCGCCTCATGCTTTTTTAAAAGGAAAGTGCCTACGTGCCTGCCGTTCTGGACAATGTCTATCTGGAGGTTCCTGGCCTCCAATAACTTTGCAGCAGGGGTGCGCAACTCGAAAAAACCGTCTTTAAGCGGGGCGCGGGCAAGCTCCACGCCGCCATGGATAAGCGCGGCCTTGTAGTCCCCGGCCGGCATGCCAAGGACTGTCCCCCTGAGTATGGCCGTGCCGCCATCCTCGCATATGCAGAAGTCCTTGGCCAGAAGCGACGTAACAAGCCCCTTGTACGCCGTTGCCAGCGTGCCAGCCAGGTAATTGAGTGCACATATTTCGTTAGTGGCCATATTATTAGTATTATCAAAACAGATACTATTATCAAAACAGGGCGGGCGTGGAAGTGCAGGGCAAAGTGATTTTCATCCCCGCATTTTGTCCCAAGCTTTTTATATGTGCTATTGGGATGAAAACCCCCGCGCAGAAGAGGCGGGTTTCATTTTTTGATTCAAGTCTTAAAAAGGGTGCCTTACAGCCCCATCTTCTTGAGCGCTTCTTCGGATTTGGTGGCCTGGGCCGGGGCGTCCTCCGGCAGATAGAGCATCACCCCGCCCCTTACCGGGCGGATGACTATCTTGCCCTCCTTGGCAAGCTGGTTTGTAACCTCTATCGGGTCCGCCGCGCCCTCGTAATATTTCTTGAACGCTTCGTTAAACCCCGAAAATACGGTATGTATGCCTTTATACGGCTCTTTCCTGAGCGAGACGATTGCCTTCTTTACAAACTCTTCGCAGCTGATCTTCCCCTCGGCCATCTTTCCCTCCTAAGTAGCTATGTCGTTTTCAACGGGCGGTATCTGCCTGCCGTACACCTCAGCCAGTATTTCGCCCGCCCCCATGGCTATCAGCCTTTCGGCAAGCGCCGTCCCAAGCGTCCTGGCCTGGGGCAGCTTGAATTCCCCTTCGCTGTGGGCCTTAACGGTCTTTTCGCCTGAAGGGCTTCCCACAAGCCCGTCCATTACCAGCCTGCCGTCCACCAGCCTTGCATAAGCAGCTATGGGCACCTGGCAGCCGCCTTCAAGCCTTCTAAGGAAACTCCTTTCGGCACGGACGGCAATAGAGGTCTCTTCATGGTCCAGCTTGCCTACAAGCCCGTTTATAAACTCATCGTCAACCCTGCACTCTATCCCCACTGCGCCCTGCCCTATGGCCGGAAGCATCACCTCCGGGGCAAGTTTTTCGGTTACGCGGTCCTCAAAACCGAGCCTTTTCATCCCTGCATAGGCCAGCACGATTGCATCATAAAGCCCTTCGTCCAGCTTTTTTAGCCTGGTATCAAGGTTGCCGCGAAGGCTGCTGATCTTCAGGTCCGGGCGCAGCTGGAGAAGCTGGCAGGTGCGCCTGAGGCTGCTTGTGCCTATATGGGCGCCTTTTGGCAATGAGCTAAATCC